>JAFZZR010000081.1 GCA_017615635.1 Lentisphaeria bacterium
CCGCCCGACTCGAAGAATTTCGCCAGAGATACCGGATTGTATACGGACTCGCTGTCCGCGTGGAACCGGAATCCGTCATACCACGCCTTGATTTCCGGAAGCAGCTGTTCCTTCGACAAGTCCTGCTGTTTGGCAACGGCCTCGATCCGGTCTGCGAAATTGACTTCGAATTCTTTCTGTGTATAGCCCAGCATGGTGGCGTAACGGGCGTCCATGGTGATGTCGGTCAGATTATTCAGATCGGAGAAGAGCGACACATGGCAGAATTTGCTGACGCCGGTGATGAAGGCCAGCCGGATCATCCCGTTCTTTTCCTTGATGACCGAATAAAAGACCTTCAGCGCGTCCAGAAACGCCCGGCTGTCCGGCTTGGAAATGTTGTTCAGAATGGGCTTGTCGTATTCGTCCAGAAGGATGACCACATCGCCGTCTCTGTCGTGAAGCGTCTTTATGAGTTTGTGGAACATGGTATTGGAAGCTGTTTCCGGTAAATCTACGTTGTTCACCTCCGCCTGTTCCATAAGGATTTGCCGGAAATTTATTTCCATCTTCTCAAGCGTGCTGAAGTCGCGGCCGTTCATATCCAGCTGAATGATCGGGTACGGCTTCCAGTCGTACGGCTTGTCGTAAATGGCAAGGCCCTTGAAGAGTTCCTTCTTTCCCTGAAAGACAGCTTTCAATGTGGAGAGAGTGAGAGACTTGCCGAAGCGGCGCGGCCGGGAGAGGAAGTACATCTCTTTGGCCGGCCTTACAAGCTGCCAGATGTATTCCGTCTTGTCCACATACAGGAAGTTGCCCTGTATCAGGTCTTCGAATGTGTAAACGCTGCCGGTGATGTCCTTCATGTCGTTTCTCCCCGAGTCTGATTAACACTATACCCCCCCTTCCCGCATTTGTCAAGCAGGACATTTTTCTTTTCGGCACGAACTCCGCCGCCAGGAGGACATGCTCACCGCTTACCGGGACAATGTTCCTTCCGCCAGAGCCACGATCTCCTCCCGGGAAAGGGGCCGGGAAAACAGAAAAAGATCATCCATAAGGCCGACATGGGGATATGCGCTGAAACTTGTGGGGAACTGGCCAAGCGTGAACCGGTTGGCAAATTTCTTGTCTTTGGGAACGTGGACAAATTCCGCATCGGCTTCCCTGGCGGTCAGCGCCATCCCGTCTACGTAGAGCGTCACGATCTTCCCGTCGTGGACCGCGGCCGCATGATGCCATTTGTCCACGAAAAGCGTGCGGGCCGGGGTCGTGACGGCATAGGACTTTCCGCCGTCTCCCCAGCGCAGTGTCAGGCAGTACCAGAACCACGAAAATTCGAAACCGTAGTCTTTCGGGTCCGCGCAGGTCCCGCAGAAAACGGCGTGCTTATGCTCCGTCTTGTCCTCTGTCCGTTTGATCCAGAGCGCGATGGTGAAGGGCGGTTTGAGATCGGTCAGGACTCCCGGCGGCAGACAGTAATGAACTGTATTACCGCTTTTCAGGTGAAGCGCCTTGCCGTGGACTCCTTCAACAAATCCCACATGGGAAAAATCGGCGCTTCCGCCTTCGCGCGGTTTGAACACATAATTGCCGTCCGTGCTTTTCAGTTCGGCTGCCGTGTCATCGTCGAACGTAAAGTGCGCGATCAAACCGCTTTCATCCAGCGCCGACAAGTTCAGGGCGCACAGGAGCATGACGAAAACGGCAGGCAGTTTCCTGTATGAATATCCGGACGTTTTCATTTTTCCTCTTGCGAGGGGCCATACATTTCGATCTCGCTGATCCCGGAAGCCGACAGTTCGGAAATGCGGAATTTCGCACTTTCGACCGCGGGGAACGAGGCTTCCATGGATTTCTCCCCGGCCGGTTTCAGCTCGGCGAGCCTGACCCATTCCCCGTTTACCTCCGCCTCCACGATCCCCCTCCGAAGATTCTTCCCGAAGAGACAGAGCCGCGAGGCCTTGACCTTTTCCGGGAATGTGATGGAAACCGTCGTATCCTTCGGCTTGCTGTTCCGTATCCAGAACATCATATTGAACGCACCGTCTCCCAGATGCCAGAAGGCGGAACTTCTTTTGTCCCAGGAGAGCTCGAACCGGACACGGCCTTTCCGGGAATAGGCGAGATTGCCTTCCTTGTACAGTTTCGCCATGGCTTCCGCAACCTTCGGCTTGTATTCGTCCAGCGAGAATGATTCCGCCAGCGCTTGATCCGTCACATAGACCCGCGTTTGATACTTCGTCAGTTGATCCGTCAATTTTCCTTCGACGGGTGTGAACGACTGTTTTTCACCTGCCGCAAAATAGATTTTTCCCTCGGCAGGCAGGGAGATGTCCTTCGGAGACGTGGAGCAGTTGACCGTCACGATGTAATGACGTCCGTCATTTCCCGGACACGCGGCCGCCAAAACGTCCGGATCGCCCGTATCGAGCGCAACTCTCTTGTACCCATTGAACCAGAGGTCGTTCAGGATCTTCGTTTCCTTCAGTAACTGGGCCAGGCCGAGGTAGACTTCCGGCTCGCACTGCAGATTGGAAAACTCGAACCAGCAGAATCCGGTGGCCCCGGCGAGGATCGCCTGATAATGCATATTCCGAAGTTCCGCAAAATCCGGCGCACGCTGGCCGGTCCTGCTGTAATCTCCCCAATTGAAGGCTTGAGGCGTGATCCACTGGATCCTGGCATTCACTTCAGAAGAGAGTTTCAGCAAATCATAAACTTCCCGGATGGGCTTTCCGGCATCGCCGCCAGAGAGGAAATTCGGGTAGGCGTCCGGCATGGTGATATCGGCCACTTCGGCGTATTTCCGGTATCCAGCCGCCGTGTTGTTGAGGATGATGGCCGGGTGATGCGGATCCTCCTCCTTGCAGATCTCATAAATCTCCTTCAGACGGGAGGGCAGCGCCGGGACGGCTTCGGGTTCATCGGCAAGATACCACCCCAGCAGCGCCGGATGGCTCCGCAGTTCCCGGATCCGGCTCCGGATCTGGTCTGCCTCCTGTTTTGTCAGCGGTTTGCGCATAGCCTCGGGATTGCTGATTTTGTCGGACGGATAGCAGTTGATGGCGGTCTTCAGTCCGAGTTCCGCATACCGGTCGAATGTTTCCTGCAGTTTCTGTCCGTGAAGATACGAGCCCATGTAACTGAAATTCAGATTGAATCCCAGCGCGGACTCCCGGTCCGGATTGCACGAAAAACCGCCGTACGGAATGACCGACTGCCCGTCTGCGAGCATATATCCGTTTTCATCGAACCGGACTTCTCCCTTCACCTTCGGGAGCTTCCGGATCTTTTTCGTACCCGTATACTCTCCGGCGCGAACGGTCAGAAGATAGTCGCCCTCTTCCAGCGCCGGGATCGGCAGACGGAATTTGCAGGAGCCCGCCCCCGTGCCCGAGGCCAGAATCTTGCCATCGGAATCGGCCAGTTCGAAGGTGACGGGGAAGTTTTCCGACCCGGCCTCCCCGATGACGAGGTCGCCCGCGATCTCCGTGACATTCATATCGCTGTAGATGTTGTCCCGGTAGGGCGGATTCGTCAGCGTTATGGAAAGGGGTGAATAACTGACGGAAACCGGTATCTGCCGGCTGGCGAATTTCTGCCCGGTCTTATTGTCCTTCAGTTCCAGATGAAGCATCTGATCCGGAATGGAGACGTCGACGGGCAGCGAAAAACTGTACTCGCGCCCCAGTCCGTTATCCAGAATGACATGTTCCCCGAAGGTCGGACCATTCTTGAACCGGAGGGTCAGCCGGGACATCTGAAGTTTCCCGGTGCTGTTCCCGAGATAGAATTTCCCCTCGTAGACGATCTTCCCCTCACGGCGGAGGAATGCGGGATTCACCGGTCCGCCGATCTTCCAGGCGAAGTGCTTCAGATCGCACTTTTCCAACTGCGCCGGAGCGAAAAGGGCCGGCTGCCCGAAACTGCCGTCGATGGGTACAAACGAACTCAAAACGGGTTTCCCGCCCGCATAGCTCTCCCGTGCCACATTGATCCCCATGCGTCCGGAGATGTTTTCCAGTCCCAGCTCCACCAACGGGATTGCCAGTTCCACAGTAAAGGATTTTTCGTGGACTGCCGTGCCGATTTTCAGGCCCTCGGAGTCCCAATCCTTCGAAGTCAGGAAACCGCCCTGCAGGTATTCCGCATCGTAGAGTGCGCCCGTCGTGTTGACGATGAAATGATAGAAGCGGTCGAAATCCCGGTTCGGATCGATAAACACTTCCACGCAGTCGTCGTAGGCCACGCGGGGATTGTCCCGCTCTGAGACCTTCGCATTCAGCCTGGCGGGCTCGGATTCCTCCGCCTCGATCAGAAAATACAGATGGTCGTTGTCATGCGCAACTTTGAACTTCGTTTCCTGCGGCGCCTTTGTTTCCTTTTGATTGATGAGCGTGAATCCGCTGTACCAGGGAAGAGCGCTCCAGCAGGCGTCCGTGCCCTGACCGTCGATCTCCGGCGCCTCGGCTATTTTTGCGACGGAAATCTTTGCCGTCTCTTCCGCCAGAGCCGGCAAAGAGAGAAACAGCAGGGCCGCAGCAAAACGTGCGGACCGGGTGAAAAAGGTTCTGTGTTTCGGTATCATGATCATGCTCCTTTCACTGCAGAATGTTTCGGCGGGAATGCGTTACCAGGCAATGGAAAAACTGTCTCTGTTGATCGCACGCGTCGTACTGATATTTTCCGTGTGGCTGTCCCCGAAGAGAATGTTGACCCCGTTGGAATGCCGGAAGGGAACCCTGTTCGTGTTCTGGAATTCCGTCCAGGGACTGTCTTTATCCTTGGCATCTCCGATAACGACTTTCCGGGAAATGCCCTTTGCACTGGTCAGTCGGCGCGGCGCGTAAGCAGCGTTTTCTTTGTAATAATCCCGGTGCCCGATCCGGGCATTCTGCCGGTATCCAAGTCCCAGGTACTGTTCGCCTTTCGGGTTCGTCGACGAATTGTAATCTCCGGTCGTTTCGGCAGGACCGCAGGTAAAGAGCGCTCGCTGCTCTTTTGTGGCGGACCCCTTCCAGCCGTTGAAGTCATATTTTCCACCGGGGAGTCCCAGAGATTCGGAAAGTGCATCGACCCAGAAATACGGGGCCGAACTGGGAGACGGCGCCAGACACCATTGGACCCAGCCGTCATACGTGTCGGTGTAATTGACCATACCGAGCCCAAGCTGTTTCAGATTGCTCTGGCACGCCGCTCCCTGCGCGATTCCTTTCGCCTTTCCCAGCGCCGGCATAAGCATCCCCGCGAGAATCGCAATAATCGCAATAACGACGAGCAATTCGATCAAGGTGAATTCGATCCGTTTGTGCTTTTTCATGTTTGAAACTCCTTTAAGGTTTGTTTATAAATGTTTGTTTTGTTCGTTTTTCAGAGTTCCGCCTGGCTGGAGCACGGGCGGGATCTGAATGATCTCGGGATAGGATTTGCTCTCGGCGGAATTCAGTACGACCTCCAGCGTCTTGTGTCCGATCTCCTCCGCCAGAGTCGGTAAAGAGAGGAACAGCAGGGCCGCCGCAAGACGTGCGAACCGGGTGAAAAAGGTTCTGTGTTTCGATATCATAATCATGCTTCTTTCACTGCAGAATGTTCAAGCAGGAGACATTACCGGACAATGGGATTATTTGTTTTACCTTTCGAAGTAATAAATCTTTGTCTTGACATCGTTATCCGTCGTATACTTCTCGCTTATCACGGAAAGAGATGCCGTCAGCGCGTGGATCCGGTTCCGATGTCTGAGAACATCAAGCCATTGAGGAAATGTCAGCCAAAATGTATTTTCCTTGGCTTTCATTTCTCCGATGATAATTCTTTCACCCGGCTGTTTTATTTGAGGCATTTTCAAAAGTGGCCATGTCGAATCATAGGTGTAAAGTGTTCCTGTTACCCGAGTCGCGCTGCCATATGAATTAAAAGCACTGCCAAGTTGTGCTTCTGCCGGGGAAAACAAGGGGCAGGAAAATGCGTTTTTCAGTTCCTCTTGAGTGGTCGTAGCCCCCGACATCCCGTAGAGAAATGCCGTTTCGTACCATTCCAGATTGGCCCCGGGATAAATTCCCCGGACCCATACATTCTTGAACTCGGGCGGCGTTACCATCTGTGATGGAATGAAAAAGTCGTTGTAATCGCCTGCATAAAAAGCGTAGTACATCCCGATGTTTCTCTTGTTGGAGGTACACTGGGTTTCCTTTGCCATTTTTTTCGCATTCCCCAGCGCCGGCAGCAGCATCCCCGCGAGAATCGCGATGATGGCAATGACCACCAGCAGCTTGATCAAGGTGAATTCGATCCGTTTGTGCTTTTTCATGTTTGAAACTCCTTTAAGGTTTGCTTATAAATGTTTGTTTTGTTCGATTTTCAGAGTTCCGCCTGGCTGGAGCACGGGCGGGATCTGGATGATCTCGGGATAGGACTTGCTTTCCGTGGGATTCAGTACGATCTCCAGCGTCTTGTGTCCGATCTCCTCCCGGGAAAGGGGCCGGGGATATCAGCCTCGTTCATGGATTTTGTGAGATCGTCAATCCGCCACGAAATAATTCGTTCCGTTCTCGTTAGTGTATTTTACATAGAACTGTCTGCTCGACTCCATGACGGGCGGGCCGACTTTCAGACTCTGCACGCTGCCGTCGCAGAAAAGTGCCACGCAGTTGCCGCGATGGACACCCCACGGAGTTCCGACCGTATTCCCCGCATTATAGGAGAAGATGGCTGAAAAAAGGCCGTATCCGAACCGGTTTTCGTCCGCCGCGAGTACGCACTCCAGATGTGAAAAGACATAAGCAGGACGTTTGATCCGGCTGAGTTTCATGGAAGTGGTAGCTCCGGCCTTGATCGGCATTCCCCGACCGAAACTGTTGTTGTTTCCTCCCAGCGTCCAGTAGTTGTATCCGTAGCAGGCGAAACTGCTTCTGTTCCTTGAGCCCAGTTCATGATTTGTCAAATCATCTATGAATACATGATCTTTATACCGGTGCTTCATGGAATCACAGAAAAGCACCTCCGGGGAAATATAGGCCGATTTCCCCGCAAGGTAATCCGTCCAGAAGGCATTCTCGCTTGTTCCCAACCAGCTTTTGGATACATATCCATACGGAAAATAGTCATCGTTATCCGAAATGTACAGATTCATGCCGATGAAAAGCTGTTTGTTGTTGGAAACACACTTGATTTCCTTGGCCTTCTCTTTCGCCGTTCCCAGAGACGGGATCAGCATCCCCGCAAGGATGGCAATGATCGCGATGACGACCAGCAGCTCGATCAGTGTAAAGTCTTTTCGTTTCATGATCCTTATTCCTTTCCGTATTTTTGTTGTTCTTCTTCTGTGTTCTGTTATTTTGCGGACGGCGGACTTTCCGCCGGGAGCAGTCGCGGCGTGCCCCACGGCTTCTCCCCGAGAGCTCGTATTTCCGCAGCCCCGGTCCACGGCCCGGATAACGACGTCGATGTTTCCCAGGAGGCATTGGTCGGGATCGAGACGATGCGTCCGTCGCCGTACTCCAGACGGATCTCCGCCAGAAGTCCGCACGGAAGCTGTCCGGCGTCATTGGCCCGGATGCAGAGAACGTGTTCCCCGGCCTTCATCCGGTCCGTAATATCATTGACGGCCATATAACTGGATGAAGCAAAGTTTTTGAATCCGGACAGCGGTATCCCATCGATGAAGACGGCCGATACATTGTCATCCGCGGCATACCGGAGGCAGGCCTTCTCAAGGCCGGGCTCGACCTGAAATCTGACTCTCGCAAAAATTTCGGAGCATTTCACATCTTTCACCTTTTCGTCCCAGATCCATTTCATATTCGGCGGCGCTTCATATTCCACGCTGTTGAGTCTCCTGCGTATGGGCTCGGTGAAAACGAGTATCGGATCCTCCTTCGTTTTATCCTCGGGAGGAAGTTCCCATGCCGGAGGTGGGGTGGGGCCCGTCCGGAAGAATTTGACTTCATAGGGAGCAAAGGATAGATTTCCCTCTGGAGCACCCGGGATATCAGGCAGGACGGATTCGATAGGCTGATCCGATGTGTTGGCCGCAATGGCGAAAGTCCATCCATCGCCGGAAAAAAGCCGGAATTCCACGGCGGAGACCTGCCCGCGGACACTGCTTCGGGATGTAAGAACGCCGGATATCTTCTGCAATTCCCGGGCAATATCCAAAAGGTCGTCCAGAAAATCCGGCGAACGTACATAGGAGACACCGTACCAGCAAAGTCCTGTGGAACCGTTGATGATGGCATCGTATACCATGAACCGGCTTTCCTCACGCGTCGGATATCCGATAAGTTCTCCGCCGTTCCTCTTACGGAAATCATTCCAGGAATACCCCTGGATCGTCATCAGGACCGGCTTCACATGATCGGTGATCTCGCCTGACCGGAGCGCATATTTCCCGACACAGCTCAACGTCTTGTCATCCAGATGACTGTGGGCATTGGGGACCGGAACAGGGTAAATGTCGATCCCGTAGACGTCCGAGCATTGCCCGTAGGGTCTCTGCTCTTCCACCGTGCCGCGCGGGGCGGCACAGACCCAGACAGGTCTGTACGGATCGATCTTCCGCAGAAAATCGTATCCCCGTTTGAAGGACCTGATATTGACGCCGCACCAGTACGGTTCATCGTCCAGATAGTATCCCAAGAGGGCCGGATGCGCCAGCACCTCTTTCGTCAGCAGATTTTCCACCATGTTTTCCCAGGCACGCAGTTTTTCCTCGTTGTATACGGATGGAACCGAGTGCATGAAAGAGAGAAAAACTTTCATCCCGTACTCTTCCGCGCCGTCCAGAACAGCCAGAAGTTGAGATGCCCGGGCCGGAGGCGCGACCATGATGGTATTGAGTCCGTTGCGGGCGGAAGCATAGAGGTTTTTTCCGCCGCCGTAAAAATAGAACATCACGGGGAAGAAAGGTTTGCCGTTGATGCGGAGCATGTTGTCCGAATCCGCTATGACCTCCATGGACGACGCCGGGAGACGCTGTATCTCCTGCGTGAGAACTCGTACTTTCCCGTCCGGCGATTTGAGCGTGATCTCCAACTGTCCGGGTTCGCCGGGCAGTGAGAACTTCCACTCTCCGCCACTTTGTTCCAGTTCCGCAGAATGAGACTGACCGGAAGCGGTCTTCAGTACCGCGGTGCCGCCGGAAACCGGGCTGTCGGAGACGACATATCCGGAGACAGCCTTCTCCTCCAGCGAAGAGTAAAACGTGCCGCGGAACCGGGGACTGGTGATCACCAGGCGGTCGGCCGGCCCCTCATCGGAGGCTTGCTTTGTCTCCAGATCCCTGAACTCCAGCATGCCGGCGGATTGAGACCGGATTTCCAATACCGGATTTCCTTCTCCCGAGGCAGTAAAGGTTATGGATTTATTCTGGAATTCCTCCATGCAGTCTTCCTGCGGAAATGACGCCAGTCTGTTTCCCCTGGAATCGGAAAGAAGCATTCTGAAAAAATGAAAACAGGTCGTATTCCCCGTGATTCCCGTACCCCGGACGGAATAGGTGATCTTATACTTTTTCCCGGGCTCCAGCGGAGGCATATTGATTTTCTGGACCGCTTTCGGCGCAAGAACAAAATTCCGGAGATCGAATTCCTTCACGGCCAGACCGGAAAACGTAATGAACTCTTCGGAATCGGTTTGAAGCACCAGCACCGCGCCGGTCTCCGGCTGACCGGGTATTTGGAGCGAAAGCATGAAATCCTTTCCCTCGGGAACGGCATCCTTCCAGGCTGTCCCGGTGGAACGGGAGTGCTTTTTTCCGTCCTGCTGCCAGTACCACTCCGCGTATATGCGGTACTTCCCTTTTCCGGCAACGCGGCAGGTGATGACGGCCTCCTTTCCGACGGCCGGAGTCAGGGAGGCGATCAGGGAAGTGTTTTTTCCTTTGAGTTCGGCTTTGCCCTCCGTGAACTGGAAATTCTCCGTGTTGCCGCGGCATGTCCATTCCGCGGGCTGCCGCTTTTCGTTCAAAGTCGAGAAATCGCCGTTCTTCAGCAGATTTTCCGCCGCGGAAGCAAGCAGACCGAAGCAGAACAGGAGAAGAATGACACTTTGTTTCAGCCGAGTGTGCAGCATCTGCAAATCTCCTTTATTTTTGTTTATAATTGTTGCTGATATTGAGCGTCTCACCGGGCTGCAGGGTCGGCGGGATCTGGATGATCTCGGGATAGGATTTGCTCTCGGTGGGATTCAGCACGATCTCCAGAGTCTTGTGTCCGATTTCCTCCACGGGCTGGCGGATCGTGGTCAGCAGGGGCGAAACGAAGCGGGAGATCGAAAGACCGTCGAAGCCGATGACGGCGAGGTCGTCCGGCACGCGCATTCCCAGTTCCTGAAGAGAGTAAAGGAGATCGATGGCGAATTTATCCGTCAGGGAGAAAATGCTGTCGGTTTTCTTCAGGACGGGGAGCCGTTTTTTCAGGAAGTCCGAAAAATGGTCCTCTTCTTCCGCGGATCTTATGGTGAGATATCGTTCCGGAGTCAGGGGCGGGAGACCGGCCTGCTCCAGATAATCCAGGAATCCGCGGAGCCGTTCCCTGAACGGGGTGTAGTGAGGGGCGATGGATTCCGCATAGCCGAAGACCGCCGGACAGCGGCATCCGGAGTCGATCAGGGCGCGTGCGGCGAGCTGACCGCCAAGATAATTGTCCGTCTTGACGCAGTGGGGAATGCCGGGCCGGGGACAGTCGACGCAGACCGTGTTCGGATGCGTGATCCGGGCGATGCGGTCCAGGAAAGGCGGATTGAATTCGCCGAGGATGAGTCCGTCGTATTCGTGCTGTTTCCGGAAGAAATTCTCGGCCACAGCCTCGATGTTGAGAGGGATGTAGTCCAACTTGACATTCCGTGCGGAGGTGTTTTCGGAGATCGAACGGAAAATATCGAAGAAAATGGGGTTGAGCTGCGTGATGCGCATAGTATCCACCCAGGCGATGCGGCGGATGGGAGCGGCCTGTTTCCGGAGAGCCTTCGGATTGATGCGGCTCTGCCGGCCGTGCCGCTTGATGATGATCCCCTCCGTCTCCAGCTTGCGGAGGGCGGTGCGGACGGTGTTGAGTCCGATGCCGAGCATGCGGCCGAGTTCAGGCTCGGAAGGGAGAATCAGATTCTCGCCGAGGGAACCGGAGAGGATGGCGTCGAGGATCTGTTCTGCGGCTTTGTCGTATTTCAGTTTTTTCTGTCGGAGGATCATAGAACTCTTTCCATACTCTTTCCATTTTTTCACGAATATAACGCCTGTTCTTCGGTTTGTCAAATCCCCCCTGCGAAAAATGCGTCTTTTTCCTTTTGCAGTATTCCGGAACAGAGGAATATGGCAGATGCCGGGCGAGGCATTTCACCGCATTTCAATAATTTTTTCGTTTTCTTCCGTCATTTTACTTGAAAGATCGGCGGTTTTGTGGTAAAGTTCTTATTGTACAGATTTTTTTACTCATCGAAAGGATTTCATGGACATGAAACGGCTGAAACAAATCTTCTTTACCGCCCTTTTTCTCGGTACGGTCTCCCTCTTCGCCCAGAAACCGTTCGCAGTGACGGTGTGGCCCGCCGCGGGCGGAAGCGACTCCGACAACCGGATTTCCTCGCTGCTGTGGGAATACTATAAGTCGGAACTGGCCACCCATGCGAAGGTGAAACTGATCCCGCAGGAAGTGGTGGACGAGGAACGGAAAGTGGTCTCCCCCGGGGAAAAGCTGACGGAATCCGTTGTTGCCCGGATCTGCAAGGACACCAAGGCCGATTATCTCTGTGCCGTGGGTCTGGCCCACGGAGACGACAACCTGTTCCATCTGACGATCCGCGTGTTCACCGCCGACGGCAAGCTGAAGAAGGAGATCGCGCGCGAGTTCAAAGCAGTGCGCGAGTCCGACTTCATTTCCGTGGTGGCGGCGCAGGATACCGCCCTTGCCATCCGGGGAGAAAATCCTGCGGACGTGATCAACAAGGCAAGGGAAAGATCGCTGCTTGCCGAGCTGGAACGCTCCGAAGAAACGCAGCGGAAGAAAGCCGAGAAGAAGTGACCGGTCCGACATAATGGACAAGATCATACTGGATGCGCTGCCGGTCCTGGCGCATATCGGGACCCTGCCCGGTGAAATCGACCGCGGACAGCCGCTGCGGATCCGCGCGGAACTTTCGGGGGATTTCCGTCAGGCAGGACGGAGCGACGATCTGGAAGACACCTTCGACTACAGCCGGATCGAATCCCGTCTTGCCGAGCTGGCCGGGAATTGCCGCTTCCGGCTTCTGGAGGCCCTGGCGGAGCATCTCTGCTCGGTCGTTCTGGCCGAGGAGCCGAAAGTGCTGGCGATCCGTCTGCGCATAGACAAACCCGGCGCGGCCCGGCTGGCAGGCTGCGTCTCCCTGGAAATCGAGCGGAGCCGTTCCGAATGAAGACGGCGCCGCGCTTGTTTTTTTACAAAAACGGTGATATATTCGCTAAAATCTCCGTGACTCCACGGTCGAACCCAATCATATAAGGATCCACGTTATGCCAATTACGGAAATTCTGGAACAAAATGCCGCCCTGTACAAAGACGAGATCGCGCTGGTGGAGATCAATCCGCAGGATATGGAGAAGAAACCCTCCACGTGGCGTGAATTTTCCCTGATCGAGCCCAGCCGGAGCGAATCGTTCCGTTCCGAGATCACCTGGGATGAGTTCAACAGGAAGGCCAACCGGATGGCGAATCTGCTGCTGACCCGTCACATCAAGAAGGGAAGCAAGGTGGCCATTCTGCTGATGAACTGCCTGGAATGGCTTCCCGTCTATTTCGGGATCCTCAAGAGCGGCGCGGTGGCCGTGCCCCTGAATTTCCGCTACACGGCCGAAGAGATCCGCTACTGCCTGGAACTGGCCGACGTGGACTGCCTGATCTTCGGGCCCGCATTCGTCGGACGGATCGAGGATATTGCGGACCGGATCCCCCGGGTCAAGACACTTTTCTACATCGGCGAGGACTGCCCGTCTTTCGCGGAGCCCTATTACAGCATGGTGTCCTACTGCTCCAGCAAAACTCCCGAGATCCCGCTGACGGACGACGATGATGCGGCGATCTACTTCTCCTCCGGGACCACGGGATTCCCCAAGGCGATCCTGCATGCGCACCGGAGCCTGATGCACTCCTGCAAGGTGGAGCAGCAGCATCATCATCAGACGCACGACGACGTGTTTCTCTGCATACCGCCTCTCTACCACACGGGCGCGAAGATGCACTGGTTCGGCAGTTTCCTCGTGGGCGGAAGAGCCGTTCTTCTCAAGGGGACCCGTCCGGACAGCATTCTTTCCGCCGTATCCGAGGAGCGCTGCACGGTGGTCTGGCTGCTTGTTCCCTGGGCGCAGGATATTCTGGATGCCATCGAACGGGGCGACATCAAGCTGGAGAAATATCATCTCGACCAGTGGCGTCTGATGCACATCGGTGCGCAGCCCGTGCCCCCGAGCCTCATCAAGCGCTGGAAGACCGTCTTCCCCCATCATGACTACGACACCAACTACGGGCTCAGCGAATCCATCGGGCCCGGCGCCGTTCATCTGGGCATCGAAAATATCGATCACGTAGGCGCCTTCGGCGTGGCCGGATACGGCTGGCAGACCCGGATCGTGGACGAAAAGCACCGCGACGTGCCCCGCGGCACCGTGGGCGAGCTTGCGCTGAAGGGCGACGGCGTCATGAAGTGCTACTACAAGGACGAAAAAGCCACGGCGGAAGTTCTGGAAGACGGCTGGCTCTTCACCGGCGACATGGCCAAGGAGTCGGAAGACGGATTCATCTATCTGGTGGACCGCAAGAAGGACGTGATCATTACCGGCGGGGAAAATCTCTATCCGGTGCAGATCGAGGATTTCCTGAGGAGGAACGACCATATCAAGGACGTGGCGGTCATCGGCCTTCCCGACAGCCGGCTGGGCGAGATCGCGGCGGCCATCATCGAAGTCAAGGAGGGGCACACCCTCACGGAAGAGCAGATCCGCAACTTCTGCATGGATCTCCCCCGATATCAGCGGCCCCGCAAGATCTTCTTTGCGCCCGTGCCGCGGAATCCCACCGGCAAGATCGAAAAGCCGAAGCTCCGCAAGATGTACGGAGCCGATCAGCTCGTGGCCATGCAGAACGAAATCGAAAATTGATTCGCCATTGATTTTTCCCTCCTTCCGCGATATGGTACATGGTATGTCCATTTCGCTGAAAAGGAGGGAAAAATGGAAAAACTGCTGATCCTGGGAAGCGGCCCCGCGGGCCTCACCGCGGGCATCTATGCCGCCCGATCCGACCTGAAACCGAAAATCGCCGACGGTCCGCTGCCCGGCGGTCTCCTCGTCCAGACGGGAAGCGTGGAAAATTTTCCGGGATTCCCGGACGGCGTGGACGGATTCGAACTGACCGACCGGATGCGCTGTCAAGCGGAGCGGGCCGGCGCCGTAATCCTGAACACCCAGGCAGTCGACGTGTGCTTCTCCTGCGGCGGTACGGCGGGACACCGGGTGAATTTCGCCGACGGCTCCTCGCTGGAATGCCGCAATCTCATCATCGCAACAGGCTCCTCGCCCCGATGGCTGGGGCTGGCTTCCGAACGGAGGCTACGCAACAAGGGCGTTTCCGCCTGCGCCCGGTGCGACGGACCGCTCTTCCGCGGCATGACGGTCTGCGTGGCGGGCGGCGGCGATACGGCCATGGACGAAGCTCTGTTTCTCGCCGGGTTCACGGACCGGGTCCATCTGGTCCACCGCCGGGATCAGTTCCGGGCCTCGCAGATCATGGCCGACCGGGTCCGCTCCGAGCCGAAGATCGTACTGCATCTTTCCTGCACGGTGGAAGAGATCCTCGGTACGGAAAGGGTGGAGGGCGTCCGGATCCGCCGTGCGGACGGATCCTCGGAGACGATCCCCTGCGCCGCCTTCTTCTCCGCGCTGGGGTATGATCCCAACACCGGCCTTTTCCGCGACCGCCTCGAAATGGATCCGTCCGGCTATATCCGGACGTTCGACGGGACCTCGCGGACCAGCGTCCCGCACGTCTATGCCGCAGGCGACTGCGCCGATCCCGTGTACAGGCAGGCGGTCACGGCGGCGGCCTCCGGGTGCCGGGCGGTGCTGGATTGTCTTAATGGCGCGAAATAGAGTCCGGATAAGGATCCGGGACGAGTTTGGCGGGAAAGACGTTTTTTTCCGGTTTCCCTGAAAAAAAGGGGAAAAAACGGCGATTTTTCCGAAAAGAGACATCTTTTCCGGGGGAAAACCGTTTTTTTTCATTGAAAAACCGGCCGAGCCTGTTATATTTAGCATATTCGAGAGAAAACGGGAATGCCTATTCCCGAAGAGGACAACCCGAAAGGCGGTCGGACCGTGGGCAGCGAACAGAAAAGCGGCAAGATGAGCAGAAAAACGAGAATCTTTCTGGCTCTCGGCGTGATTTTTGTCGGAATTGTCCTGATCGCCGCGGCCTTCTGGTTCTCCATGCACTGGCTCTTCTATGAAAATCCGCGTCTGATCATCCGGGAGATACAGCTGGAATGCACATCCGGCTTCTGGGCCGGAAAAACGGAGCAGGAACGGGCGGTCAAGGCGCAGGAGTTTGCGAAACGGATCGGGATCGTGCCCGGCGAAACGAATCTTTTTGCCGTGGACTTGCGACGTCTGCGGGATACCATCCGGCGGGATCAGCCTGAAATCGAGCACATCTCCATTCGGCGCGAACTGCCCGATCTTCTGGTTTTCCAGATCCAGAACCGGGTGCCTCGGGCCGATACGGGATTCGGATATTATCTGGATGATGACGGCGTGGCGCTTCATTCCTCCTATTACACGTCGGACAAACGGGCCGGCCTGCCGGTGGTATACTCGGAAAATCTGAGACGGGAACTGTCGCTGACGTCCAAGGGGAAAACGACGGACCCGGAGATCGGCGTCGCGCTCGCGTTTATCCGGATGGTTGCCACATCGGAAGATCCCTGCATCAGCCGCATATCCATCCGCAAAATCATTGTCGTCCGGAATCCGGACGTCCGGTATCTTCAGTGTGAGCTCACGTACCGGGACGATCCGAAGCCCTATCGGGTGCTTCTGCCTGCCGGTGTATCCGGTGAACAGCTTCGCCGGAGCGTTGCCGAACGGCTGATCCCCGTTCTGAATTCCATGCAGAATACTTCATCCGGAAGGATGATCGACCTCCGGTTTGAAGGACCGGTCTTCGCGCCTCGCTGATCGTTTTCAACACCGTCTTTCCATCGACGGGGACGGAATAAAGAAAGGATGCCGTTTCATGAGCGCTTATCTTGTGAAGAAAACCGAAGTCAATCCCACACCCGCGGACAATTTTGATTCTCCGGTCTGGAGTCAGGCCGGGATAATCGAACTGAAGAACCGCTACCTGGGGGATAAGCCCGAGCACGGGTTCACTCCGTACACCTCCTGCCGGCTCCTTCATGGAAACGGGTTCATTTTCGGCCGTTACCGGGTGCAGGACCGCTATATTCTGATCCGCGCGAAGAAGGATCAGGATTCCGTCTGTCTCGACTCCTGCGTGGAGTTCTTCGTCCGCCCGAAGGACAATCCCTGCTACTTCAATTTCGAATTCAGCGGCGGGACCGTCATGCTTCTGTACCGCATAACCCCCACCGATCCCGTTCCCCGTTTCGTCATTCCCCAGGCCGACTGCGATACGGTCCTCCGTTATTCCACGCTGCCCCGGTCGGTCGATCCCGAGACCTCCGATCCGGTGACCTGGGAATTCTTCTTCGCCATTCCGGTCTCCTTCTTTGTGAAAAACGGCGTAAACGTGAACCCGGAACTGTCCGGCCAGACCTGGACCGCCAACATAACGAAGTGCGCGGACGATTGTTCTCATCCGTGCTGGCTTTCGTGGCAGCCGCTCCCCAAACTGAATTTCCACCAACCCGACCGCTTTACTGAAATCCGGTTCGAATAAAACGGTCCGGGAAACGCCGTCCTGCCGGGCGGCACGCGCTCGAAAAAGCCGTTTTTGCGGAAAAACGTGAAAAAAATTTGCTTTTTTGTTTGCGTTCCCGGCAGTTCGGTGGTATATTCCCCGGACGACATGTGCAATTATCTTTTCAGGAAGGATATATATCATGGCAGGACAGGAAGAACCGAAAAAAGCAGTTCCCGGGAAGGCTCCCGCGCCCATCAAGCTGCATACCGCGGCCGGAGCTGCGCCTCGCATTGTTCCCCAGGGAGCTGCGCCCGCCGCTGCGCGTACCGGAAACGATGATAAGACCATGCGCCTCAAAAAGCAGGCTCCGCCAGTTCTCAAACTGACGCCCCAGGCCGAGTCCGCCGATGCGCCCGCAGCCGCGGCTCCCGCTCCGACGCCCGCTGCGCCGAAACAGACGGTCCGGCTCGTACCTATGTCCGGCGAGCAGAAAACTTCGACACGCCGGGTCCCGAAGG
>JAFZZR010000082.1 GCA_017615635.1 Lentisphaeria bacterium
ATGAGGTATGAGGTATGAGAGATGAGAGATGAGAGATGAGAGATGATGGAGAAGTGATTTTCAGTACCCCCAGTACCCCTGAAAAAACAACCCTTAATGGAGAAAAAGCGTTATGAAAAGGAAAAAGTTTACGCTGATCGAGCTCCTGGTGGTGATCGCCATCATCGCGATTCTGGCGGGGATGCTGCTGCCGGCGCTGGGCAAAGTGAAGAACACGGCGACCAATGCTTCCTGTCTCAACAATATGAAGCAGTGCGGACTGGGCATCCTGCAATATGCCGGTGCGCACGACGACTGGCTGCCGCCGCCATGGAACCGCTCCACCTGGAGCAATTTCGTCGGCTACGAACTGAATCTGACGCCGCAGATACCCGGAGTCACAGATTCGGACCGTCAGGGAAAAGCGCTGGACCATGCCTACTGGGCGGCGACGGATAAAATGTTCATCTGTCCGGCGCAGGGGATAACGTATGGCCCGAGTAACGCAAATCCCGAACCCACGCATCCGCTGGTTATGGCCACGACGTACCGCCCGACCGTGGGCAATCCGGATGCCGCTCCCGTCAACGGAAAATCCGGCGGCTGGGGAATCGCAAATTCGGAATCCGGCAAGGCCGCGTATCCGCATTCCAAGAAAACGACGCAGACGCTGAACAGTACCATCATTCTGACCGAGTGCTATTACGTCGGGCTCTCAACAAACAGCAAGTTTGACACGCTGGTTCCTGCGTCCACCCCGCTTACGAGATTCGTCTGGACGAAGAACGTGAATAATCCCGGCGCACCCGATGACATCGGAGTCAACTTCCAGAGACATTTCGGCACATGCAACGTCCTGATCCTGGACGGCCACGCGGAGAACATCAAACGTGTCACGCCCGATGAGCAGTTCCGGCTTGAATGACAGGTATGAGGTATGAGGTATGAGGTATGAGGTATGAGGTAAGGGAAGTACCTGGTATTCCCAGCTTGTCACGCCGTAAGCGCGGAAGCGCGAAGGCGGAAATTTTCCCCGCTTGCATAAGAGTCTGTTGTCATGAATGAATCCCATTGGATGCAGCCGTATTCCCAGCCGCAGTGTGCGCATCTGGCCCTGTACCGCTGCCGTTTTCACACCGAAGAATCCACGGAGATCCGCCTCCGTTTCAGCGCGGATGAACACGCCCAGATTTTTCTGGACGGAACCTATCTGACCGAAGGACCCGAACGGGGCGCGCGGGAGTACTGGTATTACCGCGATCTCGCCTTCCGGGTCGATCCCGGCGCGCATACGTTCCTGGCGCGGGTCCGGGTACTTCCCGGCGACTGGGAACACAATCAGATGTCCGTCCGGCCCGGCTTCTACTGCGAAGACTATTCCGGCTTGCTGAACGAGTGGGAATGCCGGCTCGAACCGGGCATCGAATTCGAAAAACCGTTTCCGGACTGGGCCGCGGCGCCCCGCGTGCATATTTCGTCGAACGGCACTTGCGGCGGTATCTGGGAACCTGTCCGGTACCTGGAGCAGGACCGGGAGCTTCATACGCCGGATCTGCCTGAAATGAGGTATGAAAAGATCGTTCCCGAACGGCGGGGGCAGGGGCTGTATTATTTCCCGCATTACACCTGCTGCTGGACGGTCTGGCACTTCCGCGGACACGGCCGGGTGAAGGTGCGCTGGAGCGAGACGCCCTATCTCAACGGGAATTTCGATCCGCTGCATCTGCAAGGCGAAAAAGGAAAGAGGGACGGCTCCGTTTTCGTCGGAAACTATGACGTGTTCGAAGTGGACGGGGCATTGGACTGGCGGGATTTTCAGTGGCGGGCGGGACATTATGTCGAAACGGAAGTCACCGGAGAGGTTGCCATTGAGGCGGAATTCTATGAAACGGGGTATCCGATCCCGGAATATCGCGGCGATTCCCGTCTGGCCCGCGCGGCCGTGGAGACTCTGCGGGCATGCGCTCACGATACCTTCATGGACTGTCCGTTTTACGAGCGGCTTCTCTATGCGGGCGACTCCCGTCTGGAGGCGCTTTCTCTATACCATCTGACGGATGACCATCGGCTGGCGGCGAAGACGCTCCGCATGCTGCTGGCCTCGCAGCGGCCGGACGGATCGATCCTCACCCAGTATCCGTCCCGTCTGGTTCAGGTCATTCCTTCGTTCATGCCGGTTTTCGTGCTCAGTTTTCATGATTACTGGAAACGGCATAAAACGGATCCCCTGCTGGAGGAATTGAAGCCGAAACTCCGGAATCTGACCGGATATCTGATGCGCCACGTCCGGCCGGACGGGCTTCGTCTCCCCGGATGGCAGTTCCTGGACTGGTGCGAGAACTGGAGCAGCGGCGTTCCGCCCGGCAACTGCGGAGTCTCCCTCTTCGGCGTGCTCGCTCTGCGGGCGGCGGCGGAAATTCTGGAGGATCCGGCCGTGGAGGAGACGGCGGAACAGCTGGCGGAGACCTTGAGGGCCCGCTACTATGTACCGGAGAAAAAACTTTTTGCGGACGATTCGAATCACCGTTTCTTCTCGGAGCATGCGCAGTCGCTGGCCGTTCTGGCGGGATTCTCCGATGTCCTTCTGGATGCGTCCGGCCTGACGCCGTGCAGCATCTACTTCTCGTACTATTATCTTTGCGCCTGCCGGGCACAGGGCCGGGAGGATCTGATCCGGCGGAGACTTTCGCTCTGGGAGAATGTCCTCCGGGAAGGGCTCACGACGTTCCCCGAAGAGTTCGGCGTTACACGCTCGGACTGTCATGCCTGGGGATCGTATATCCTTCTGTTTCTGCCCGGTGCGGGCGAGACTTGAGGAAGCATGAAGAACGGGTTTTATCAGGCGGCGCTGGATATCGCGGAGGCAAAGCTCTTCCGGGACTCCGCGCCGACGGCCCTGCTTTCGCCCCGGCTGGGCACGGGCGGATCCTTCCGGGACATCTTTCTCTGGGACACCTGCTTCTGCGCTTTCTGGGCGCAGTATCATCCGGAACGCTTTCCGCTGGAAGCGTCCCTTGACAACTTCTACCGGTGTCAGGATCCCGAAGGCTTCATCAACCGTCAGATCCGCAGCGACGGACACGGGAAATGGGATCCGCGTCATCCCATCGCTTTTGCGCCGCCTCTTCTTTCCTGGGCGGAGCTGGCAATGGCGGAAAAGAATCTTTTCCCCGGGCGGCTCGCCCGGGTTTTTCCGCCTCTGCTGAAGCATCATGAATGTATCCGGGCCCGCTTCCGCAACGGAAACGGATTGTATTTCAGCGATCCCTTCGGCTGCGGTATGGACGATCTTCCCCGTTGGGACAGGGAAGACGATATCACGGCGGAGGGCGGGATCCCCTTTACCCGCGGAAGCGTGGCGGTGCCCGGCGCGGAAGGAGATGGCGTGTACGAATATCTTTCCGGGCAGAAAAACAGTCTCCGTTTCAGCTGGAACCGGCAGCTTGACTGGATCGACACAAGCTGTCAGGCTGCATTCGATGCGTTGAACCTGAGCCGCATTGCCCGGCGTCTGGGGCAGGGCGGCATGGCGGAGGAACTATCCGCGGAGCACCGGATCGCTGCCGAAGCCGTCAATGCGGCGCTGTGGGACAAGGAACGCGGGTTCTATTTTGACCGTCTGGGGGACAGACTGCTCTCCCGGATGCATATCGGCGGATTCTGGACTCTGATCTCTGAGATCGCGACCCCGGACCGTGCGGAACGCATGGTCCGTCTGCTGGACGATCCGGAGACATTCGGCCTTCCGTACGGCGTCCCATCTCTTTCAAAAAGCGATCCGGACTACGATCTGGAGACCGGATACTGGCGGGGGCCGGTGTGGTGTCCGACCATGTATATGCTGCTCTGCGGACTGCGGAAATACGGTTTCGATAAAACCGCCCGGCGGATCGCGGAAAAATTCTATACCGCCACGAGGCACGTCTGGGAGGCCACCGGCACGATCTGGGAGAATTATCTGCCGGAGATCAGCGACCGGGAACCGGGAAGGATCGCCTGCCGCGACTTCTGCGGCTGGTCGGCGCTGGCTCCGATAACCATTGACCGGGAGTTTTTATCCTGACACGTTTTTTTTGAGTGTTCGGACTTTACTTTATGGCCAAGGCAACCTATATTACCTCCGGGCCGGGCTGCTTTTGCAGAATACGGACCAACAACAAGTACATGAAAACGAGAGGAGCGCCGAATTGAATAAGTTGATCCGCGTTTCGGGATTTTGTGTTTTGCTGTTGTGCGGGATGGTGTTTTCCGGTTGTGCAACGAAGGATTCTTCCGCGTGGCGGGAATATAAGGTGTTTTGCGGGATGTCGTCGAAAAACGGCGAAGTGTCGGAGGAGGCGTGGCAGCGGTTCTGCGACAAGCATGTCATGGCGGCGTTCCCCGGCGGATACACGGTCTTCGATGCGACGGGATACTGGCGGTCCGGAACGGATACTGCGGAGAAGGAACACACCAAGGTCATACTGGTCGTTGCGCCTGCCGACGCCCGGGAAAAGGTGATGTCGGTGGCGAGGCAGTATCGGAAGGAATTCGATCAGAATGCCGTCCTGATCTCCAGTTCCGAAACGAAGATGAATTTCGTGCAGAAAGAAAATACGGACGGCAAGTGAAAGGTGAAGAAGTGAGCCGGGATCAACGAATAAAATTTACGCAGATTTCTCTTTTCAGTATCCTGCTGACCGGACGCTACGGCGGAGTCGTCAGTATCGCCGAAGTCAAGCAGCACGGTGACATGGCGATTGCCACCATGGACCGTCTGGACGGCGAAGTGCAGATGATCGACGGCGTAGTCTATCAGGCGTGCGCGGACGGACGGATCCGTCGGCCGGGCGACGAGGAAACGATCCCCTTCGGAACGATCTGCCCTTTCCGCGCCGAACGGAGCCTGAATCTGGAGAATATCCCGAGCTATGAACGTTTCGAAGAGCATCTGGGCAAGATCTGTCCGCTGGAGAACTTTCCGCTGGCGGTCCGGTTCACGGGAAAATTCCGGCGCATGAAGGTTCGGGTCGTCAAACGGCAGGAGCAGGATGGCGTGGGACTGGCGGAGGCGGCGAAAAACGAAGCAGTCTTCGATCTGGCCGACTGTTCCGGCGATCTGGTGGGATTCCGTCTGCCCGGATATGTCAGCGGCGTCAACGCGCCCGGGTGGCATCTCCACTTCATGGATGCGGAACGGCTGCACGGCGGGCACGTGGTCAATTTCTCCCTGCTGGAGGGGACACTGAGTTTCTGCTATGCGGACGACTTCCAGATCCGTCTGCCCGACAAATCCGTATTCACCGGACTCGATCTGGCGCGGGACTGGAGCAAGGACCTGAAACGGGCTGAAGCGGAGCGCTGACGGGACGGGCGGGCCGAATTCGGCATAAGGTGAGGAGATGGTATGATAAATAAGATGTGAGTAGCGGCATCTGCATCTGTGGGGTAAATTATGAGGAATGATTTACTGAAGCGATGCGGACAGGACTCAGGCTGAATGTTTAGTTGGGACGCCCTGGAAAGGCAACGATC
>JAFZZR010000083.1 GCA_017615635.1 Lentisphaeria bacterium
ACATTGTTGTTGATTATGAGGTTGTTGTGTAGTGTCTCCAGTTTTTCGCGGGAGGCCGGAAATCTCAGAATTCAGAATCTGGAGGGGCGAAAAACGGAAAAAAACGGTCTGACTTTGGGGTCTGAGTGTGTTTCAAACACACGGCGATATGGTTTGTAAACCCCTTTGTGTCAACGTGTTTTAGCGATAAATGAGCAAGCCGTCTCTGATTTCAAGAATCTGTGGGGAGCACAAAAAATGGCGGAGAGAGGGAGATTCGAACTCCCGGATGCTTGCGCATCGGCGGTTTTCAAGACCGCTGCCTTAAACCACTCGACCATCTCTCCGGGGAAATGCTGCAGGGATGTAATATGACAGCAAAACGGAGAAAATCAAGCGATCCGGCGCAAAAAAGCCTTGGAAATCGGATCTCAGGCAGGCGCGTCCCTGACAAAACTCGCGACTGGCCTTTCGACGTCTCTCGAAAGACCAATATCCGCAAGTTTTCGGCGGTTGCCGCACCGGGCAGCAGCCACAAACTTCCGAACATCGTCTTTTTCGAGATCCATCCGGAATCCGTTGCCGCCTCTTTTGTCAGGGACGTGGCAGGCGCGTCCGACGCCCGAAATTGGGAAAAATGCGGAAAAATATGAAAAGGAGACTTGCAATTTGCCGTCGTGCATGTATGGTAAGGGGAGTGCCATCGATGGCAGAAATCCATATCCAGGCAGAATCAAATGGCGATCACCCTGAAAATTGTGGCGAATGAAGCCGGCGTCTCCGTTCGGACGGCGGGCCGCGTGCTGCGCGGCGGCGGTCCTGTCAGCGGTGTCACGGCGGAACGTGTCCGGAAGGCGGCGGCGAGGCTTTCGTATGTGCCGAATGCGGCGGCCCGGAATCTTCGCCGGAGATCCTGTCGGATCGTCGGAGTGATCACGTCGGACGGGAACCACGAGCTTATCCACACTCGTCTTCGGATTCTGGAGCGCTGTCTGCGGGAGGCGGGGCGCGATACGCTGCTGGGATCTCTGCCCGGCACGCAGGAGGAACTGGAGCGGATGCTTCTGGAGTGGACCGGGTTCGCCGACTTCGTGATCTTCACGAACTGGAATCCGGATTTCTGCGCGGAGAGGCTTCTGAAGCTGCCGATCCGGTGCATCTTTCTGGACCGGGATCCGGGAACCGACAAGTTCGACCGGTTTCTCACGGAGCGTGCCAGCGGGGTCCGCGAAGTGATTCTGGCGCTGATCCGGTCCGGAGCCGGGAAGATCGCCCATGTCTCCGGGATCGGAAGTTCGGGAGGAAGGATCGAGGGATTCGATTCTGCGATCCGAGCCAAGCCGAAAGTGAGAGCGGTCCGGATCCCCTCGAAGGGGTCGGAATTTGCGGACGGATACCGTCTGGGGGCCAGGATCCTCCGAAGCGGAGCGGACGGCGTGTTCTTCGATACGGACAGGATGGCGCTGGGCTTCTATCGTTACGCCCATGAGCACGGGATCCGGATCCCGGAGCAAATCGCCGTGGCGGGATTCGACAACGACACGCCGGGCGCCTATGCGATTCCTTCGCTCTCCACCGTGGCGCATCCTCTGGAGGAGGAAGTGCGCGAGGCGGTGCGGATCGTGACGAACGGAGACCGGAAGGGGAAGACGAAAACCCTGTATTTTCCGACGAAGCTGATTGTAAGAGAAAGCATTCCAATGAATGTAAAACCCATAAAACCAAGTCCAACTTTTACAGGAAAGTGAGAGAAAAATGGCAAAGAAGCGTTATGCGCTGGTGGGCACCGGAAGCCGGGCCCAGATGTACATCAACAGTCTGGTCACGACCTATCGTGACACCACGGAACTGGTCGCCCTGTGCGACGTGAACCAGACCAGGATGAACTACTACAACAACAAGTTCATTCCGGACCGTTGCGCGGACTATCCGAAGCTGCCGACCTACAAGGCGGTTGATTTCGACCGCATGATCGCGGAGACGAAGCCGGATGCGATCATCGTCACCAGCATGGACCGGACCCATCATCAGTACATCTGCCGCGCCATGGAACTGGGCTGCGATGTGATCTCCGAAAAGCCCATGACGGTTGACACCGAAAAGTGCCAGCAGATCATCGACACGAAGAAGCGGACCGGAAAGAATCTGACGGTCACCTTCAACTATCGTTATTCGCCCCGGAACACCAAGGTCAAGGAACTGCTGAAGAGCGGAGTCATCGGCGAGATCACCACCATCCACTTCGAATGGATGCTGGATACCCGTCACGGCGCGGACTACTTCCGCCGCTGGCACCGGAACAAGGTCAACAACGGCGGCCTTCTGGTCCACAAATCCACGCATCACTTCGACCTGGTGAACTGGTGGATCGATTCCGAGCCGGAGACGGTGTTCGCCATGGGCGATCTGAAGTTCTACGGCAAGATCAATGCGGAACGCCGCGGCGTCACTCAGTTCTATCAGAGAGCCCGCGGGAGCGAGATCGCCGCCAAGGATCCCTTTGCGCTTCACGTCAAGCCCACCGACGAGCAGCTCAACGCGCTCTACTATGACGCCGAACACGAAGACGGCTATCAGCGTGACCAGAGCGTCTTCGGGGACGGGATCAGCATCGAAGACAACATGAGCGTCATGGTCCGCTACAAGAACAAAGCGGTCATGTGCTACACGCTCTGCGCCCACTGCCCGTGGGAAGGATACCGCGTGGTGTTCAACGGCACCGGCGGCCGTCTTGAGTTCAACGTGGTGGAAAACGATTACTGCGATCCCGGCGAAAACTGGGACTTCAACGTCTTCGACTTCCACAGAAAGGAAGACACCTTCAAAGCCACCGGCAACGAAGTCGACCGCAAGGGCATGGTCCCCGAGATCATCGTCCAGCCGCTCTGGGCCAAGGCCTACTCCGTTTCGTATGATTCGAGCGACAAGAGCGGCCACGGCGGCGGCGACAGCCGTCTTCTCCGTGACATCTTCGTGGGTGCCACGGACGATCCGCTGGGACATGCCGCCGGCTATCGCGACGGCGCGAAGTCCATCCTGACGGGGATCGCCGCGAACATCGCCATTCAGACGGGCGAGCCTGTGAAGGTCGATACCCTGATCCACTGGTAAGCGTTTTTCGACGCATTCGCAATTACGGGAGCCGCTCCGGTTTGTCGCCGGGCGGCTTCCGTTTTTTATATGCCTTCAGGTCAAAAAAACTACCGGCTCTGCCGGTATGTTCCCCAAAATCTTCAGATACAAGTTGCGAAAAAGCCTCTTGATGTTACATTAAATCTGACCTGCCAGTCAAATTCAGTAACGCTCAAGAGGCGAACAATGACAAATTCAACGAGTGATACCTGAATCAAGAATATCTGAAACATTATAATCATTTTCTGATAATTTTTGAATAATGAGGCAATTTCAAAAGTCTCACCGGATTCTTTGAAAATCTCTTTGGAATCTCCTTCCGGAGCGTTTTCGGTGGAGACCCTGCGGGTATCCACGCTCAAACTACCGGAAACGATCTGCTTGTATAGAGGTGAAAGGACCTCGATTACCAGCGGTTCGAGCAAAAATTCCGACCGATAGGCGAGCTGCACGGAAAAGACCTCCCCGCGCAGAACCGACATCGCGGAAAACTCCGGTGCGTGAAGTTCCGGGCGGGGAAAGACCTTTTCCAGTGCGCTGATCCAGCGCATTGTCATCGGAGAAGAAGTCATAAGACTGGGAGCGTCCGTTCCCCTATAAGGACGACGCTAACTCCTGGCGATATTCTTTCAAGATACCTGTCCCTGAAAAAACTTCTGAAGGAAAAAGGAAACGTCCTGACCGTCCGGATCGAAAAACGCGTCGGATTGTGCGGCATCTGGCGGCCCGTGTTCCTGGCGCCCCGGAAGAAGGCCGCGGGAAAATAACGTCCTGCGGCAGAGTCGCTGTTATGCTTTCGGCAGGTCGAGCCGGAAGAAATCGATCGCGTTGTTGCGGCAGATCTTTTTCCATACTCCTTCCGGCAGGCGTCCGGAGCCGTGCAGGTTGTCGAACCAGAGTTTGATCTGATAATTGGCGTCGCAGGTGCTGTTGCAGGAATCCGTTCCGAAAAACAGCCTGTCCTGAAATTCCGTCAGGAACCGGACCGCGAAATCCTCGTCCCTGCTCAGAATCGGGAATCCGTCGGAGAGTTCGCCGTAAAGGTTCGGGAATGTCCGCAGCAGTGCCGCGGCGGCCCCTTCCTCCTCTATCTTTTCCGGAAGACGGGGCGCTCCGCTTTGCAGTCCGTCCGTACGAAAGACGGGTTTGCGGGCGGCGGGCGGATTGCGGGTGAGTTCCGCCCAGAAAATCGGGCCGTGCGCGATGAATTTCAGGTTCGGGAACCGCTGGAGGGTGTGCTCCAGTCCGGGCAGGCCGGGAGCGTCACAGAGCCCGAAATCCCCGCCGATGCGGTCCGATCCGTCGGTCGTTACGGGGAGTCCGACTTTTTCCGCGCATCGGAACAGATTCTGCACAAGCTCGTCTTCGAACGGCAGATTGGGCATGATTTCACCGACGCCTTTGCAGCCCAGGTCCTTGTAGTACTGCAGCACCGTATCCAGCTGCGCATCCGCCCGGTTGATGAGAGCGCGGGGATCGACGTTGCAGAACGGGAAAAAGCGGTCCGGATGCGCTTCGGCCATATCCAGAATATCCTCGTTTGCCTGCGGCAGATAGATTTCCGAATTGACGACGGGAAGCAGCGCGCCCATTTCGATCCCGTAACGGTCATAGCGTTCGATCAGTTCGTCCGGCGTGCAGAAGCGTGTGACGAACGGAAGCGGTTTGCGGTAGGCATGCGCATGTGCATCGATATATTTCATCATCCGGCGACTCCCTGTGAGATATGTAATCCGGACGATAATCTATCACTTGCAAACCGTAAATGCAAGTGTAAAATTCAATCCACACGGCCGTCCGGCGGGGACTGCCCGGCGGCGGACCCGGATTTTTGCCGGAAGGCGAGGGGCGGGCAGCCGTAATGTGCCGTGAAGCAGCGGTTGAAATACATGGGATCGCAGAATCCGCATTCGGCGGCGATTTCGTAGATCCTCTTCTGCGAATGGGCAAGCAGTTCACAGGCCGCTTTCAGCCGCAGGTCGATCACATACTGTGCGGGAGATACCGTGTAGTATTTTTTCCATTCCCGGTAAAAAGTTCTCCGCGACAATCCGTGCCTGCGGAGCAGGGAATCCAGATCCGGAGAATCCGAGAAGTGAATCTGAAGGTAATTCGAGATCATGAAGATGCGTTTATCCGGGATTATTTGCGAAGCCGGTTTCCGCTCCAGATACAGGGAGGCGATCATGGCTTCCTGCGCCAGCTCGACGGCCAGACAGTCCAGCCGGTCGGCCACGCCCGGATACTGCAGACTGGAAAAGGAATCCTTGATCCTTCGGAGCGTGTCGCCGAAGGCCGGAGTCAGCTCAAAAAAGCAGTCTCGCAGATGAAATTTTTCAATCTGCTCTCCGGACTCCGCGGGATACGTGAAGAACAGTTCTTCTTTGCAGTCCGATTCCACGGAATCCAGTACTGTCCCCGGGCGGACCAGCCCCATGTGAGGCAGCGACCTGTCGTATCGGTGCAGGGTCCCGTTGACTCTGGTGACGGAAACCGGCTTCTCGCTTTTCAGTACGAAGCAGAGATAGAATTCGGTGATCCGGTTTTTCCGGTGGACCCAGTTGTTTTCCGGGCGGTATCCGATGGTCCGGATCTTCAGAGGGAAATCCAGATACCTCCGGATATTCCTCAAATCAAAGGTCTGATTTTCCATCCGTCTGTCCTTTTGTCAGTCCCGCCATTTTGGCACAAAAACACATTCTATTGTCATGTTCATCCATTGCAAAATCCATTGGATCCGGCTATAATTTAGCATGAACGGCGGAAATGTCAAACCTCGATCCGTGCCGCTGCCACGAGAATAAAAGTACAGAAAGGGACCAAAAAAAACATGAAAACTGTACATGATAGTTCAAAACTTTCATCTCTCATCTTTCATCCCTCATACCTGAAGCAATTCACGTTAATAGAATTGCTGGTCGTCATCGCCATCA
>JAFZZR010000084.1 GCA_017615635.1 Lentisphaeria bacterium
ACTGGGATCCACACGACTTACAATGAGAACAAAAATTCAGAAAGGGCTGTAATCATGATGACGAACCGGGGATCTGCATTAAGAACCTCATACCTCATACCTCATACCTCATACCTGAAGCGATTCACTCTGATCGAATTGCTCGTCGTCATCGCCATCATCGCCATCCTCGCGGGGATGCTGCTGCCCGCGCTGGGCAAGGTGAAGGACACGGCATACAGCACGCAATGTCTCAACAACCTGAAGCAGATCGGGATCGGCATGCAGATGTATTTCGACGCCAACGACTCCTGGACCCCGCAGGCGCGGGTCAAAGCGACGGAGTCTTCGGGCACGTCCTGGCAGACCTGGGCCTATCTTCTGATGGAATACGTCGGGGAAAGAAATCGTCAGATCACCAGCACCAATTTCGAGATGACGAACGACGTTCCCAAGGTGTTTCGCTGCCCGAAGGATCAGTGTCCGAATACCAAAAGGTCGGATCATCTCGGCTATGGCGTCAACCGGTATTTCTGCAACATCGACACTCAATATTTCAACAACGGTGTCTGCGTATCGAAAATCTCCTCGCCGACGCGGCGTCTGATGGCCACGTGCAATGCAAAGGGAAGCGTTGGCAGCTGCGACACCAGCAGTAACGACAATGCCCATTATGAAGTGCAGCGTTGTTCGGTGAATGCAATGACGCTGCCGCCGACCCATGGTGCGATACCCGGAACCAACAAGCACGGCGGAAAAGCGCCGGTCCTTTTCATCGCGGGAAATGTGCAGAGTCTGAGTGCGAACCAGCTTTGGCAATCCAGCCTGGCGGATCTCCCCTGGGGGATCAACATTGTCTACGACAAATATCTGGTTCATCGCAATCCGCCTGATCCCGGAAATTTCTGACCGGACCGCATCGGAAAAGTAAAACCGAAAGGAAATCATCATGATGAAGAGACTTTTGATCGTCGGGGCCGCGGTTCTGAGCCTTCCTCTTGCCGGCGGCGAGTTCGTGCTGGTCCGTGACCATCAGCCCGAAGCGGTGATCGTCCGGGACGCGGATGCTTCCGGGACGCTGGACCGGCATATCGAATTTTTCAATGCCGAACTGAGCCGCTGCGCAAAAACGGCTTTGCCGGTGGTGAAGGAGGCGGGGGCGGACCGGAACCGGATCATTTTCCGCCTGGAGAAACGGCCGATCACGGAGCGGGACGCCTTTGCCATTGATTTTCCCGATGCGCGGACGCTGCGGATCACCGGCACGGAGGACTCGGTGCGCTGGGCGTTCAATCATCTGCTGGAGCAGGAGATCGGAATCCGCTGGCTGCTGGTCCCGATGAAGGGCCTTTACGGTCCGGAGATCAATCATTATCCGCAGTTGAAGGATGTGGTACTCAAGGCGGAATCATTCTCCGACCGGCCGGCGGTCTCCGTCTCCCGGGCCGTGGACTGGCGGGTCACCGGTTTCATGGCGAACTGGAACGGCTTCCGGCGGACCGCGGATTCCCACATGACGGCGGTGGACGTCTTCCCGGTTTACAAGTATGCGGAGAACAGCAGCTGGCCGCAGGAGATACTGCCGGTCATCGACGGCAAAAAACTGGTCATGAAGAAACCGGCGAAGCCGCTTTCGCCGAATCCCTACATTGCCAAAGGCGGCTATGATCAGAGATGGCAGCCCTGCTGGAGCCATCCGGAAACCGCCCGGCTCGCCATCGAAAACATTCTGGAGAACCTGAAGAAAAATCCGCAAAAGGAAGTCGTCAATCTGGACATCAACGACAACGGCGGCTGCTGTCAGTGCGGAGAATGCCTGAAGGCGGTGGGCGACAAACGCAACATGTGCGGGTATCCGGACTACTCGGAGCTCTACTGGGGCTGGGTGAACAAGGTCGCCGATGCCGTGACGAAGCAGTATCCGGATGTGCTGTTCAGCGCCTTTGCCTACACGGAAGTGCTGAATCCGCCCTCGTTCAAGCTGAATCCCCGGGTGTTTCCGCGTCTCTGCATCGAACTGTCGACCCTGATCGATCCCGTCTGGGGAGAGAAACGCCTGGAGCTGATCCGGGATTGGTGCGACAGGGCCGAAATGCTGGATCTCTACGACTATATGCGCGGCATCCGGTTTTTCCTTCTCCCGCGTATCTACTTCCGGAGTCATTCCAGAATACTGGCGGACATGGCGCGGCAATACAAACTGCGCGGTGCCTATCTGGAAACGGATCAGACCGCCTTCCAGGGTCCCCAGCAGGCCCTGATCCTGAAAATGCTCTGGAATCCGGACACGGATGTGGAGGCGTTCCTGGAAGACTGGTGCGAACACGCGGTCGGGAAAAAGGCCGCGCCGTACCTGCGGGAATATTATCAGCGCTGGGAGGACTACTGGACCGGCGAGGACATCCGGAAGACCGCCTGGTACAAGACGGTCCGGAACGCCTACATGCAGCTGGGTGAATGCAACACCCACACCTACGCACTGAAAAAGGGCGACCTGAAGAAATTCCGCGCCCTGATGGAAAAGGTAGTCGAACTGGCGGAGACTCCCGAACAGAAAAACCGTGCGCAGGTGCTGATGCAGGCGTACGAATACAGCGAACTGGCGGCCACCGCCGCGTTCTCGGAGATCATCCCGCCCGAAGGCCGTCTCCTCTCGGCGGACAACGCCCTGGAACTGCTTGAGGCGCTGCCCGAAGCCCTTCAGGCGGCGGAAAAGTTCCGGAAACATCCCCTGCTCCCGTTCAACAGCAATCAGGGAAAGAGCATGCTGGCGGCCGCCAACGGTTCGATCGGGCTGGTGATCCCCTTCCTGAACGATCCGAAGGTGCGGGAACGGGCGGAAAAATATTCGAACGATCCGGCGATCCCCGCCACGCTGCGGGCGCAGTTCAAGATCTGGCTGGGATTCAAGGCGGACAACCTCATTGAAAACGGGTCCTTCGAAGAGGACAAACCGCTTGCCGAACCGCAGTGGACACGGCCCATGGAGGGAGAACGGGATGACCGTTACGCCTCCGACGGCAAGTATGCCTTCCGTACGGGCAACGGATATTATGTCCTGAACGCAAAAATGGAACCGGACAAGAATTATCTCTTCCTGTGCGACGTGTATCTGGAAAAGGGCAGCGGCGAAGGCCGTTTTTCCTATCATCTGGGGCCCGCGGTCGGTCAGATCCCGCAGAACTGGTTCTATGGAAAAGACCTGATCCCCACCGGCGGGACCTGGAATACCTACAGCGCCGTCGTTTCCCATCCCGCCAGAGAGGGCCGCATGGTGGACAATCTCATCATCCGGCTGTGGCTGGACAAGTTCGAGAGCAATGAACCGGTGTGGATCGACAACTTGCGGCTCTATTGTCTGGATGATTTCGATCTTTCAGCTCCGCCGTCCGAAGAGAAAAACCTGTTCCAGAAGTTCTGGTCCTTCCTTTTCGGAGACTAGGCTCGATACGACCTGTTATGATGAAAAACCACAGAAACGCGAAATGAAACGGTATAGAGCGGTGATGGAAAAGGCTTTTGTGCCGCCCCGAGGGGCGGCATAAAATATTCCATCCTCGAAGGCGCCCCGACATCTTGACTTCCGAAGAAGATATGCTAGATTGAATCTCGGGGGTGATTGAATGAAAACTTTGTCTGAAACGAAACTTGTGATCTGTACCTCGGTATTTCTGGCCGTTTTCATCACGGTTTTCTACTGTATGAACAATGTCTTCACCATATCCGCAAAGATTTTGAGGGCGGAAGATCTGAATGATCTGAAACCGTATCCGGAATTGAATGTTTTTCCGAAGCTGCTTCAGGCCATAAAATCGGATCCGGAAAACGATGAAAATTTCGAAGCACTGTTTCATTACAGTACATTGATTGATGGAGGAGCTGGAACCTATATGGATCGCGACAGTTTTCTTTTTTTCATCCGTGAAAATCCTTTCCTGCTGCAGAAACGCTATATTCAGACCGGGGACAAACGGATACTCCGCTTCTGCAGGGAGATTGTAAGACGCTATGATCCGATTGCCTTTTCCAAAGACGGCGTTTCTCTCGAAGGGAAAAAGCGGATGATCGAAACATTGCTGCAAAAATTGCAAAACGGCGGGGATTCGGAACGGGAAAAGGAATTCGTGCAAAATCTGGAAAAGGAGTATGAGCGATGCGGACTGCCGGACTGAACGGACTTTTCTTTTTGTCCATGACGTTTCTCTCCGCGCTGCTGTGCGGCTGCGGATCCCTCAAGGAAATAACCGTTGCCGATCCTTCCGGCAGTCCGGTGAAGGGATGCCATGTCTATGCCCGGCAGGAAAACATGCTCTGGCCCAACTCCTCCGATCTGCTTGTGACCGACGATCGGGGGATCGTCCGGATATCCCGGTCCGGACTGGTCTGGATCTATGCGGGGAAAGAGGGATATTTCATTACCTCCGCGGCACTCGTCGGCGATATAAAAACACGCATAACGGTCTATCCGCTGAATGACCCGGATCGCGCCGATCGTGCAAAAGGATCGAGCCATTATGTATCGTTGGATCGGGACGAAATCGACCGTCTGAAAAACCAATCCCATGCAGAAAACGATCTGATTCGATACATGACGACGACACCCGTGATTCTTGTCGACCAGGAAATGGAATAGCAAAAAGCGGAAACCAGGAACCGGTTAATTTTTTCAGGAGAATATCATGATTCGGCTGTGTACGAGACTTGGACTGCTTTTTCCCTCTTCCGCCGCCTTGCGTCTGCTGTACGACCGGGATGCGCATTTCCTATACGGTTCGTATGCGGACCGCTGAGGGTATTTCATCATTTTTCATTCCGGGATGGTTTTTTGTACTTGTCGACGATGGCCATGATTTCCGGAAGGGAGACTTGCGTCTTTTTCATTCTGTGCTCGAAAATAAGGTCGCACAACTCCGCATAACACCGGGCAGTCATCAAACTACAGCATAACAGTCCGTCATTCTCCCGTATCAGCAGCCGGGTTTCGGGAAGACGTCCGGCATATCATTCTTCCATCAAGGATGATGTCTGTTCGATTCCTTTTCCCGAATTATTCGCTCCCCTTCGTTTACACTTGAAAAAGGAGATGACCGAGTGTATTGTATTGTAAAAATCGGACCGCGGTTTGCGGGCGGACGAATTGAATATGAGGTCAAATCATGAAAATCGCGATCTGTTCCTTTGCGGCGGTTCTGATCGTTGTGTCGTTACTGCTCTTTGTGAGGCTGAACGATAACCCCCCATCTCCCGCTGAAATATCCGGGCAGAATGATTGTCAGGATTCGTATATTATCCAGGACCATATGATACAGCAGGCTGTTGCGGACGGTGCACAGTGTTATTCCCTCATCGATAAAGATGATCGCAAATATAACGCTCTCTTCGTTGTCCGCAGGGATTATCCTGACAAGTATTCGATATGCGCTAATTTCGGGTTTGATGCAAAGTATGCTGTTGCAAGTAGAGATTTCCTTTTCTATGTGAAAATTATACCCTCGGATAAAAATCGTCCGGAGAGCATCAAGTTGTATTACGGTGCGTCCGGTTGTTCTGCGACCGTGACATTCGAACCGCAGCGTCAGGATACCGCATGGATCAAAGCAGCAGACAGCCGGCTTTCGTGGGGAAAGTTCTTTTGTAAAACAACGACCTCTCCCGATGGAAAAATAACATCCCCGTGGAATGAGCTCATTGCCGGAGAAAGCGGGTATTTTCTGTTTCCCATGTTCAGCAGGGAACCGGTTTCTCCCGAGAATTTTGACAAAATTATTGCTCTGATCAAAGAATCGGAATGGAATCTTTACGACTGATGAGCCTTTTCAAATTGCCTCGAAAAAAAAAGCTTCGCTCTGTTGAGTTTTTCTGTCTTTTTTTTCTGGCTGTCCTTTTATCCGGCTGTCTTCCCAAAGAATCCGTTGAACTGCGAAGCGGAGTGCGGTGGGAATATGTTGATTACACTCATTCAAGGCTCCTCTTTGAAAATGGCGAAGTGCTGGGACCTGCGGATATCAGTTTAAGAATACGAGACGATTGTATCTTTGGGTCATATTACGAGCATGAAAAAGGAAAAGCAACGTCCTTTTTCATGTTTGAGTTCAAAAACGGAAAACTTCACAGAAAAATGGATCTTTACGAAATACGGAAACTCGATCTCAATCTCGAGGGCTTATACAACCAGGTTGAGATTTTGGGGCAATTCAAGTCCGGAGAAAAGTACGAACGCCTGTTGAGGGGAGAAGCGAACGACTCCGACACCGATTCGACGGTGGCAAGATGATGAATGAAGGAAGGAGCCCCATGAATATGAGATCGGCGTTATCCATTCTTCTGGTCATCCTGACCTGTCTTGTTCTGTCCGCGTGCCGTCCGGATCATTCACCCATAGAGGGCAAGTCCGCCGTCTATGTGAAAAGCGCGGGAGGCGTTTCCCTCGGGGAATGGATGCCGGAGACATCGAAGGATATCGAGTATACCGTTCATGATACGGGCTTCGGCCATTCCGCCCAATGGAAATGCCGTGTCTCCGAAACGGATTTCCTCGCCTTCTGCAGAGAAAAGGGATATTCTCCCCTGCCGAAACGTCCGGAAAATGAAAACTTTCTTTTCCGCTATTATGGTTCGTTCGATATGCCGGAAAAGTATTATTATGTGCTGAAGCCGACAGCCTCTTCCGCCGCCTTGCGTCTGCTGTACGACCGGGACACGCATCGGCTCTACGGCTCGTATTCGGACCGTTGAGGGTATTTCATCATTTTTCATTCCGGGATGGTTTTTTGTACTTGTCGACGATGGCCATGATTTCCGGAAGGGGGACTTGCGTCTTTTTCATTCTGTGCTCGAGAATAAGGTAGCACAACTCCGCATAACACCGGGCAGTCATCAAACTACAGCATAACAGTCCGTCATTCTCCCGTATCAGCAGCCGGGTTTCGGGAAGACGTCCGGCATAGACGCGCATCTCGGGGGAAATTTCCGATTCTCTTTCCGAGCGGTAAAACACCCAGCTGGAAAGGGCATATTCCTTTACGAAGTTTCCGTTTTTCACGTTCAGGTACTCGTGAAATTGAAATGCGGACATCCACGCCGAATACGCGGCCAGGAACAAAATGCCCGCAATCATTGTATAAAGGATCCAGCGCCGACTCTTTCCGCAGCCCTGATCGTTATCCGGTGTACGTTTTTTCAGCACGGACTTTCTTATGAAGAGACCGGAGGACAAAAGGATACAGGACCAGAGGAATGCATTGAAATAGATCAGATCGTAGGCAGTTTCGCCACAAGGACCTCTCCCTGTTGCAAGCGGGTACAGAGAACGAAGAGGCTCCCAAAACATTGGAACGCCACGATACACAACGCCATTGCCGTATATGACGGCGATAATGAACGAAATGACGATGACGGCAAGCAGCATGAACAGAAACCGGAAGAATCGGGTCATCATTTCGACTCCTCGTTGGGCTCGCCTTTCAGCAACCGTCCGATCTTCTCCGGGGACTTGAATTGGCCTAAAATCTCTACTTGGTTGTACAAGCCATCAAGTGTAAAATTATATTTCTTGACTTGATAAATATCAATTTTTCTATAAAGTTTTCCGCTTTTTACCTCAAACATAAAAAAAGATGTTTCTTTTTTTTCATTTTCGTGATACGAGCCAAAAATGCAGTCGTTCTGTATCTTCAGGCTGATATCCGCAGGGCCCAGATATTCGCCATTATCAAAGATGAGCATTGAATGTGTGCAATCAACATACTCCCAACGGACGCCGGGCCTCAGTTCCAGCGATTCCTTCGGAAGACAGCCGCACAAAAAAGCCGCAAGAAGAAGAAATCCGGCAAACACGGTCGATCGGATTCCTTTATTCATCATAACGTCCCCCGGCTCATACAGGATTCAGGATTAGCATGCACGTTTCCACTATACTATACACTCGTTTTCCCGCATTGCAAGGAGCTTCGGGCAAACCGGCCCCGGCTACTTTATCTGCAACACCTTTACGCTGTACGAGAAATCATCCGGCGGTTGGGGCAGCGCTTCGTTTCTCAGCCCGACGGGGATCAAAAAGAAGCGGGGCGCGGAATTGTTGCCGTCCACCCAGCCGATCTCGTGATATCCGGACGAAGTGAAAAACTTGTTCCGGTTATGCCAGAAGGACAGAGAGACCAGTGCGTTCCTTTTCCCTTTGTTCCGTATGAAGCCGACGACGTACGAAAAATCGCCGTCCCGATTTACGGGGAGTTCGATCCTTTTCGCCAGCTCCTTTCCCGCCAGAACCTTGAATTTCACTTCGAAGTCCTGTGCCGCCAGAGCGCCGCCAGCGAAAAGGCCGATCAGTGCGATCAGAAACACCCATTGTTTACCGGTCCGACGTTTCATACAAGTTCTCTCCTTCCGTTTTGATTTTTCTCTTATTGGCCGGCCTGAAGTTCCATGCAGCCGGCTCCGGCGCCAAGCACAAGGGCGGAGACAAAAACAAAAAAGCCCTTTTTCATCGGGGTTCTTCCTCCGGACCCGTGGTTTCTAAAGAGGAAATCCGCATTCGATCATTCCGGATATCCAAAACCATCGTTCCCCGATACGTACCGGCTCCCCGGACAGTATAGTGATAATCTATTCTGCCCCAGTTCTTTGTCCTTTCTGTGGAATCGATCTTCAGGTGCTGTAAGGTCATCTTCGCCGATAATTTAACACGCTCAAGTTCTTCGTTGTCAAGCTGTTTTAAGCGTTCTTCGAGCTTGGCTTTGGACGGGATGCCCCCCGTTAATCCGTGAATGGTGTCAATGAGACGCGCGTCATCGGAGAAAAGATCAAGCAATTCATTCCACTTCCCATCCCGCTGCAGACCCCAGTACCGCTTCAGGAAAGACGACATCTCCTCGTCCAATGGATTCTCAAGCTCCTTCAACCTTATTCTCTGCCAGTCCAGACAGGCGATCCACTCCGGATACAGTTCCTGTTCCGACATATCATCCACGTAAAGCGTAAACATGGTGCCTGGTTTTGCATTTTCCGGCGTTGCAGGGCGCAAGACTATGGTAATATGTTTCTTCTCCGTTTCCTCGAAATCGCATGTCGTCCAATACCCGATCTTGCCGCAGCACAGGTCAAAGTTAGGCGACTCCTTTATGGTGGAGCATCCCTTGTCGTCCGTCCGGTAAAAGGAGGCGCTTTGCAGACTCTTCGGCAGAAACATCGACACTTCGCGAACGACCAGCAGCGCATGGGAAACAGCTTGTCCGTCCGGGTCGATGACCGTGACACGGTACGAAGAACATCCCGTGCAGAACAAAACCGGAAAGAGAAGAAGGACGGCAAACGCGGCGACCGTTCGAAATTTTTTGCATATCATAATGAGACTCGGCTTATTTCAGCAATCGGATTCTCGGTTGAACAGCATGTATGTATGCTTACTATACACCCGTTTTCCCGCATTGCAAGGAGCTTCGGGCAAACCGGCCCCGGCTACTTTATCTGCAACACCTTTACGCTGTACGAGAAATCATCCGGCGGTTGGGGCAGCGCTTCGTTTCTCTGCCCGTCAGATCCGGATATCCGCTCGAATCACTTTTCTCAGAATCTGCAGCAGAGCCCTCAACTCGTTGAAACAGGTTTTTCCGTTTCCTTTTTGCGGTGCATCCTCCGGGAAATCGGCATAAAACGCTTTCTGCGGGATCCCGTTCCCGTAAAAGGTCATGAAAAGGACGGTCCGGTCGGCACTGAACTTTTCCGCCTCGCCGGACCAGCGGGAAAGGTTTTCCAGTTTCTCTCTGATTTCACGGTTCACAGACTCGTTATCCGGACCGATCTTTGCAAAAACGACGCTCTTCTCATCCCAGCTTGCCCGATAGATCTTCCCGTCCGAGAAAAGAATGACATGGTACACGGGTGACAATCCGCCACCCCATTCCAGAATCGCATCCAGGCTTTCGATATGAAAGAGGGATATGAGCTTTGCTATATTTTCGTATCTGGACTTCCGGAAACGCGAAACGGCCTCCCGGGCGGCCACGGTCAGCCCTCCGTCCCGCGGATCGTCCGGATCCTTGAAAACGATGACGTCCTTCAGGTCTTTGACGACAACACGGCACGCGAATCTGCTTTCCTCCGCGTACAGTCCCGCCGACATCATCATCCACACGCCGACAACAAGCAGAAAAAATCCGTTTTGAGCCATAAATTTCATCATTTCGACTCCTCGTTGGGCTCGCCTCTCAGCAACCGTTCGATCTTCTCCGGGGCTTTGTATTCGCCCAAAATCTCCATTTGGCTGTATAACTGCTCAAAATGAAGATCATATTTCAATGCTTCATACGATTCCATATCCCGGAAGAGTTTTCTGCTCTTGAATTCAAACATGAAGATGGATGTTTTTTCCTCCGCATGATATAACCCGAAGATACAGTCATCCCGCACCTGCAGACTGATATGGGCAGGCCCCAGCACCTCGCCGGTCTCGAAGATGAGCTTTGAATGTGTACTGTCGACGTACTCCCAACGGACGCCGGGCCTCAGTTCCACCGATTCCTTCGGAAGACAGCCGCACAAAAAAGCCGCAATGAACACGCATCCGGCAGCCAGAAGGGAAAGGAAACCACGCCGTTTGCTCATATCAGCCTCGCTTTCTCAATAGAACAGGATGGGCAGATGTCCCATCTTTTCCGCCAGTTCCGGCAGAAGTTCCAAAAGCAGTCCGAGATTCCGGCACGAGGCGACCTCGTTCCGGGTCATGCCCAGATAGTTCCGCTCCGGCAGTGCACGGCATACGGTCAGCAGACGAAGCCCGGCGAAGGCCGGAAGAAAAAAGAGAAACATCCATTGCTTCTTCATGGCAAAACCACCCTTTCCCTGGGTTCCTTAATGAGGTCGAAAGTCAGCCCGCTAGGGAATGTTGGATGATTGATGTCGGAATCATATCAATCATCGAGGGTCAACTGTTCCGGCTTGACGTTGAGCACGGCGGCGACGCGGCGCAGTGTTTCGCTCTGATTCCGGGCGCTCTTTTCGATTTGGGAAAACGCGCCCTGCGTGATTCCCATTGCGGCGGCAAGTTCGCTTTGCGTTTTGCCGCGGTAAATGCGCCACGCCTTGATCAGGCTGTATCCTTTCAGCGCGTTCATTTCGGCGACTTCAAGGGGAAATTTGATTTTCGCATCAAGATTTTCCGCGACCGCAAGACGGCGGCGCATTTCCTCATATTGCGCATACGGGATCACGGCAAAAACGGGAACATTGTTTTCCTTGATAATCTGGACATCTGCAATCATTTTTCAACTCTCCCTTCAATACGTTCTGTCATCGCGTTTTTTGATTTCCTCGACGGAAATATCGTTCACTTCGACCGTCAAATCGGCAGTCGCGTTGAACAATACCCGGTAATTTCCGACCCGCAGGCGATAATCGTATTCATGGTTCACCAGTTTCCGGACGTCGCCCCAGGTTTCCGAATCCTCAAGATTGCGAATCCCTGCGAAAATCCGGACGCGGTCACGTTCCTGAATTTTCATCGCCTGTTTCAAAGCTTTCCGCGTGATTTCGATTCTGTACCGCATTTTGAGAAAACTTTTTTCCTTCCTCTGACAGAGTATAATATACTTCAAAAATTAGAAAAATCAAGCAGCATATTAGAAAAAATGTCAAAAAAACTAATAAAAGAAATCCAAGCGGGAAAAGTCCTGCCGGAATCGTCGCCGATCCGGAAATCAAATCCAGCCGGATGGAAAGAGAGGAATGTATGTCGTTTTCTCATATCAGCCTCGCTTTCTCAATAGAACAAAATGGGCAGATGTCCCATCTTTTCCGCCAGTTCCGGCAGAAGCTCCAGAAGGACTCCGAGATTCCGGTACACAGCGCCGCAGATCGGGACTTGGGTGCCGTCCTGCTTCACGGCGAAAAGTCCGATGCGGCGCCCGCTGCGGTTTCTTTTGCTCTGGACGGAATCGGAAACGCTCAGGTGGTCGATTTCGGAGAACGAAACAAATTTTATCGAGGCGAACTTCTCCGGATGGAACCGGCGGCAACGGTAAATTTTCTTCTCCTGAAAATCGAAGACGGTCATCCAGGGAAAAAACAGGAAGAAGATCACCGTCCCCGTAATGGCGACGCCGAGCCAGACGAGGGGAACTGCAAAGGCCAGCGCAACTCCCGCAAGGAACACCAGAGCAAACACGATTTTGCTGAACAGGGTTTTGTGCTCCCGAATGATCCCGTAACGGAAATCCTCCCGATACTCCATCGGCCGGTTCATCTCGAGGCCGAGGGCCGGGGTAACGGCGAAGCGCTCCCTCTTCCACGCGGCCTGCAGCTGTTCCTGCGAAAAGGTCTTGAGGTATTTTTTCAGGGACTCCGGCACCGCCGGGACCTTTCGCGTGACCAGAGAAGTGAATATGCCGGACATGATCAGGAAAATGAGACCGAAGAACATGCAGTCCGTATAGCGCATGAGCCACCAGTATCCGCTGTACCAGAACATGATCGCGGCGTCCCGGGGGTCCTCCGGGTTCACGATCACCTGCTGGTGCGCGCCGGGTTTCAGCTTGGGGAAGGTATCGCTGTCGTACACGATCCGCGTTCCGGTGCAGCGCGTCCCCTTATAGGTGTATTCGTATTCCACGTCGGCCACGTTTCTCGTGTGTTTTCCGCTCCGCACCCGCTTCGTGGTGTTCCGGAGGATGATCCCGTCGACCTTATCCCAGGCGCGTACACGCTCGTCCCACGCAAGCTGTTCGCACACACGCCAGATCCCGAGAACGAGCATGAGGGCTCCGACGGCGCAGACCGTGATCATTTCGGCACGATGGGGACGGCATGTCTTCTCCGCCCAGGCCGTAACATCCTGAAGCTCTTTCCCTGCGTCGGCGTCCAACTCCTCGCCGTTGCCGTCGAGGGGATTTGCCGGTGCGGAAATCTGTATCCGCGATTCCAGCTCCTGCACGATCTCTCCTCTGACAGTCTCGGAAAAAAGATTCAGGCTCCACCGTTTCTCTTTGCCGTTTTTCAAGAAAAATTCAACATGGCTCGGCACTCCCGGATGCTTTGCGTCGCCGCAGACACACCGCATGCCGGAGACCTCCGCGTAATCGATCCGGGAGGGAAAGAAGGAGCAGTACCAGATAACGGCGCTGTCCCGCTCGAACCGGACGCGCCAGAAGAAGATCAGCCAAAAAATGAAAGCTATCGCCACAAAGGACAGGAGCAGAGGCAGCGCTGCGGAATCGCCCCGCGAATTCAAGTCCGCGAAGCCCACCACGCCAAGGTTGAAAAACACACCGGAGAAAATCGTTGGCGGGAGCCATCGGCTGAAAAAGGTTTTGCATTCGCTGTCACCGTACGGCATGATCGTTTTCCTCCATTTCCAGTTTTCGGATCAGTTCTTCGAAGGAGCTCCGGATCTGCGGAATCTCCTTTTCCGCAAAGACGCGGCAGAGATGCATAACAAGAAAAAAGCCGCCCGCCATGAAGGGAAGGACCAGCAGCGGTTCCCATTGTCGAAGGCCGACGGCACAGACAATCCACACCAGCAGGAATCCAAGCCAGAGGATGCAGAACCAGCGCGAATCGGGCGGCCGGATGGCGACATACAGGATCGATTCCGGGGAATGGGGATCCTTCCGCATGGTGAAGTGCACATTTCCCCGCAGAGAGTTCCTTCCCCGGCAAAATCGAGGGTACAGAACGATTTCCTCCTTACTGCGGACCAGGTGGAACGAAGAACGCTCCGAGCCGTGAAGCAGGGCGGAAAAGTCCTTCTTCAGGCAGACAAGGAAACGGTATTCCTTTTCCAGCACACCACGGAGCGCCTCTTCGGAAAGCGTCGTCCGGAGCGTGTATTCCGCATACGGCTCAAAAAATCTTTTCAGCATAAGGGTTCTCCATGTCACAATTCCATGAGCACACTGGTTTGTTTTCCGGATTCCGGGAGATTCTCCGGTTTCATCTCCTCCTGCGAAATCAGCAGGGACTCCGGGGTCGCGGTCCATTTCCCGTCCTGATACCGGAAGTCGATCACGCCGATATCGGAACTATCGAAAACAAAATGATCGATTCCCTCCCAGCGTGCCTTGACTCTGTGAAAGACCGAGGCCCGTGTATGAAACAGAGGCAGGCTTTCGATCCGCGGATCGTGAATGCGAACGGCATAACAATGATTCCCGAATTCCCCGTCATCGAAGTAAAAAGCATCGATCCGGGAATCGGGCGATTCCTCGACACAAAGAATTCCGCCGTAATACGCATCCATCTGCAAAATCCTGAGAGTTACCACATGCCACATGGCGGAATAGAATATGTATGCGCCCCACAAAAGCAGAAACAGGAGGAAGACAAGAATCTTCTTCACTTTTCCCCATGCAGCCTGCCGGAAGATGCATGTCCGGACAAAGTAAACCGGCAGGCCGATCCCGGAGATCAGAAAGAGTACGACGAATCCTCTTGCGCTGCGGCCCAATCCGAAAGCGATAAAAATGTGCCCGCAGACCAGGAAAAAGAGCGGGAGCAGCCCCAGCAGAATGTTCCGGATCCATGCTTTTGCCGTCTCGGGTATATTCCATCTCCGGCGGCATACCTCGAAGAGCTTCAGTACGCCGCGGAAAATAAGATAGACCGCGCCGATGGGGATCATGAAAAACCAGATGTAGGACCAGCCGAGCACATAGGCACAAACCACGGCGAATCCGTTTCTCGGGCCGATCCACATCAAAGCCGAGACGAAGGCCCAGCTTGCAAGAGTCAGAAGTCCTGCCTGGATCACCAGCCGCAATCCTCGGAAATGGTCCGGCCGGTACCAGTGCCACAGGCACATGCCAATCGGAACGTCCACAAAAAAGACCAGCTCAATGATCTCGGTTATCAGCGCGTACCAGCTCTTCCATGCATTGGGGTCGAACAGAAGGATCAGCGTTACCGGCACGATCAGCAGGATCGCCGGAATGATGAGATTTTTGTTGATCTTCACACTCACTTCTTACCCTCTTTCCACGGATACCACGATTCCACTTTGCCGTCCGACCAGAGACGATGCCGCAGATCGCCCACGTGACTGCGCGGCGCATCCTCCAGAATGACGAAACGTTCGCGCTTTTCGTTCAGCGAACGGCCCTTGCCGTGATAGATCACCTCGTGGTCGTATTGCTGAGACTTCTGCCACTCCAATGGGATCTGATCCGGCAAATCGCCGCCGGACTCCTGCAGCTGAAAATATATCTGGCGGAACTCGTTGGCACAATATATCTGACGCCCTCGATCCCCCGACGCACAGAGACAGGGCTGCAGCCAGAGGAACTGAAAGGCGAAGACGAGAAACAGCAGGAGATTTTCGTACCACCGGCGTGTTCCCCGCGACAGGATCAGCATGACCAGCAGCCCGGCAAAGAGAAGAAGCAAGGCAATGAAAACCGACAATCTGCTGTCGGGCTGGTCAAAAAATTCCTCCAGCGGGAAGAAAAGCCTGTCGGGCACCCGTCCGTACATCTGCTCCCACCAGCCGAACAGCACCCTGCTATGAATGATCCTTCGCCAGGTAAGCCCGAACCCGAATCCGATAAACAGAACCGCCCAGCCCAGATACTTGCGGGATCTCGCCTTTTCTTTCGGGACTTCCGTCACGGATGTTTTCTTTTCTTCGTCGTTCATGCTTTCTTCTCCTGCAAAGAGGGTGCGGCGTCACGGGAAGGAACGGCGGAAGCGTCCTTCCCGTAAAAAAGTTTGCGGTACCGGTGCGGCGTGATGCCGTACCGTCCGCGGAAGCACATGATGAAGTAGTTGCTGTCGCAGAATCCGCAGTCGTCCGAGATATCCGAGAGCGGCAGCCTCGTGGTCCGCAGCAGCTTCTCCGCCTGATTCAGCCTCATGTTCCGCAGGTATTCCATGGGCGATTCCCCCGTGGCCAGGCGGAAATGACGGGAGAACGTCGCCCCGGACATGTTCGCCAGTTTCGCCAGCTGCGCGTGGGTCAGCTCCTTCGCATAGTGTTCCGACATATACTGGATCACGCCCGCGATTTTCTGCAGTCCGCCCCGTTTTTCCCTGTCCGGATTCACGCACACGCGGCAGATCAGGACAAAAAGCTGACTCAGCAGCGCGTAGACCATGGTCCGGTAGCCGTCGGTACAGTTGTTCAGCTCATTCTGGATCTGTTCGATCAGACGTTTTGCCTCGGCCAGCTGTTCGCCGTTCAGATGAAGATGCTGACGGAATTTCGTCTTCTCCCGCGACTTCGGCTCCAGCTGGAAAAACAGATGATAGCCCGGCATCGAATTCAGCGCTCCGAAATCGAACGTGAGGTCCGGACTCCGCCACAGCACGTTGTAGATCTCCAGATGATGCTGATTCGTGAATCCGTGCACCTGTCCCGGATGCAGCAGAAAGATATCCCCCTGCTCCAGCTGGTATTTCCCCGACGGCGTAAGATAACTCCCCGTCCCGTTCACCACCAGGAGCAGCTCCTCGAAATCGTGGGTATGCAGCTTCGTGACCGTCCGGCTGTCCCGCACCATGTATACGTTCAGCGGAAGACCGCTGATCCGCCGGTACCGTTCCCACAGATAAAGCTGCACCTCTTCCGCTTTTTCCGATGCCATTTCCTGCCTCCGGTTTGCCGCATGTACAATAGCATGGATCCCCGCCCCTGTCAACCGTAAAACATTCTTTTTTGAGCAGATTTTCATGTTTTTTGCACGAGATTTTAAGTTTTTTCCCGAAAAGAGGATGTATAATTCGGTATGATAGTGCAGACAAAAAATCGGAAAGGACAAAAATCATGACAAACCGAAAAGGCCGTTTTAAACTTCTTGTCCTCCATAGCTTCAGCGAAGGAGGATCATCTCTGAAGAAATTCACATTAATTGAATTGCTCGTGGTTATCGCCATCATCTCCATCCTCGCGGGGATGCTTCTGCCCGCGCTGGGGCAGGCGAAAAAGGCCGCCGGTTTGAGTCTGTGCACCAGCAATCAGAGGCAAATCGGACAGTTCATGCACCTGTACGTGAGTGACTATAATGACAGCATGCCTCCGGGGGTTTATACACATGGAAAAGCCATCAATGACAGTGGCCTGACAAATTTTGGCTATCTGGTTTCCGCGCTTGTCGGAGCGAACTCCCACACCAGAAAAATTTTCGGGATCGGCAAACTTCTCCCCTACATCGACAGTAATAATTTCAAAGCGGACGGATGGCTGAGCCGGGACATGCCTGAACCGAAAGTAATGATGTGCCCTTCCGCAGTCGCCTCCGCTGCGTATCAGAGCAATGGTGGACGCTGGACGGGTGGAACCAGTCAGTTATTTTTGTGCACATACGGTTACGTGGATCCCTATCGGTATTCCCAGTTGAATCCCCATGAAAATCTTACGGCCAAAGATAACGGAAAGATCGACGAGGCAGTACGGTTGAAGGCTTTTCTTTCCATCGGACATGTGCTGGACTCCGCAGTGGCGGACAGATCCACGGCGGCCCATTCAGGATTTCGGACGTCGACATTTGAAGGGGGCGATACGTTTACTCTTCTCCATGCAGACGGACACGTGACAGCCAGAAAATACACGAGCAACGGTACCTGGCAGGCTTTCTGGAAGAACAATCTGTAAACAGGAAGGGTTAATCATGAAATACCTTGTCACCTTTTGTGCCATCATGCTGGCTTCGGTTCTTTCCGCCGCGCCGGAAGAGGTCAGGCTGAGTTCGTTCGATCCGGGAAAGGACGACGCCACCGCCGCATTCGAGGCGGCCTTTTCTTCCGGTGCGAAAAAGATCATCGTGGACGATCCCGGTTTCGACTATATTGTCCGGCCCCTGTTCGTGCCTTCGGATACGGAAGTGGTCTTCATGGACAAGGTTTCCGTTCACGCAAAGAGAGAGGAGTTCAAAGGAACAAACGATTCCCTGTTCACTGTCCGTGGACAAAAGAATGTCATTCTCCGCGGCGAGGGAACCGTTCTTCTGGAAATGAACAAGTCGGATTATCAGGACAAGATGCGCTACAAACCGGCGGAATGGCGCCATGGAGTCTCCATAATCGGCAGTGAAAACGTGATCGTGAGGGATCTGACGATCCGGAGTTCGGGCGGGGACGGGATTTACGTTTCGAGCAGTAAAACGGATTGTGCACGGAATGTTCTGATCGAAAATGTGACTTGCGAGAATCATCACCGGCAGGGAATCTCCGTCATCAGCGTGGAGAATCTGATCGTGCGGAACAGCCGCTTCAACAACACCTCCGGAACCGCCCCGGCCTGCGGGATCGACTTCGAGCCAAATGAGGCGAAAGAACGGCTGGTCAATATTCTGGTGGAGAACTGCGAATTCTCCCGGAACGACTGGGGCGGCATTCTCTTTCAGCTGATGCCGCTGAAGGAAACGAGCGCACCGGTTTCCATAACCGTCCGGGACTGCCGCATGGAAGGCAACCGCAGCGGACTTTTAGCCTACATCGGCAGCGTAAAGGGAGAAATTCTGCTCGATAACTGCACGTTCAGCGGGAACAGCGAATCGGCCGTCCTCCGGCATCTTTTCGGCAACTTGAAACTGGTTGTAAAGAATTCGCGTTTTCAGGATAAGAAATGCGAAATCGCCATCATCGGCGAGCGGGCATTCGACAGCGGGAATCTTTTCCTCGACGGCGTCGAAATGGTTACGGAATCCGCCGAGCCGGTGAAGCTCGAATGTATAGAGGGATTCGGCATCGTCAACAGCCGGTTCGACATTACCTTCGGCGAGGCGTCGGTGCAAAAGGCGTTCGACTCCGAAGCCTTCCTGAAAGCCCATGCTCCGAACCCGGCGCAGCGCAAATCCGTCCGGGAAGTCGATCCGAAAATGCTCAAAGCGGGTACCGGAAACTGCAAAGACGGTCTGGGAAATATGAATATCCGTGGGAAGTTCCGCTTCCTTCAGGCGGTTCCCGACTCCGGAACGTATCCCATCCGATTTACATTCCTGAAAATAGGTCCCCGGAAACTTCAGGGAACCATTACCGTGTGGGATCAGGATGGAATCATTGTGGACAGTCAGGAGGTTACACCCGTCGACGATCAGTTCGTCTACAAACTGAAGGCCTCGAAGGGAGCCGCCGTCTATATGTTCGAAGTTAATTTCGGCGGACACGGCGTCCAGCTTCATGCGGATTTCCCCGGTCAGGGCATCCTCGCCGACAGGCAGCTCCCGCTGATCTGGGGCGATACGAAAAAAATGTATTTCGTCGTTCCCGCCCAGGCCGCGGAGGTCAATGTGGAAATCTGCGGCAGCGACGGGGACGAATGGGTCATCGGGACTCTGCGCGATGCCGAACAGCAGGTTGTGGCGAAGACAGAAAAGGTTTATGTGGTCCCCAAAACCCTTCATGCGGAGCGTACGCCAACGGAACGGAACGAGATCTGGGAACTCGAACTTCAGGCCGCGGAAGATCATCATGTCCGTCTGCTGGCGCCATGTCTGCCCATTTTCTTCGCCGCGCCGGAAAACATCCTGATCGCGAAGTAACGAAAAACGGCGGCGGTTTGGATTTGCCGGGAGACCGGAGAGACGCGAATCAAGCGTCTCCCCGGTCCTGGTTTTTATAAATGAGCAGATTTTCATGTTTTTTGCGTAAAAAATCAAGGTTTTCCGGATATTTTCGTGTATAATATAATTAGTCGATTCGAGAAGTCTTTTGATACGAATACGAAAATAACCGGAAAGGATGTGCATCATGCTGAAGTCCAGAAAAAGTTTGTCCGCCCAGCTGAACCCGTTTCGTGCCTCATCCACGAGGCTCTGTCGCTTCACGCTGATCGAATTGCTGGTGGTGATCGCGATCATCGCGATCCTGGCGGGAATGCTTCTGCCCGCGCTGGGAAAGGTGAAGGAGATGGCGAAGTCCATCCAATGTCTGAACAATTCCAAACAGATCGGGCTGGCCCTGACGAGCTACGCCACCGACTTCAACTGCTATCCCCTGGGGTGGACTATCCCCGACCAGAATTCAGGGGAAAAACATTGGAACTTTCAGTGGCAGCTGGTGGGTCTGAAGTACGTGGGCGGTTCCGAACTTTTCATGTGCCCGTCCGCGTCAGACCGAGTGCAGGGGAACAATAAAGCCACGTTCACTTTGGGCGTGCAAGCCTGGAAATATCAGAATTCGAGTTCGGAATATCTTTCCAAATTCGGCGGTTATGCCTACAACAACATGGGTGTGGGAGACGATTATTATGGAAATGCGCCTCATTATCCACAAGGTTATTCCACAATCAGCAGCAAAGATTTACCCGAAGCCCTGATCCCGGGCCGGGAAAAACAGCCTTCGTCCCTGGGGATGCTGGCGGAGGCCTATTTTACTGAAACCCATGACCCTCTGCCGTCCTCCACGCTCACCGGGGAGGGAACCGGCGCGCTGGAAGGCCGTCACAACCGTCAAAGCAACGTCACCTACACCGACGGGCACAGCGCCGCGATGAAGGTGCCGGATGTACTGTACAAGGGCCGGGAATCCAACGATATGCACAAAGAACTGTATCGGAAGTATTTCTATCGGAACTACACGGGCAACTGAGCGGAGGTCACGCATGAAAAACCGGATCCTTATGACGGCCGCGGCGGCGCTGGCGCTTCTTTTTCCCGCGATAGCGCAGGAGACCTCGGAATCAACCGATCACCTTCGGATGTTCACCGGAAAGCTGGAAGCGCATAACGGAGCGGCCGCTGAGGGGCGGATCGAGGAGGGCGTATTCACCATCACCAACACGGCGGACGCGGGGCATATCATTGCGGGCGGACCGAAGCTGCTGGACCTGACGCCGGGGCGGGATTACGAAGTCAGCTGCGATCTGGAGATGGCGGAGGGCTCGTCCGGTGCGCTGATGATCTCCATGCCAGGCGGCAAGCGCCGTCCGTATCCGCAGAAGATTCTGACGGCGGGGAGAAAGGCGGTCCTGCGCTTCACGGCCCGCGAGGACGAAAAGAAGCTGGCGCTGTATCTTGTGGTGTACCGGGGTACGGTGACATTCCGGGAGCTTCATGTCCGGCAGCTGCCGCCGCTGGATCCGGCGAGGAAGATTTTTGAGGGGGAAGAATTGGTCCGGGCGTGGCATGTGGAGGGCGCCGCGTTCGACAAAAGCGGAGGCGAAACCCTGTGCGGTGTGGCGGGTCCGACCACGAGGTTCGTCAGTCCGAAACTGGACTGGGACGCTTCCGGGGTCAAGGCGGTGGAGCTGGACGCGTCGTTCTGTCCCGAGGGCGGGCTGATCGTTCTTGATTTCACCGGCGAAGCCGCCGGCAAAAAGACATCCGGCTTCGTGGCCCGCACCGCCATTCCGTCCGGAGAAAAACGGACAGTGACATTCTTTTTCGACAACCAGCCTGCGTGGCGCGGACGGATCACCGGGATCTCCTTCAAGGTGAACGTCCTCTCCCGGAGCGAGTTCCGCATTTTCGGCGTGCGCGCGCTCTCCGAGCCGAACCTGATCCCGAACGCCGAGGTCGCCGGAACGAAGCCGGTGGAAAAGATCCATCCCGGCGCGAAATATGCGCTGCAGTACCGGTCCGACGACCATCCGGCGGTGACGCTGAAACTGCTGGACACCGACGGGCAGCAGCTGACAAGCCACACGCTTTCTTCCGATATGCGCGAACTCAAGTTCACCGCGCCCGACGAGACGGTCTCCGCCCTCGTGGAATACGGACCCGGACAAGGCAGTCCCGCGCTGATCTGCGAGGAGACACCGTTTTTCGGCAATCCGCAGGAGGTGAACTGGCAGACGCCGTGGATCTGGTGGGGAATCACCAACGATCCCGTCGGCAAGGTGCGGTTCGTCCGCAAGTTCACGCTTCCGTCGGCGGTGAGGCGGGCGGAGATGCGGTATACAGCCGACGATGCCGCCGAGTGCGACCTGAACGGACATAAATTCGGCAAGGACTCCGTTTTTTCCATCTGCGACCGTCTGGACGTTACCAAGATGCTGAAAGAGGGCGAAAACGAGTTTGTGATCGACGTGGAGAACTTCAGTTCCGCCGCCGGACTGCTGCTGGAACTGTACGCCGAACTGGAGAACGGCGAGACATTCACCCTCCGGAGCGACCGAAGCTGGGATTTCGTCTACGACGGCAAAACCGGGCCCGCCGTGGAACTGGGCATCCCGCCCCGCGGGATCTGGGGCGACCGGGTGGAGTGTGCGTACATCGGTCCCCGGACCCCGGCGGAGGTGCGGGCGTTCGGCGAGACCGGATTTGAGGTCAGGCCGGCAAGCACGGTTCCGGATTTCGGTCGGGTTCAGGTGGAGGTAAAATCCGACCTCGGAGCGTCCCGCAGGATGGATGTGGAGATCAGTCCCCGCTCCGGCACATGGAAGCCCGGCGAGTGGAATGAGGTGAAACTGAAATTCAATCCCGACCTCACCGCCGGGATGCCGGGCAAAGACTTTACCGTCAGGCTGATTCCGGAGTTTTTCAGCGTTCCCTCCGAAGTTTCCTGCGCCATGACGCCGCGCCGGGTGGAGCGCGCGGAGTTCCCCTCCGTAAAACTGACCGGTGCAGGGACGCGGCCTTATTTCGAGGTCAACGGGCGGAAGCTTGCGCCGTTCTACTTCGATCTGCCGGGCAGTTTCATCGGCGCGCCGATGCAGAAGGCGCACTTCGTAGTCAACGCCGCGCGGGCCGGCAGCAATATCGTGCGGACGTGGACCGATTTGCGGGAGTTCTGGAAAGGGCCGGAGGAGTTCGACTTCACCAAGCTGGACTTTGCGCTGGCGGTGATCCGCGCCAACATGCCCGACGCCCATGTCATCCTCACCTTCAAGACCTACATGCCCGACTGGTGGCTGGAACAAAATCCCGGCGACCGCATCAAATGGTTTCGGGAACACCGGCTTTATCACGGATACTATCAGACCCTCGGTTCGGAGAAGTGGGTGCGCGACGCGCAGACCGGCATCCGGGCGCTGATCGAACACCTCCGCGCCACCGGCGATGCGAAATACGTCATCGGGATCGCGTTTGCCGACGGGCAGACCGCCGAATGGATTTGGGCCAGCCAGCCCTACGGAGGAAAGATCCCGTTCATGCATAACGGCGACTCCGAGGCGGACCACGAGGCTTTCGCGAAATTCGTGAACGCCAAGTACGACGGCAAGGCGCCGTATGCGCCGGAAGTCCCGCGTCCGGAGGCCTGGAACGTGCGGGATGAGGGCATTTTCCTCGACCCGGACAAAAGCCGGGTCATCAGCGACTGGTGGGATTTCCGCAGCGAGTGCTGTTCCAAAGCGATCCGCACGTTTGCCGCCGTGGTGAAAAAAGAGACGAACCGCCGGATCCTGAGCGGCGCGTACTACGGCTACCATGATATGCTCAGCGGCATGTTCCACAACTGGCAGCCAAGCGGCCATCTGCGGCTGCACGAAGTGGTTTCCGGCGGCGACTGCGAACTCTTTTTCGCTCCGACTCTGTACGGACATCGCTTTCCCGGCGATCCGGACGGACTCATGCAGCCCGCCGAGGCCATTACCATCAACGGCGGCATCCCGATCATGGAATTCGACTACCGCACCTACACGGAGTTCATGCCGAGTCAGTACCGCAACGGCGGGGCGGACACCCCGGCAATGACGCTGAGTCTGCTGGACAAGGGTTTCGGCCTCGCGCTGACCCGTGGCGCGGGCGGGCACTGGATGGAACTGCATGAACGGTGGTTCCGGGAACCGCTGCAGTACAATCACGTGGGCAAACTGCTGAAACTCTACCGCTCGCTCCCGGAGAAGCCCGCCGGGACGGTGGTCCCGGACGTCTGCTTCGTCAACGACGAACACGCCGTTCTGCGTACGGCCAACGGGGTGGACGACAGCGTGTACCGGGCATTGCTCCGGGAGATGTTCCGCGTCGTTCCCCATTCCGGCGCGTCGTACCGGCAGGTCCTGCTGAGCGATCTGCTTGTTCCGGGCAAGGTCCCGGCGCACAGATTTTATGTCTTTCTCGACCTTTTCGAGCTGGACGACGCGCAGCGTGCCGCGCTGAAAGAGCGTCTGAAGGCCGAAAACGCCCATGCACTCTGGTTCTACGCTCCGGGCGTGCTGAAACCGGGGCGGAAAGTCGACCCCGCCGGCATCACCGAAATGACCGGCGTGCCGGTGGAGCGGCTCGATGCAGGGGTCAGCTTCGACTGGGAAAGCACGCCGGAATTCGGCGGCGGGTTCCGTCCGGCATTTCTCGCCACCGGATTGAATTTCCGCCCGACCGGAGGCGACGTGATCGTGGCCCGCTCCGGCGAGAACCTCGCGGTCGTCGGACATGTGGACGGAACGCGTGTGGACTATTTCTCCGCCGCGCTGGTTCCGGAGACGAATGCTCTGCGGGAGATGTTCCGCCGGGCAGGCGTCCGCATCTACGAACGGGGGGACGACATTATCCATGCGGGCAACGACTTCGTCATTCTGCACGCGGGGACGGGCGGGGAAAAGGAGCTGCTCCTCCCGGAAGGGACGAACGCCCGGCAGGTCCTGGGCCCGAAAGTAATGTTCGATCCGGCGAAGCCCGTTTGGAATGCCGTCGCCGGCGACACCTATGGATTCCTCCTCGAAAAAAAGTGAAAGTGTGCTGAAAGATGATGGATAAGGGAAACAATCTCCTTCTTGCCGGAAAACTGGCGCCCGAACTCAAAAAATGGACCGTCCCGGCAAAAGACGTCGTGGATCTGGTGAAGAGTCCGAAGCCGTGGCAGCAGGTTGCCGCGGTACCCGCGTTCCCTGCGGAAAAACTGCCGGATCAGCTGCTGGCGAGGGGCGGACGCATCGTGCTGGATTTCGGAGAGACTCTGGTGGGGAAAGTCCGCCTGCGTCTGGAATGTCTGCGGAGCATCGATTCCCCCGTGAAGCTGAAACTTCTGGGAGCGGAACTGCCGTATGAGGCGGCCGGCGATCCGGAGACATTCGAAAGCGGACTGGGCCGAGGCTGGCTCCAGGAGGATATGATCACGGTCTGCGAGCTGCCCGTGGAAATCGAGCTGCCGTACCGCTGGTCGCTCCGGTATCTGGTCGTGGATGTCATCGCCGCTCCCCGCACCCGCTTCAGCATCACGCGGGCCGAAGTGATCGCGCAGAGTTCCGCGGGACAGGAACTGCCCGCTCCCCTTCCCCGCTGGGACAGGGAAATGCGCCTCATCGACGAAGCCGGCTCCCGTACGCTCCGCAACTGCATGCAGAATTTTCCGGAGGACGGACCGAAGCGGGACCGCCGTCTGTGGCTGGGGGATCTGCGTCTTCAGGCACTGGTCAACCACGTAACGTTCCGGAGATACGATCAGTTCGAGCGCGGCATCCGTTTTCTGGCAGGCTGTACGGACGAACGGGGCATGATCCCCGCCGCAGTGATGATGTCGCCGGAGCCTCACGGATCTTCGTTCATTCTGGACTATTCGCTGATCTTCTCCCGGCTTCTGCTGGAACACTGCCGCTTTTCCGGCAGCTGGGAGCTCGGCGACGAGTTGTTTGAGGCTGCAGAAAAGCAGCTGGACTTCTTCCGCGCCGGGCTGGACGAAAATCTCGGATTCCATCATCCCGGCGGATGGCTCTTCATCGACCACTGTCAGGAACTGGATCGGACCGCGCCCATGGTCTGTGCCGCGATCTGGTCTGCGGAGACGCTGGCGGAACTGGCCGGACAGCTGAACAAATCCGTCGGAAAGATCGATTCCCTGAAGCAGAAGGCGGACGCATGGCGGAAGGCACTGCGGACGTCCTCCTTCGATCCGGAACTCGGAATGCTGCGCTCCGGATACGAGCGCCAGCTCTCCTGGGCCAGTCAGATCTGGGGCACCCTGGCCGGCGTTCTCTCGCCGGAGGAAGCTCGCGCCGCACTGGCCGGACTGCCGAAGATGCCGGACGCGATCGGTCCGCAGACGCCCTATCTCATGCACTATTTTCTGGAGGCCTGCCGCGCCTGCGGAGCGGAGGAACTGCTGGAGAATACGATCCGGCGCTATTGGGGCGGCATGATCCGGCACGGTGCGGACACCTTCTGGGAAGCCTACAAGGAAGGTGACGACTTCTACACGCCGTACGGGGACGATCCGCGCAACAACAGCGCCTGCCACGCCTGGAGCGCCACGCCCGGATACTTCCTGCGGACAAGAGACTGACCGCGCGCACTGATCATCCGGGCGGAAAAACGGGAAAGGTTCGGGTTTTCCGCCTTTTTTATTGGAAAACAGGGCGGAAGCGTGCTATTGTAATAGTGATCGCCCGCTTCGTACGGAATATCGGGAACGGGCATTGTGCAAGCCGTTTCTTCCTTGAAATTCGGAAAAGGAAGGAACCGTTATCAGGAAAGGAAAAGAAACATGCAGCTCTCAACGCTTATCGACGGTCCTTTGCTCACGGTCATTGTGGACGGCAGAATGGACAACAATACCGCCGCCGGATTCGACGAAACCGTGCGGAGCGCCCTCCAGCAGCATGCCGGGATCAACGGAGTCGTTCTGGATTTGTCTTCCCTGACCTATCTTTCCAGCATGGGTCTGCGCAGTCTTCTCATGCTGCAGCGCCTCATGGATCAGAAGAAGATGCATCTGACGCTCCGCAACGTGGGCGCGGACATCATGGAGATCCTGAACATGACAGGATTCTCCCACATTTTCGACATTCAGTGAGACGGAGGGATGCAATGACACCTTTCCTTACACTGACGCTGGACCGCCCCTCCCACAGATACTGGGTGGGAGAAAAAGCGGTGTACCGTTTCCTCGCCCAGGACGACTGCGAAGCGGATGCGAATTTCACGATCGGAGGCCAGACCAAGCTGCTGCATCGGACCCTTCAGCTCAAAGCAGGCGTTCCCCAGGAAATCGAACTGGGACTCCCCTCCCCCGGCTTTCTCCGCTGCGAGGTCCTGCCGCGCGGGAAAAATCCCCTCAGCGGGACCATGCGCGCCGCCGCGGCATTCGAACCGGAAAACATCCGGCCGCAGCTTCCCATGCGGGAGGATTTCGATGAATTTTGGGAAAAAGCGCTGACGGAACTCCACAGCCTGCCCGCCGACTTCAAAATGGAAGAAGTGCCGGCCATGAGCATTCCCGGATTCAGTTTCTACCGGATCTCGGCGGCCAACGTCAACGGCTCCCGCGCATACGGCTGGCTCACCGTGCCGAAGGCGGTCTTCGGCCCCGTGCCCCTGCTGATCACGGTTTCCGGATGCGGTCCGGGCTTCAATGCCACCTCCATGTGGCCGCGCCGGGAATTTCTGGGCGTCTGGAAGGATCCGGTCTGCGTGCTCTGCCTCGCCGTCCACGATTTCGAACCGCCGGACGATGCGACGGAGCTGAAGCGGAAGTACGAAGCCATGATGGCCGCGCACAACGGGATCCACAGTTATCTGCACGGGATCGAAAACCCGGAGACATGCTCTCTCCGGCGAGCCATTCTGGGATGCGTCCGTCTGACCGAGCTGGTTTCCGAGCTGAAGTTCGTGGATCCCGGCTGCATCGTCTGGGCCGGTGCCGGTCAGGGCGGCGATTTCGGAATCTACATCTCCGCTCTCACGAAAAAGATCACGGCGGCATTCATCGGAACACCCGGATTCTGCGATCTGGGCGACGTCTCCAACGGACGGCATTCGGTTATGGGACAGCTCCCCGAGTTCCGTGAACATCTGGAAGAACAGCGCCTCTTCGACTGCATCTGGCACGCCCGGAAGGTGAGGAATCCCATCCTCCTCTCCGTGGATTATGCCGATACGACCAGTCTGCCCGGCGCCGTGTTCCCGATCCTCCATACGCTTCAGGGCGAACGTCTCGTGCTGGAGCTGGTGGGCGGAGGTCTCGGATTCGGAGACAAATCCAGCATGCACACGGTCCGTGCCTGGATCCGGTGCAACCTGAAGCTGATCTGACGGAAGGACCGAGTCTGCCATGATGAATCGTTTCCGGAAAAGTGTTCTCGCCTGCCTCCTTTTTCTTGTCCTTCCGGTCCTCCTCTTTGCCGCGGAACAGGAAAATCTGAAGATCGTCTCCCTGTCGCCCGGCCTCACCGAACTGGTCTGGGCTCTCGGTCTTGGCGACCGCATGATCGCCAGAAGCAGCGTCTGCGACTGGCCGAAGGAGGTGCTCAAGCTGCCCGTGGCCGGGGACTACGCAAGAGCGAACCCGGAATGGCTGGCGGTCCGCAAACGGCAGGATCCGGGACTTCTTCTCATTGTCGACGAGCTGTATCCGGCCGATACGGAGAAGGTTCTTTCCGAGCTTCAGATACCCTTCCGGAACATGCCCTGCCGGACCATCGCCGACTACCGGATCTGGGTCCGGTATCTCGGAGATATTTCAGGCCGGACCGACGCCGCGAAGAGAGAACTGGAAAGAGTCGATTCCATCCTCGCCGGGATCCGCGCCCGCGCAGAAACGGTCAAGACAAAAAAACGCGTCCTGTGGATCCTGGGCACCGAACCGCTGGTGGCCGCAGGTCCCGGCTCCCTGCCCGATACGGTCCTGTGCGCAACCGGCGCCGTCAACGCGGCGGAAAACACCGCCCCGTATTTCCGCACCTCGGCGGAGTGGATCCTGAAGACGGATCCCGATGTTCTGATCCTGCTGAACCGGCACGGTACAGATATGGCCACTCCGCTGGAAGGACATCCGGTCTGGGGCCTTTTGCGGGCGAACCGGACGGGGAACGTGATACGGGATATTCCGGAAGACGAGCTGTTCCGTCCGGGTCCGAGGCTGTTCGAGGGAATGGAAAAACTTCAGAAGGCGCTCTATCCGGAAGTTTTCAGACGCCCGGAAAAATAAGATCCATCAGTTTTTGCGCGAGAAGTTTCTTCGGCATCAGCGGAAACTCTTCGACGCGTCCCGTCCGGGCATAGGCCGTGGCAGCATTGTCGTCGGACTGAAATCCGCGGTCCGGAAGCCCCACCCGGTTGGCGATGATCCAATCCAGATTCTTGCGCTCCATTTTTCCCAGCGCACGCTGACGCAGGTCTTCCGTTTCCGCAGCAAATCCCACGAGGACCTGATCCGGGCTCTTCATCCGGCCCAGGGAAAGAAGGATGTCCTCCGTTCTCTCCAGGCGAAGGATCAGATCGCCTTCGCTCTTGTGGATCTTTTCGGATGCCGGTTCCGCCGGACGGTAATCGGCCACGGCGGCGCACATGACCGCCCCGCCGCACGAGGGAAACACCGTTTTCACGGACTCGGCCATCTGGGCGGCCGTCTCCACCCGGATCAGGGAATCCAGTCCCTCCGGCGCGGAAAGGGTGACGGGCCCGGAGACCAGGACGACCTGATGTCCGGCCCGGACAAGAGCCTCGGCCAGAGCATATCCCATTTTTCCGCTGGACCGGTTGGTGATATAGCGGACGGGGTCGATGCTCTCCCGCGTGGGCCCGGCGGTCACCAGGATTTTCATGCAGACGCTCCTCCGGTTCTTTTCCGGATCACCGTTCTCCGCAGATCGTGCCGCATCATACGGCACTCGGGACACATAAAGACATCCAGTCCGAGGATCGGCGTCGTTTCGCCGCTCAGGCGGATCAGGGCTTCGTCTCCCTCGGAAAGCGGCACGGACTTCCGGGAATTGTCGGCCACCATCTCGCAGGGGCCGCGCAGGATCCGGATCCGCACGCGGGAACTTTCGGGAAGGACCAGATGATTCACCAGCTCGGTGCTGTTGCTGAAGGCCAGGCCTATCCCCGTGCGGAAAACGCTGTGAGTGATGCTCCGGTAGTAGGCCGTAGACCCATGGACCGTGGAAACTCCGACACCGTCGCCCACGATCTCGCGTCCGTAGAGCTCGGAATCGATCATGACGTCGTAGCGCATGGCCGCCACGTTGATCTTGTTGTGAATGAAAATATCGTTGATCCCGTACAGCGTCTTCCCGTTCGCCTCCCCCGCCAGACGGGGCAGATCCGTCCGCTTCGCCCGTCCGGAAAGAAGCATGGAAAGCTGCGCCTCCACCGAATGCCGGGGACACAGAGGGGCGGTTTCCTCGTCCCGCATGGCGAAGATCAGACGGTCCGGATAATCCGCCGCCGCCGTCAGCATGGCGCCGTCGCCGCCGCATACGAAAATCAGGTCCGCCTCGTCGGCCGAGGAACTGAATGCAAAGCCGGCCTTTTCCAGGCGGGGCCGAAGTCCGCGCGTATGCGGACCGGTCAGATACAGTTTCATGATTTCACCTCTCTGCTTTTGCGAAGGACGGCGTAGAGGACCACCGCCGCGCAATTACCGACATTGATGGATGCTTTGCTGCCCAGCATGGGGAGCGAAACGAAACCGTCCGCCGCCGCCAGCGCATCCGGCGAGATGCCCAGCGCTTCGTTCCCGAAGAGAAGGGCCAGCGGAAAAGGATACTCGAACGTACAGGCATCGGCCGCCTCGGGGACCGTCTCCACCGCGATCACCTTCACCCCCTCGGCATGAAGCGCGGACACCGCCTCCGCCGCCGTGCGGAACGTCCGGCACGGCACCATGCGGTCCGTTCCCATGGCCGTCTTTTCCAGCTTGGGATGAGGCGGAGCCGGCGTGTATCCGCAGCAGATCACCTCCGCCGCGCCCGTCGCTTCCGCTATACGGAAAATATTCCCCGTATTGTGCGCGCTCCGCAGATTGTCCAGAACCACGGAGATTCTCCGGGCCGGATCCCGTACGGGGGCGTTCATCGCCGTCCTCTCCGGGGACCGCCTCCGCGGCGTCCGGAACTGCGGGATCCGGAAAACGGACGGTCTTCATCGCCGGACTCGGGCGCCCGGCGGACACGTTCCGGCAGGATCATCATCTCCGGTTCCGGCTGGACCGTATGGACTTCCATGCCCGCGTACTTTTCGATGGCAGGAAGGAAGAAGGCTCCCATTTCGCACACGAAACTGATGCTGACCCCGTGTTCGCCGGCCCGGCCCGTCCGGCCGATCCGGTGCACATAATCGTCCGGCTGCTCCGGCAGATCGTAGTTCACCACATGGGTGATGCCGTCCACGTGGATCCCCCGTGCCGCCACGTCGGTGGCAACGAGGATCCGGATCTGCCCGGACCGGAACCGTTCCAGCACTTTCAGCCGTTTTTCCTGGGGGACATCGCCGGAAAGCAGTTCCGCGTCCACCCCGTAGGAATAGAGCTGGCGCACAAGATCCCGGTTGTGGTGCTTCATATTTCCGAAGATCAGCATCCGTTCGAAGGTGAGCGTGCGGATCAGATAAAGCAGGAACGGCAGCTTCTGCTCGGAAAGGACCGCATAGAATTTCTGATCGATGAGATCCGTAATGACATGCTCCGGCTCCGATTCCACAAAAATCGGATTCTTCAGCCACGAATCCGCCAGACGCAGGATCGCAGGCTCCAGCGTGGCGCTGAACAGCATGGTCTGACGCTTTCCCGTCGGCGGCAGCTGCGAAATGATCCGCCGGACGTCCGGAATGAATCCCATGTCCAGCATGCGGTCCGCCTCGTCGATCACCAGAACTTCCGTGCGCGAAAGATCCAGGTGTCCGCTCCGGCTGTAGTCCAGGATTCGCCCCGGCGTCCCGATCAGGATATCCACCGGATACCGCAGCGCCTCGCGCTGTCCCTTGTGATCCATTCCGCCGAATATCACCAGATTGTTGAGCCCGGTATACTGCGCCAGACCTTCGGCGTCCTGATGGATCTGAATGGCCAGCTCTCGCGTCGGCGCCAGAACCAGCACACGGCACGATCCCGGCTTCCTCTGTTCTTCCGGAAGCGGCTTCTTCTGAAGACGGCTGATGGTCGAAGCCAGAAACGCCGCCGTCTTTCCCGTGCCCGTCTGCGCCTTGGCCGCCAGATCGCTCCCGGAGAGAGCTGCAGGCAGACATTTCTCCTGGATCCCGGTACAGTACCGGAACTCCAGAGTCTGCGTGGCCGCCAGAACTTCCGGCGTCAGTTCCAAATCGCAGAACCGGAGCTTCCCTTCCTCGACGGGCGGCGGCACATAAGCAGGCATGGGCGGCGGAGTCTTCTTTTCCCTTGCGGGACTTCCCGCAGACGACCTCGGCACTTTTTCCGGCGCCGCTTTTTTCCCGCGGCTCTTTTCACGGCGATCCGGCACGGCACGGCGGTCCGCCGCACGGACGTACGGTGCGCCGGAACGGCTTTCCGAACGACGGGAGGAACGCCGGTTCTGTTTGTTCTTGCCGTGTTTTCCGGATTCCTCCGGCGGGGGAGGAAGCGCGGCGGCAGGAGAAAGAGCGGAGCGGACTCCGTTCAGAAACGAAAGGATATTTTTCTTGAGATGGTGTAACACACTTCGGCCGATTTTAAAAGTTGATAAAATTCTGCGAGCCTATACTATACACCGGAAACGGAGGAAATACAAGTTCCCGGCAATTTTAGCAAAAAATTCCGTTCCGCTCTTGAAATCTGTCTTTCCCCGTGTATTTTATGGATGGAACAGGTTTGGAATAGGTACCATGATACTCGAAAATAAAAAACTCAAATACAATACCGCAAGAGAACGAATCCTCGATGCCATCCTTTCCGGCAGTCTGGAGAAAGATCTCATGCTCCCCTCCGAGCAGAAACTCGCTTCACGGCTCGGCATCGGACGCAATACGCTCCGCACCGCTTTGCGGGGACTGGAGCGCGAAGGCATCATCACCAAGCAGAACGGACGCCCCAGTCAGGTCAATCCCGAAGCCCTGAAAAAAAAGAGATCCCCCCTGCGCCGCATCGCCTGGGTGGATACCACCCCCATCGGACAGACCAATCCCATCTATTTCGACATTTTCCGTTCCTTTTCCGATGCGGCGGTCATCCGCAATGTGAAAATCGACTACATTTCCCTGATCACGGATGACATGGTGGAAAGTTTCTTCGGCAGGCAGCAGGAATACGACGGTCTGGTCCTCGGCGAATTTACACCTCCGTGCCGGCACTATCTGAACCACATTACCCACAAAAACCGCGTTTGCGTGGATTGTGCTCATCCCGGCATTCCCCACTGTGTGAAAACCGATTGTTACCTGGGCGGTCAGCTCGCGGCCCGTGCTCTGGTCGAATCCGGACACTCCCGCCTGGTCTGTATCCGTCACAAGGACTCCGTTGTCCAGTATCCGCCTCACCGGGAACGTCTCCGCGGATTCTCCGATTTTCTGGCCGAAGCCGGAATCGATCTTCCGCAGGAGCGGATCCTTGAAATCAAATGTGCGGCCGAGGAAGACAATTTCTCTGAATTTCTCAGGCGTCATCTCCCCATCCTGAAAAAGTCGGACGGTGTTTTCGCATCCTACGACAAACTGGGAGCCGATACCATTCACGCCCTCCGGAAGCTGGGGTTTGACATCCCCGGACAAATCTCCATCGTCGGCTTCGACGGACTCATCCTCTCCCGTTTCCTTTCCCCGCCTCTGACCACCATCCGCCAGCCCGTGGAAGAGATTGGTAAAAAGGCGCTGGAGATCGTGCTGAATCCCACCGAAAGCGGATCCTATCCGGACATCATCCAGATCCCGCCCGTCCTGCTCCCCGGCGAATCGATTTTAGAGCGAAAGAGAAAAGATAAACACCTATAAACAATCACTGGATTTTTTATGACTGACGCATTCCATATTTCAAACGTTCCTGAGCGAATGAAATCGCGTTTTACAGGGAAGCCTGAACGTCTTTCCATCTGCTTCTGGATGTGGGCGCTCTTCAATTCCGTTTCGGATGAGGAGTATCCCGACTACGCAGACCGGGTCGTGCGCGAGATCAAAGACCGCGGCTTCAACTGTGTCCGCATGGATGACGGCGCGGGGCTGTTCTGCGACATTCACGGCGCGCCCCGGGGCCCCATCCGCTGGCATCTTCAGGCGGGCCCCTATCAGGCGACGAGGCAGAAGCCCGGCGAGGGATCCGGCCTGATTCCGAAGCGGCTGCTGATTTTCTGCAAGGCCGCCGAAAAATACGAGGTCAAGTTGATTCTGTCCAGCTGGTATTACATGCACACGAACTGGCATCTGGAAGAATCGATAAATGCGGAACTGTTCGAGGCCCTTCCCTCGGCCGCGGACCGGATCCAGTACTTCACGGACGAGCATGACCGGATCCTCCGGTTGCTGAAGGAAAACGACCTGCTGCACGTGGTGGCGTTCGTCGAACTCTTCAACGAATTCGACAACATGAAGTTCACGCTCACCGGCAATACCTCGGGAATCACGCCGGAGGAGGCGGCGCAATGGCGTCCGCTGCAGGAGACGGCCTATGACCGGCTGAAGCGGAACTATCCGGAACTGCTGTTCGCCTACGACAGCCATACGCCCCGCATGATGAAGGAGCTGATCCCCCGCAACGTGGATATTCTGAACTTCCACTATTACTACATGTGGTCCTCCCTGTACGGCTGGCTGGATAAATCCCTCTCCGGCCAGTTTCAGAAAGACATGGATTTTCCGCCGGAAACCGCGTACTTTCTGCGGAAGGACCGCCTGCATTACGAGGACGTCGTCCGGGAGCGGACCCGCTATACGAAGATCCGCAACGGCTTCGAGTGGACCCCGCGGATCATGGTGTACAACTCGCTGGATCCGGCAAAAATCCCGGAACTGGAACAGCGTCTCACGGAGAAATTCGAGGAGAGATGCGGCGATTTCATGTCGTATCTCAAAGAGGGGCTTGCCTGCGTGATAAAGATTCGCGATGAGGTCCTGCCCGGCGCCCCCATCGTCATGGGCGAAGGCACCTCCTGCTGTACCTGCGAAAAAGTTCTTTTCGAGGAACACAGCGACAAGTTCTGGAGTCTTCTGGAGGAACAGGCTCTGATCTTGCGGGAAAGCGGACTCTGGGGAACGGTCATACGCACGGCGGCGAATCCGGAGGACGTCTCCTGGAACATGAGGGAAAAATCCTTCCGCAAGGTCAATGAACTGTTTCTGAACGGGGAAGCAGGCGAGTGAGAGGTTTCGATACGGCAAATGAAGGATGAAACCATGTGTGAATCGAACAAGGAAAAACGTGGCGTCGTCTGCTTCACATTCGATGATTTTCACGGAGAAAGCTGGCTGAAGGCGGATTCTCTGTTCCGGAAATACGGAGCGCACGTGACCTTTTTTATCATGGGTGATATTTCCCCGGAAAAGGCGGGCGTCATGAAAAAACTCAAGGCGTCCGGCCATACCATCGGTCTCCATTCCGTGCATCATGGCAATGCGGTCAAACTCATTCAGGAAAACGGGGCGGAGAAATATCTGGAAGAAGAGATCAAACCTCAACTGGATGCCTGCCGGGAAAACGGCCTCGAAATTCACAGTTTCTCGTATCCCTGCAATTATCGGAATGAGGAGAGCGACCGGCTGCTTTTCCGGTATTTCGATTATTTGCGCACGGGACGCGGCCTGGATAACGTACCGACTCCGTACTATCCGCTGAAGGGACTTCCTGAAAAATGCTGCTTTACCGGGATCGGCGTCGGAACGTTTTACGGGACTGAACTTTCTGTCCTGAAAAAGGAGATGATCCATGCTGCGGAAACCGGAAGCATACTGGTTCTGTACGCACATGACATCGGTCCCCTCGGGGAAATCGCGAAGAACGATATGCCCGTCGAATGGCTGGAAGAGCTGCTGTCCTTCGCAAAGGAATCCGGGATCCGCATCGCCGGATTCGATGAACTGAAAATGCTGAAAAGTTAAGCCTGTCCGAAAGGAGATTCGCTGATGATCAAAGTTGCACAATGCTGGGATGACGGACTCAGTACGGATCGCAGACTTGTTGGAATGCTCCGCAAATACGGGGCCAAAGCCACGTTCAATCTCACACCGGGACGGCACGGCGAAGAAAGAGTGGAGGCATACTGGACGCCCCAAGGCTATTCCGGATGGTCCTGCCGCGGGTTCATCGGAGGAAGACTCTCGAAACACGAACTGCTGGAAACATACTCGGGGTTCCGGGTCGCATCACACTGCATGAAGCACGAACACGCAGGGCAAATCCCGGATGAATCGTTTATCCGGGCCGCGCTGGATGCCCGGCATTATCTCGAAGATCTCTTTCAGCTGGAATGTCCCGGATTTGCCTGGCCGTACGGAGCGTGTACGAAACCGCTGGCCGAGGCCCTGCTCGCCGCCGGATTCGAATACGGAAGGACCACCGGGAACTGCTGCGGCGACGTCTCGCAGTATGAGCATCCCATGCTTCTTTGCCCGAACTGTCATTATCAGGACTGCGCTTTTTACGAATTGTACGAAAAGGCAAAGCAGGACGGGAATAATTTCTTCTATTTCTGGGGCCACACCTACGAAATGCAGGATTCCGAAGGCATGTGGAAACAGTTGGAAGATAAGATCCGGTTCATCTGTGACGACCCGGATGCGGTCTGGTGTGATGTCATCGACATCGTCAGGGCAGACAAATCTTCTGTAACCTCGGCAAACGTTTAAGTTAAACAAATATAAACAAACTCGAAAGGAAATTAAAAAAATGAAGAAAAACACGCAGAAGAGCTTTACTCTCATTGAACTGCTCGTGGTCATTGCCATCATCGCCATCCTCGCGGGGATGCTGATCCCATCGCTGGGCACGGCAAAAGAGAAGGCCAAGGAGATCGGCTGCGTCTCCAATAACAAACAGCTGGGACTTGCCTTCACGAGTTACATTGCAGACAATAATGATTCCTATCCGTATGGCTATGTAAAAAAAGAATGGTACAGTCCCGCCAAGGCGGAAAATGTTTTTTGGCCGGCATATCTCTGCGGCAAAGAAGCGCGCTATATTCCCGCGGAGCTGCTGCATTGTGACAAGGTGGAGAGAAGCGCGGAGTATTGGAAAAATCTCAACGAGTCGGAAATTGGCAATGCAAATTCACAGTATGTCAGCTACGGTTACAACTATATGAGTCTGGGCGGAAATGGCGAGGGTAAAGGAATCTCCGCCACCAATCCGCCAAAGACTATGAAGAGCGGGAAAATCGTCCATCCGGGAACGACATTCAGCCATCTCGAAAACCTCTCGTATGGACTTGTCTATGGAAAACAGATGCCGATGGCATATGTTGCTACTTCATATGGATGGGCCAAGGGAAACAGCACCGGCATTCCCTGGGGGGTACACCGCGGGAAAGGCGTTGTCCTTTTCTGTGACGGACACGTGGGAAGCCTGCAAATGGGCTCCAGCCAAGCCGAGAGCGAATCTTTTTATACGCAATACACTAATATGGACGGTCGGAACTATTTTTCAGCGAATTGACCGCCCGTCTCGGTACAGATTTAACTCAAGCAGGAATTCTTTTCATGCAAACAGTGAACCTTAAAAACCTTCTGCTGATTCTGTCTTTCTGCTGCAGTCTGCTTGCGTGCGGGGCGGAGAATCTTCTGAAGAACGCGGATTTCAGTGATCTGACGGGAGCAAAACTGCCCCGCGACTGGACATTTCGCGGGGAAACGCTGCCGGAAGTGACAGGCACGGGAGGTCTGACGCTGGGCGGTGATGCAGCCGGAATGCTGGCGATCCAGTATCAGCTTCCGGTGAAGCCGGGAACGGACTGCACCATGAGCTGGTTTGCGGCGGGGAAGGCTCCGTACAAGTGCTATATCGAATACTCGTATGCGGAAAACGGTGCGAAAAAAATCGGAGGTGTGCACTACGATCTGATCCAGCCGTTGGAGAAGGGATCGGCCTGCTCCTTCCGCTTTACGGTTCCGGCCAATGCGGAGCAGACGTACATTGTCTTCAGCGTGAAATCGGAGGAGAAAGTCACCGTTTCCAATCTGAAACTGGTGGAAACCGCAAAAGCGGAGTTGTCGCTGGCCCTTGCGGACACAAAGATCGAATCATTCGTCCTTTCCCCGAAAGAGAAAAAGAAAATACGTCTGCCCGAACTGGACGTGGGGAAGAAATATGTGATCCGTTATTCCGTCCGTGGCAGCGGGGCCACCGGCAACACCACGATTTTCCATTTTTTCAAACTCATGCTGGTCGATAAGTTCGGGGGACTGCTCTGCGCGTTTCCCTCGGAAGACTGCATGGAGACTCTGCAGGGCAAGACCGCCGTGTTCACGGCACCCGATCCTGAGGGCCATGGGATGTATCTTTCCATCAGTTCCCAGTCGGAGGGGACGCTGGAGTTCCGGGATCTGCGGTTCGAGCCGTTTGCCGGAGACGGGTCCTCGGATCGTCTCGTGCTCACCAGTCCTCGTTTCCGCGGCACATTCTATTCCTCGATCCCGGAAAAGGATGTAGCGGGCCATGTGATTGCGGGCGAAGATGTCATCGGCGGCGAGGCGGTTCTTATGACGGATTCCGGAAAACGTTTTTCGGTCCCGCTGAAAAAGGAGGGAGAGGTCTGGCCGTTTGCATTTCCCGGTGAATCCGGCCGTTTGGAAGTCGTATTGAAAAAGCGGAACGGAGAGGAAAAGATCCTGAAGAGGACCATACAATCCCTGCCGCCTGCTCCGGTCGAAGTGATCGCCGGTCCGGGGAGACGGCTCCACATCAACGGCAAGCCCTTCATCCATATTGAGATTGCCCGGAACGGCGTTCCCTCGTATGAACAGCCGTATCATGGAGGAACCGCGATCCGCCGGGCCATTGCCGCCACTCCGGAAGAGTGCCTGCGGATACTGGATCGGGGACAGCAGGACGGATTGAAGGTTCTTTTGAGTTTCATGAATACAGTTCCCCGGACTGCGGATGAAAACAAACTCCGTCTCTGGGAGCATAAGGCGGAGAATATCCTTACAAAGGAAGTGCTGGAACATCCCGCGCTGCTGGGATATTTTCTGGACGACGAACCCTATTGGAACGGGGTCTCCCTGAAATCTTTGCGGAGATGCTACGACGTCCTGTGCCGGCTGGATCCGTACCGTCCTGTCATAATCTGTTCCGCGCCCCGAGGAACGGTCGAAGAGCAGCGTGCCTATGCCGACTGCTGCGATATTTTCGGCGTGGACATCTATCCGGTGCCCGTGCCGAACAGCCACAGCCATCTGGAGGATAAGACACTGAGCTGCGTGGGAAAATATGTCCGGCGCATGGCGGAAATCACCGATGAAGTCAAGCCGGTTTCCATTGTCCTCCAGGGATTCGCCTGGGGGGACTTCAACAGCAAAAAAAAGAAAATCTATCCGACCCGGACGGAAAGCCGTTTTATGGTTTTCGATTCCGTCATCAATGGTGCCGATGCATTTATCTGGTACGGACTGTGGCTGATCTCAAACCCGGAATTTTATGACGACTTGATGAGTGTCATCCGGGAGCTGCATTCCCTGACCGGCGTCATATCCGCCGAAAGCAGCGTGCCCGGCAGTGTCACCAGCGATGCCGTGGAGTACCGCTGCTATCACGGCGCGAACTGGTCCTGTACCCTCGCGGCCAATACGAAAAACGAAAGCGTGACCGTTCGTTTTGCAGGCGTGCCGGGCGTACCCGAAAACGATCTGACCTTCGAGCCGTATGAGGTAAAAATCTTCTCCGAGGGAGAACTGCCTAGCCCGCTCAGTCCGCTGCCGAAGGCGGACCCGGAAAAACTCCGGTACAGGCAGACCCTCGCGGCCAGACGCGATTCCACCGCGTATGAGGTTCCGGCGGATATGTTCTGGATCTGGGGCGAAAAGGAGAAAGCGATTCCCAAATCGCGGATCTTCGCCCGGATGAAGTTCCATGTCTCCGATGCTCTGAAATCGGCCCGACTCCGCTTCACGGCGGACGATTTCGTACACGGGATTTCTCTGGATGGAGAAAAGCTAGAGGCGAACGGAAGGCTTATGTCGGATTATCATTATCTGAACGATTTAGATATCACTTCCGTGATGAAGCCCGGCAATCATATTTTGACCGTGGAAGCCGCGGATGCCGGCGGGATCGGCCCCTGCGTATGCGGTCTTCTGGCGGAACTCCGGCTGGAATACGAGGATGGAAAAATCGTTTCCATTCCCACAAATTCCAGATGGGAGACCGCGCTTCAGCCCGGTGGGCCGTGGACAAAGGCCGCCGAACTGAAGAAGATCGGAGCGTCGCCCTGGGGCATGCCGAAGCTCTTGAAGTCCGTCTATGTGGGAAAACCGGGGCCGGACACCCTATAAAAATCAGGGGATCCGGCTTGACAAAACGGGGAGAGCGGTATACATTGCCCGGGTTCGAAATATCCCGTCGGGACAGCATTCACAGGAGCAGAAAATGAATCAGTCTTGCATCGAAGCCGTCAGAAAAACCTTTTCCCTTACCCGCCTTCAGGATCATGCCCTGACGCTGCTGGATTTCGAGAGAACGACCTCGTACAGCAGGTTCGACGCATCCACGCGCTACATCATGGAGATGCTGAAGGCGGCGGGCTACAGCAAGGTGGAACGTCTGGTCCACAAGGCCGACGGAAAAAGCTCCGCGCTGGACTGCATCATGCCGCAGGCGTGGGATCTGGTCGGCCGCTCGTTCCTGAAAATCACCTCGCCGGACGTTCCGGAATATGAGAGGCTCCTGGCCGATTCCGACCGTCATCCGCAGGAAGCGGTCATCTGGAGCGCGCCGACGCCGAAGGGCGGGATCGACGGGGAGATCGTGACGTACGACTCGCTGGATCCGGAGCATCCGGAAAAGGCGCGGGGCAAATGGATCTACATGGAATCCCAAGGAGTGGATGTCAGCGGAGCCCGGTACCGCGCCATGGCGGAAGCGGGTGCGGCCGGATTCGTCATGACCAATCGGGCCGTAATGGACACCTCGCCGGACGACGTAGTCTGGTACAACGGACAGGGATTCTGCGGCTGGTATCACGAAAAGGAGGCGCCGCGTCTGCCGGTCTTCTCCATCCCGCCGCGCCTCGCCGTGAAGCTGCTGGAACGTCTGAAAAAGGGAAAAGTCACCGCCCACGGTGAGATGAATACCCGTATCTACAACGGAGAGATCTATACGGTCACGGCGGTCATTCCCGGCGAAAGCAAGGAGGAATATGCTCTGTTCGCCCACGTGTATGAGCCCTTTGCCGCAGACGACGCCCTGGGATTCGCTGCGGCCTGCGAGATCGGTCAGGTGATCGCCGAACGGAAGGTGAAGCTGAAAAAGACGCTCCGCGTGGTGATCTCCATGGAGCTGTACGGATTTTCCGCCTATCTGGCGGACGTCAAACGCCGCAGCCGGATCTGTGCGGCGCTGTCGCTGGACGGGTTCACCTACATGCAGGCGAAGCTGGACCTCCGGCTCTCCCCCATCTCCCTGCCATACTTCACGGACTGGTTCTACCGCGACTGGCTCCAGAAATATCTGCCGTCCTTCGAATGGGCCGAAAGCAAGGGAAATCTGAGCGACGACACCTTCGGCGGCGATCCGGATATCGGCGTGCCCACCAACTGGGTGCGGAGTCCCTGCGCCTCCTATCACCACAACACCAGCAGGTTCTTCCAGCCGGACTGGCTGCTGGTCAAGGAGAAATTCCCGGTTCTGGCGGGCGCCGTGGAGACGCTGCTGACCGGCGGCCCTGCGGAAAACTACAATCCCCGTGCGGTCCGCGAATTCAAGGCGGCGGCGATGGAGATCCTGAAGGAAAAGAGCCTGACGGGATTCGAGAAATCGGTCCGGCTGGAATCGGAATTCGACCGCTATTCGGCCATGCTGGAATCCTGGGCGAAGTTCACCGGAAAAACCGCCGTTCTCGAGCCCCTGAAGGCGGCGTACGAGGCGCTGAAGAGCAAGATCGGGCCCGTCGGATACGACCGGTTCAGCGCCATGGAGTACCGCGCGATCAATGTCATACCGAAGCGCCTGACTCTCGGCGCGCCCTTCTGCATGAGCCGCGTCCCCTATAAGGAGCGGAAGAAAGTCACCATGCCGCGCATGCTCTGGAGTCTTTTCGACGGCAAGCGCGATCTTCTGACTTGCATCCGGATCCTGGACGGCGAATACAAAAACCGTACCGGCGCGGGCTCGATCAAGGCGAATCTCGACGCGCTGCACTATCTGGAGAAATACGGATACGTCCACCTTCAGCCCGCGGTCGTCGTGGCCCCGGACGACATCCGGAAGGCGTTCCGGAAGCTGGGAGTGCGCGCCGGAATGAATCTGGTGGTGCACAGCACCTTCTCCTCCGTCGGCAAGGTCGAAGGCGGCGCGGAAGCGTTCTGCAAAGAACTGATCCGCACGCTCGGTCCGAAGGGGACGCTCCTGATGCCCGCATTCACCTTCCAGCTGTACGAAGGCAAGGAGTTCGGACAGCCTTTCGACGTCCGCAATACGCCCTCCTGCTGCGGGATCCTCAGCGAAGTCTTCCGGAAGATGCGGGGCGTATACCGCTCCTGCGATCCGTGTCACTCCTTCGCCGCAAAGGGCCCCCATGCGCTGGAACTCGTGCGGGATCATCACAAGGTGCCCACGGTGTCGGAACTCTCCCCGCTGGGCCTGCTGGAAAAGATGGACGGATGGTGCATGACCGTATCCGCGCCCGGCGCCGTGACGTTCATGCATGTGGTGGAATCCTCCTTCGGCGCGCCCTGTCTGGGCGTCCGGACCGAGGAATACCCGGGGATCCTTGCCGACGGAAAGAAAGTCAAACTCCGCACCTGGGGCTGGCGGGCGAAAACCTGCCCGGACTGTCCGGCGAACCAGATCGGGAAGCTCTTCGAGATGCTCCGAAAAGCCGATGCGCTCCGGGAAGTGAAACTGGGCAACGCCGTGCTTTACCTGTTCCGTCTGGCGGACTACCGGAAAGTCTACGAGGCCCTGCTCCGCAAGGCGGACTGCCGGAACCGGGACGCCCGTCCGCGGGTCTGCTCCGTCACGGTAAAGAGCGACTGGGATGCGAAACGCGGGAAACTGAAGAAATCCTCCGCCTTTACGGGCGATCTGCCGCTGTGACGCCGAACAGGGCCGGATTCATCATTTGAAAACGGCCGCACGCACGTTGCAGATCATGAAGGCCAGGTAGGTCAGCAGAAGGACGACGCCCTGCACACGGGTCAAACGCGTCTTCCCGGCCGCCAGGAACAGGATCAGCAGCAGACCGGTGGCACCCATGAAGCCCAGATTCAGCAGACCGATCCCCGCGGTATCCAGCGGAAGAGTCGTGATACAGCTGGTGACGCCGAAGATCAGAAGAATGTTGAAGATGTTGCTGCCGAGAATGTTGCCGAGCGCGATCTCATGACGCTTCTTGATGACGCCGGCCAGCGTCACCGCCAGCTCCGGCACGCTGGTCCCGAAGGCCACAATGGTGGAGGAAATCACAAGGACGCTGATCCCGAGCTGATGCGCCCCCCAGACCGCGGGATCCACCATGCCTTTGGACCCGGCAGTGATCATGACGATCCCCAGCGCCAGAAGGGCGAGATCCGCAAGTACGGATCCCTTTTCCCGTGCCGAATCGGCGGATTCGCTCTCCGCTCCGGTTTCCTTCTGCCGGAAAAGCGTAAAGAGATAGCAGGCGGCCAGAACCAGAAGAAGGATCCCGCCGCGGAAATCGATCCCGTGAAGGACCGTGTCTCCCGTCTTCAGAGGCAGGGCAAACAATCCGGCGCAGATGAGATACACAATCAGCATGAACACGCCGTCCCTCGTCAGCACCCTGCGTTCGAACGGCATGCACCCCATGCCGATGATCCCGATGGCCAGGATCAGCGATACATTGGTCACGTTGCTGCCGACGATGTTGCCGATGATGAAGTCGCCCTCCCCCTGTATGGCCGCATAGCTGCTGCTGGCCAGCTCCGGCAGAGAGGTGCCGATGCTCACCAGTGTCAGACCGATGACGATTTCCGAGACGCCCCAGCGCCGGGCAAGATTCGAGGCGGCGTCGATGAACCAGTCGCTGCCCTTGACCAGTACGGCGGTGCCCGCAATGAAGATCAGGATGTTGACAAGGATATCCAGTACCGGATTTCCGGTTTCAATGCAAAACATGATCGTCTCCTCTACTCGGAAAGGTTCCGGCTGTAACTCAACGGCGAAACTCCCGTCTGCTGCTTGAAAAAGCGGGAGAACTCCGTGGCATTGCCGAAACCGCATTCCTGCGATATTTCTTTTATCTGTATGGATTTATCTGCCTTTAGAATTTCCATGGCCCGATGCAGCCGGCACTGCTGCAGATACTCGTACGGCGGAACGCCCACGACCGACTTGAACAGCCTCCGGTAATGGATCGGGGACACCTCCAGCTCCGCGGCGTCCGCTTCAAAATCGTGACGGCCCGCCAGATCGCGCCGGATCCGTTCCGCATGCGCCAGAATGATCTTTTCGTATTTTCCCGAACTGACGGTGAGTGTGTGTTCTTCGTAGATCCCGGCCAGAAACTCCTCCGCATACATGGGAAGACGGTACCGTTTCCGCGCCCGGAAATGACTGAACGATTCATGCAGTTTTTCCAGTATCATCTGGAAGGGAACGGGATCGCGGCAGGGAATGAATCCGGACGGAAAATCCCGCCGCAGCATTTCCCCTATCCGGTCCGCACGGGGTCCGGCGATATCGAAGAAGAGGCTGTGCCGAGGCTGGCCCGGCTCGCTGATCCAGCAGTACTCCTCGCCCGGAAAATTGAAGAAAAGGATCGGGCAGACCGCGGAAAATTCTTTGTCACGGGTCCGTTTGACCACATGTCCGCCGGTCATCAGACCGATCCGCAGATGCTCGCGCTTCGTAAGAAATCCGCGGGTCAGGTATTTGAAATCGCCGGCAAAAACGACCTTCAGCTCATCGAAATAATCAGAGACATGACTCGATTCCGTCATTTTTGTTCCTTCTCTTCCCGTTGTCCGAACGGTTTTTCCGCGATCCGTATTTCCTGCTTACTGTAGCACGGGAAAAACCGTTTTTCAAGGGCATCTTCCGCCCGCTTTCCGCATTTTTCCAAAAATGTTTGTTTTTGTTATGAATTGTTTCTTTTTCTCTATTGCACGGTGTGAAAATCTATGGTATAATTAATACTGTCAGCAAACCCCTTTACAATATGGGATTTCAAGGATGAGACGGATTATGCGGATATACGAAAACAAATTTTTCAGGACTGGAGGGAAAATATGAAATTTGAGAACAGAACCGCATTCATAACCGGCGCGGCCGGCCGGATCGGGCGCGCACTGGCCCGTGAATTCGGCAAATACGGGGTAAAACTCTATCTGGCCGACATCAATCTGACCGGACTGGATAAACTGTGCGCGGAGCTGAAGGATGCAGGGATCGAGGCGCATCCGGTTCCGCTCGATTTGAAGAACCTTGCGCAGATCAACGAAGCGGCGCAGAAAGTTCTGGCCGAGGCCGGACGGGTAGATATTCTGATCAACAATGCGGGGAAATGGCCGGCCGGCAGTATTCTGGATACCCGCGACGAGGTATGGCAGGAAGTGATCGACCTGAACCTGACCGGCGTCTTTCGGGTATCGCAGGCGTTTCTGCCGTCCATGCGGAAAAACGGATACGGGCGGATCATCAACCTCGGCTCCATTGCCGGTGAAGTCGGGAAACCCGGCTTCTGCGCGTATTCGACGGCCAAAGCCGGCGTGATCATGCTGACGAAAACCATGGCAATGGAACTGGCCACCTGCGGAATAACCGTCAACAGCGTTTCTCCGGGAAGCATCACCGATACCACGTATCCCCTTAACGAAAACTGGCTGGGACACACCGGAACCGGAGACGATGTCGCCCGTGCCATTGTGTTTCTGGCCTCGGATGATTCCGGTTACATGACCGGCGTGGATCTGCCGGTCGACGGCGGGCGGATCCTCGG
>JAFZZR010000005.1 GCA_017615635.1 Lentisphaeria bacterium
AATGAGAACAAAAATTCAGAAAGGGCTGTAATCATGATGACGAACCGGGGATCTGCATTAAGAACCTCATACCTCATACCTCATACCTCATACCTGAAGCGATTCACACTGATCGAGCTTCTGGTCGTCATCGCCATCATTGCGATTCTGGCAGGTATGCTTCTGCCGGCCATGGGCAAGGCAAAGGAAAGTGCGAACCGTGCCGGATGCGTGAACAATCTGAAGCAGATCGGCACCAAAATGGTCATGTACGAAAATGATTACGGATCCTATCCCCTGGGCCTTGTCGTGGCCGGGACCAACGACAACCATAATTATGCCTGGCACATGTATCTTTTTGGAACGCTGGATACAAGCATTGTCAATATCTGGTCGAAGACACCTTCCGGCAACCTGGCCGTGCTGCGGTGCCCCAGCGACAAGATCGACCCGAGTCCTGCAACATGCCCGACAAAGCTTTCTTACGGCTTCAACGCGAACAGCCTGGGATATATAAAATCCAATGGACAGTTCGAAACGCCTGCCGCCGACAGCATTTACGGCGCTCTGAACAGCGACATCCGCAACAACCGGGACAAGAAGAGTCCTTCCCTGATCACCGTGGTCTTCGATTTCGGAACCAGCAACCGCGGGAACAACGGCGGCACCGGACGGCTGCAGTGGCTCAAGGCAACAGGGGAATATACGCCCGGCGGCAGCAATGACACGGAAGCCTCTCATAAGGTCGGGTCCAACTGGCTGTTCTGGGATGCTCATGTGGAATGGATGAAGCCGCGCAGCATATCCGGTTTCTCGACGAAATACCTCTATAACCTGAAAAAGTACTGGTGAGAACGGCGCGGCTGCGATATCCAGGATGCCGCCACCCGCCCTGATCGAGTGTGAAAAACTGATACAAGAAGAGGAGTGAATCATGAAACAGCATCTCTCATCCCTGCAGCGCTTTACCCTGATCGAACTGCTCGTCGTGATCGCGATTATCGCAATCCTGTCGGGTATGCTTCTGCCGGCCATGGGCAAGGCAAAGGAAAGTGCGAACCGTGCCGGATGCGTGAACAATCTGAAGCAGATCGGTACAAAAATGGTCATGTACGAAAACGACAATGGATCCTATCCGCTGGGCCTTGTCGAAACCGGGGGCAATGACAACAAGAATTATGCCTGGCATATGTACCTTTTCGGCGTCGTGGATACCAGCAACAAGATCGGGATCTGGCAGAAAACCCCTGAAGGCAATCTGGCTGTATTACGCTGTCCCAGCGACAGGATGAAACCGAGTCCTGCAACATGCCCGACAAAACTTTCCTATGGATTTAACTCGAACACTCTGGGACATATAAAATCCAATGGTGATTTCGAAACACCTTCAGCCGACAGTATTTACGGCGCATTGAACAGTGATATCCGCAACAACCGGGATAAGAAGAGTCCTTCCCTGATTACTGTGGTTTTCGATCTCGGCTCCGCCTGTCGGGGGAACAACGGAGGTACCTTGTATTTGCAGTGGCTTAAAGCGCCCGGCGAATATACCCCCGGCGGTCTTCGCGATACCGATGCCGCTCACAAAGTCGGGTCCAATTGGCTGTTCTGGGACGCCCATGTGGAATGGATGAAGCCGCGCAGCATATCCGATTTTTCAACGAAATATATGCGCAACCTGAAGAAATACTGGCAGTGAAATACAACTGCTTCGAAATATTCATGTCGTTGATCCGGGATCATCATTCCCATGACCATGAATCCGGGAAAAGGTGATTTGCAGCGGAATTTTGCCGTGAAACAAAAATCCGGAGCATACCGTCAGGCTCCGCCTCAAACGGGGCAGGTGTTGAATCAGAGACGGAACAGAACCATGAAGACGGCAGAGCCATCGGCTTCTTTTTCCATGCGGAGCTTCCTCCCGTCCCACTGCGCAGATGTCGGTACATTGTCCGATTTTTCATCCAGTCGGACCACGCTTTCAATTTCAGCCGTTTCCAGTCCGTGAATACAGACCGAGATGTTTTTCAGCTCTCCCTGGAAATCGGAGACCAGAAGGGCGGCGGATTTTTCATCTTCCGACTTTGCCGCCATCAGACTGATCGTGTTCGAATTCCGAACGGGGCAGAGTTCGGTATAGTCGCGAATCATGTCACCCATGAGGCACAGGGAGTAAAAATTCTTGTCCAGCTGCTGATCCGGCGTTATGTAGCCGAGCGTGCCTTCCCAGCGTGATCCGTAGTAGAAGGCCGTATCCAGCAGCGTGTACTGCCAGCCGGAGAGGACGGCGATGTTGAAAGCGGCGGAGTCGATTCCGTGAGTCGCCTTTTGGCTCCGGCGGAAAGTTTCGGGCGTGATTTTCGAGTGGAATCCCTCCCAGCTTTCCAGGTAATGCCACTCGTTGATGCAAAGCTCGGTATCCGGGAAACCGGCCTTATCCAGCAGTTCCCGGGCAATGCCTGCCTGCACCACCAGTCCTTTCGGATCCGCGGTATAGCAGTGCCAGGAGAAAAAGTCCGGTTTTACGCCGGCCTTTGTGCAGGCAGTCAGAAGCCGTTTTGTTTTTGAGAGATCAAGGCACGTCAGGGCGGGACCGCCGATTTTGAGTTCAGGGAACTCGCTTTTGAGCCGTTTCAGGACCGTAACGAAGAAGGAAATGAATGTTTCGAATTCGCCGCACCACATTTTCGGGCCAATGTTCGGTTCGTTCCAGATCTCCCAGTATTGTATGTCGTAATGGAATCCGTCGGCCCACCCTTTCGTATAGTGGCGTACGATCCCGGCGAGCACTTCGGCATACTTCCCGAAATCCTCCGGAACCAGCGTGTTGAAATGACGTCCTTCCGAGTGTTCGATACTGGTGCCCAGGCGGTAGAAGATCCCGATCCCCGCCTCTTCCTGACAGACCCGGAGCGCTTCATCGGTGGCGTCGAAATAGTAATTGGTCGGATCTTTCGGATCCAGCTTCATCAGCGGGAAAACGAAATGGGTGTCGATGATGCGCTGTCCGCTCGTCCAGAGGGCCCAGTCGTGCGTGCGGGACATCTGAAAATTCATTTGCCGGAGTTCGTCATCGTATTTTCGGATGGCTCGGGAGTGAATATCGGGGGCTGAATTGCTGTTGTGAAGCATCGGATTGATTTTTCCGATCGTTTTGCCAAAGTCTGCCTCCGCCGCGACGGCTCTGGATTCCAAAGAGGCTTTTTCTGGCAGTATGCAGACACAAAGAACTGCCGAAGCGACACCGCGGATAAACCGGATATCCAGCACATGCTGTCCTGCCGTCAGTTCCACCGGAACTGTGTGGTTGTCGAGCTGCGGCGGATAGGACAAATTTCCGGCCGAGCGGTCCAGCACAACCCTGCCGTCGATCCGGGTGACCGTAAACCAGTCAGCTCCGAGCGCGAGAATGTACCGTCCCTGTGTCTCCACCTCGACTTCAGCACGGAAAAACAGCGGTTCATTCGGTTTCGCATAATTTTCCAGATCAAATCGGAATCCTGCTGATTTCAGTTCAATGGCGGAATCAAATACCGAGTCCTCCATTCTGTTTTGTCCTTCTCTTCCGGAGACGAGCCGGATTCTTTTGAAGGGAAGAGCTTTTTCAGTAAAGAATTCGGGTCCCGCCGGAGCGGATTCCATCTTTATTTTTCGCACGTATTCTGCCGACAATGTTTTTTTTCTCATGAAGTGTCTGAACTCCTGTTTTCAATGACTCACGCTGATTTATTTACTCCCGGTACCATGTTCTTTCTTCATGTCTCTGTTCGTAATATAGGCGAGTGAAAGGGGCTTGACAAGCATCAAAGAGAGGATATATCGGACAAAAGAAAGTATATTTCTGACATGATTGCGTCGCCTCCAATTTGGAAACCTCGGGCGGCAATCTGCCTCTGCCGGACATACTGCTTCGGAGTGATCCCGAAGACTCCGCGGAACACCAGGCAGAAGTGGCCGGTATTCCGGAATCCGAGCCTCGTCATGACATCATTTACAGGCCGGTCGAAAAAAGACGGGGCGACATATCTTTTTTTGAATGTTTTTTTCCGGCAAGGCTGGAAAAAACGTCATTCGCGTGGTACATTACGGGATACGGACGCGGGTGCCGTTTCTGCTGGGCAGAATGCAGACGGCAGGTTCGGAAAAACGCCTTTTTGCCGGGAGGATCGATCATCATGACAAGCAACAAGGAAGTGATCCTGGTTCTGGATTTCGGATCCCAGTACAGCCAGCTCATTGCACGCCGGATCCGGGAAGTCAACGTATACAGCCGGATCGTTCCCTGGAAAATCTCGGCGCAGGAGATCCTCGCCGAAAAGCCCGCGGGTATCATTCTCAGCGGAGGGCCGGCCAGCGTCTATCACCCCGGCGCGCCGCAGTGCGATCCCGGGATATTCCAGCTGGGGATCCCTGTCCTCGGCATCTGTTACGGGATGCAGCTCACGGTGAAAACGCTGGGCGGCGAAGTCCGGCGCGGACAGGCCCGGGAATATGGCAGGGCCGAGATCTCCCGGACGCAGGACTCCGCGCTTTTCACGGATTTTCCCCCGACCGCGCAGGTCTGGATGTCGCATGGTGACAAGGTCTCCGCACTGCCGGACGGATTCCGCAAACTGGCCTCGTCGTCCAATACCGAGTTCGCCGCGATGGAAGATCCCGCGCGGCGCATCTACGGGATCCAGTTCCATCCCGAAGTCGTTCACACGCCGCAGGGCTCTGTCATTATCCGCAATTTCTGTCTGTCCATCTGCGGCTGCAGCGGTTCCTGGACCATGGACTCCTTTGTCCGGAGCGCGGTGGACCGTATCCGCGAGGAAACGGCCGGAGCGAACGTGATCCTGGGGCTTTCCGGCGGAGTCGATTCCTCTGTGGCGGCTGCGCTCATCCATCGGGCCATCGGAGACCGGTTGACCTGTATATTCGTCAATAACGGGCTTCTCCGGAAGGGCGAGGCGGAACGGGTGCAGAAACTTTTCGGAGGGACCTTCCGGATCCCGTTGAAATATGTGGATGCCTCGGAGCGGTTCCTGAGCCGGCTTGCCGGAGTCACGGAGCCGGAGCGGAAGAGAAAGATCATCGGATCCGAGTTCATCGAGGTCTTCAATGCGGCTGCGGCGGAGATTCCGGATGCGGTATTTCTTGCCCAGGGGACGACCTATCCCGATGTCATCGAAAGCGTGCCCATCGACGGCAATCCCAGCTCCGTCATCAAGAGCCATCACAACGTGGGCGGTCTTCCCGCGCACATGAAGTTCAAACTGCTGGAACCGCTCTCCCGTCTCTTCAAGGACGAGGTCCGCGAGGTGGGACGTCAGCTGGGCCTGCCCGAAGAGATGGTCATGCGTCAGCCGTTCCCCGGTCCCGGACTGGGCGTGCGTGTGGTCGGCGAGGTGACGAAGGAACGGCTGGACATTCTCCGCAATGCCGATGAGATCATTGTGGATGAAATGAAGAAAGCCGGTCTTTACTACAAGATATGGCAGGCGTTCGGCGTATTCATCCCCGTCCGGACCGTCGGGGTCATGGGCGATGAGCGGACTTACGACAGCGTTATCGCTCTCCGTGCGGTGGAAAGCCGCGACGGCATGACGGCGGACTGGGTCCATCTGCCGTATGAACTTCTGGGACGGATCTCCAACCGGATCGTCAACGAGGTCAACGGGGTCAACCGGGTCGTTTACGATCTCACCTCCAAGCCGCCCGGAACCATCGAATGGGAATGAGGCTTTTCTGATGGAGATCACAGCCGGCATCCTGCGGGGAATGGAACTGAAGGCCCCCGCCGGACTCGACGTCCGGCCTACTGCCGTCCGGGCCAGACAGGCTCTGTTCGACAGTCTGGGCGATCTCTCGGGGAAGATCTTTGCCGATCTTTGCGCCGGAAGCGGGGCGGTGGGTCTCGAAGCCGCCAGCCGGGGCGCTTCGCGTGTCATTTTTGCCGAGTGCGCTCCGCCCAGTCTTGCGGCGATCCGTCAGAACTGCCGCAAAGCCGCGGCCGCCGGGCTCACGGCCGGGCTGGAGATCGTGGAAGGGGCTCTGCCGGATTCCATCGCCCGTCTCGCATCTCATGCCAAACCGGATATCGTTTTTGCCGATCCGCCGTATCCCGTCTCTTCGGATCTGCTGGCCGGGGTTACGGAGGACGACCGGTTCGCCCGGTGGGCCGATTCCGCTGCTCTTATCTGGGAACTTCCCTCCGAAAGACGTGGATTCCGTCCTCCCGGATCTGCATGGCGAGCGGTTTCCATCCGGAATTTAGGTGCCGCGGAATTTCTTTTTCTGGTTCGGACGCGTGGCTGAGAAGAACTTTTTTAAAAAAAACATGAAAGATTTTTCAGGATTGATTTGACTTCTGCTTTTTACAATGTAATGTACAGCATTACGGTTTTTGCAATGTAATTTGAGAAGGAACAGGAGATACAGATGGGCATCGCGAACAAGGTCATCAACATTCTTGTATTGATTGCGGCAATCGGGGCAGCCGTGTGCGCCTTCCTGCTCTGGCAGAAGCGCGAGCAGATCACCAAGGGCCGTGAAATGCTTTCCGAGGCCATTGTGCAGACGGTCGACAAGATCGGTCCGCGCGGTCAGGTTCAGAAAGATGCCATGTCCATCAAGCTGGAAGCGGACAAACTGAAGGAACCCATCTCCATCCTGAGCAAGAATATTGCCAAGATCTGCAAGCAGCGTGATGAGATCGCCAAGGCATTTGCCGATGTGGTCAACAACGTCAATACGCTGACATCCTCGCTGGAAACGAAAGCCCAGATCGAGGTTGCGGAAATGACCAGCTACGAGAAATACAGCGGGAAGCGCGATGAAGGTGTTGCCCTTGTCGCCGAGCGTGTCAACTACTATAAGCAGCGCAGTGAGATCATCAAGAACGGGTTGAAAGAGCTTTCCGCTGCCATGGAACTCTCCGGCCTTTCCGAAGAGGCTTTCTGGGACAACACCAAGCTGAGCGCCGATCTTGAGGAGCAGGTCAAGCGTGCAACTGAACTTACCGCCCGCTTCCACAAGTATTCCGATCACATCCTTTCCGCCACCGACAGACTCCAGGATGCTGTCTCCGAGGAGAATATCCAGCTCAAGAAGCCTGCACTCGGAATCGAAAACGATGTCTGGCGGGACGATCTTTCCGGCAATATGGAAGGCGTTCATGCTGTAGCGGAAAAGATCACGGCTCTCCGCGAGACCGTGGCGAAACTGAAAAAGGAAAATGAGACTCTCAAGAAGCAGCTGAGCGAGAAAGATGCCGTCATCAAGAAGAAGGACGGTGAGATCGCCTCTCTCAGCAAGGAACTTACCGAAGCGAAAGCGGAGATCAAGCGTCTGAAAAAGATCATCGATCCCAGCAGCGACGGCGAGGACTCCGGATCCGATTCCGCTGCACAGCAGGCGGACTTCTCCGTGGTCAAGAAGCTGGTCGGAAAGATCACTTACGTCAATCCCCAGTACGGTTTTGTCATGATCGACCTTGGTGCGAAATCCACGATCAAAGGTCTTGGCGTCGACGGCAAGCAGCTTATCGACAAGCCCGCGCCTCTTCCCCAGAATGCCATCATGACCGTTGCCACCTCGCTGGATCCCGAGGATGCCAAGTACGTTGCCCGGATTTCCGTGGCCCGTATCGGCGCCACCAGCTCCATTGCGAATGTCCTGCCTCTCCCCGGCAGTGCCGAGCCCAAGGTCGGCGATACGGTGTTCTTCTCCGATTCCGACATCCGCCAGATGGCGGCCATCCGCGAGCTTGCACTGAAGCAGGCGGAGGAAGCCGCTGCCCGTGAAAAGGCAAAAGAGGCGGAAGCCGCCATCCTTGCGGGCGAAAAGACCGATGATGGAGAATCGGCCGAAGAGGCGGATGATGAAGAGAAAGAAAGCGAGGAGGAGAAGTCCTCCTCTGATGACGGCTCGTCTTCCGAGAGCGAAGACGAAGAAGAGGAATGACAACAGAAAGGGTCCTTGTTATGCGTTCACCTGTCATATTCCTTTCCGTGGCCATCCTTTCCTTCCTGGCTTTGGCGGCAGCGGTCGTCTTCCAGATGCTCGAGATGCACGCCTACCTGATGTTCTGAGGTATCTTCCGTGTCCTGCGGACGGTGTTTCTACATCCTCCTCGTATTGTCGGCGGCGGCATTTCTCTGCGGCTGCTCCACACCGCAGGAGCGTTCCGGGTACAATCTGCGTCCCTTCAATGAGCCTGCGGGCTGGGAGAACAATCCGTATTACGGCATGCCGCTGCAGAACTGAGGAACACGGAACGCGCGGAGGCAGATCGTCCGTATGAGAAATTTCTTCGCATATATCGTTTATCTCCTGGTTCTTCTCCTTACGGCAATCGTCCGCCGTCTGCCCCGTTCCCTTTTTTTCTTTCTGGCTCCGGGCTTTGCGTGGGCCGCTTACTGTCTGCCCAATGTCGGCGGGATCGCCCGGATGAATGTCCGTGTCGCGTTTCCTGAAAAAACCGAAAAGGAGCGGTGCCGGATCGTCCGGAAGAGTCTGGAGAATCTTTTCATTTCCATCTGCGAATTTTTCTGGTGCAAGGGGAAGAAGGGAGTCGTCGTCTCTCTGATGGATTTCCCCGAGCAGACGACGCGGGATGTGGAAAAAGGGCGCGGCGACGGCCGCTGCGGCGCACTTTTCCTTACGCCTCATATGGGCAACTGGGAATTCGCGGGAATCACGCTGGGTTCCGGCCTGGGATTCCGGTTGGGGACGGTGGTCCGCTCTCCGCGCAATCCGTATCTGGACAGGCTGATCACCAGCGGACGCATGGTGGAGAATGTGGAGATCATTCATTCGAAGGGTGCGGTCCGGACGATTGCCCGTGCGCTGAAGGACGGGAAGTCCATCGGGATCCTTATCGATCAGAACACGCGCCTTCGCGATGGCGGTGCGTTCGTTCAGTTTTTCGGGCTTCCCGTACCCGTCAGCATGACGCCTGCCCATTTTGCGAGGAAAGACAACCGGTTTATTGCCGTAGGGGCGGCCGTCCGGGTGGGAAAGCGGTTCCGTGCCGTTCTGCGCACGGTGTCCCGTCCCGCTTCGGAATACGCCTCGGACGAAGAGCTGACGCAGGAGCTGATGAATATCACCATGGGGTTGATCCGGGAGTATCCGGAGCAGTATCTGTGGCTCTACCGCCGTTTCCAGAACATTCCGCCGGATGCGCCCGAAGAGCTGAAGAAAAAGTATCCTGCGTATGCATCCGTGCCCGGCGAGAAATTTTTCAGCAGGGCGTATAAGTATCACCACCGGCATGAGACGGAGAAGGAATGATCCCGCCTGCGGTGCGGGACGCCGTTTTTACCGGTCGCCTTCTTTCAGAAACGATTCGCGCCGGATCCGGAGATCTTCGGCGAATACCGGATCCAGGATCAAATCAAAATCGCCTTCCATCAGGGACGGCAAATCATGAGCCGAAACGGAAAAACGGTGATCCGTCACCCGGTTCTGCGGAAAATTGTATGTCCGGATCCGTTCGCTTCGATCGCCGGTTCCCACCTGTGCCCGCTTTGAGGCGGCATGGCGTTCCGCCTCCTCCCGCCGCTGCATTTCCAGCAGTTTCGATTTCAGGATCCGCAGCGCGATCTCCCGGTTCCGGATCTGCGACCGTTCCTGCTGGCTGGCTGTCACCAGCCCGCTGGGAATGTGGCGGATCCGGACCGCGGAATCCGTCCGGTTGACGTTCTGCCCGCCGGGTCCGGAGGAACGGAAGGTGGAAATCTCCAGATCTTCCGGCCGGATCGTCACGTCATCGGTCTCCTCCGCTTCCGGAAGGACGGAGACGGTCACGGTGGATGTATGGATCCGTCCGCCGGCTTCGGTCACGGGAACTCTCTGGACGCGATGGACGCCGCTTTCGAATTTCAGCCGGGAAAACACCGCGGATCCCGAAAGGGAAAAAGTGACTTCGCGAAGGCCGCCCAGTTCCGTTTCCGAGAGATCCAGAACGTCTGTCCGCCACCCGCGGCGTTCCGCGTACTTCGAATAGGCCCGGAACAGCTGGGATGCGAAAAGCGAAGCCTCTTCACCGCCCGCGGCAGGCCGGATCTCCATGATCACATTGCGGGAATCGTCGGGATCCGGAGGGAGGATGGCCGACATGACTTCTTCTTCGTCGCGGCGGCATTGCTCGCTTCCGGACAGGATCTCGCTTTCTATGAGCTGCCGGAATTCGGGATCCTTTTCCTGTTCCAGCAGCTTCCGGTTCTTTTCCAGTTCCCTCTGATGTGCCTGCCAGGTGTCGTAAAGGACAAAAAAAGATGCCAGACGCCCTCGTTCTATAGAGAGCCTCCGGCACTCATTCGCATCGCCGTAAACGCCCGAATCCGCCAACGCGCTTTCCACCTCGCGGAGCTTCGCCCGCATTCGGGCGACCCGGTCCGACAGATCGACCTGATCCATGGCGTTTTTCCAGGCTGATGCCTAAATGTCTCCGGCATTCGGGTCCATGGCGGACAGAATACGGGAGAGTTCGATCGCGACGATCTTACTTCGCGTCCGCTTTTTTGTAGCGGCGGCGGAATTTTTCCACGCGGCCCGCGACGTCTACCAGCTTCTGCTTGCCGGTGATGAAAGGATGGCATTCCGCGCAGATACCGACTTTCTGCTCTTTTCTGGTGGAGTAGATGTCCCAGACTTTGCCGCAGGCGCAGATGACCTTTGCAGGTCCGTATTTCGGATGAATTCCTTCTTTCATGAGTCGTTCCTCACAGTAAAAATTAAGTGTGTAATTGCATTTCGGTCCGGGACACACGGAAGGGACCCGCATGTTCGGGAAGGGTAATATATCACTCCGTTGCAAAAAATCAAACGATTCTCTCTTTTTTTTCTTCAGGTCGTCAGGATTTCCTTCGGCGGAAGCAGGACCCGGTCGGTTCCGATCTCCTTTCCGTCCATCATGTCGAACAGCATTTTTATTGCCTGTTCGCTTTCGCCTTCGATATCCTGCACACAGCGGAAGGCGGGAGAGATGAACGGCGGCACCTGCCGGTTCCACGGGTCGAAAATCCCGCCCGTGCACCGGGGCCTGTTCCGTCCGGGCGGCAGATATTTTTCCAGCGCATCCAGCCCGGCGGGGGAATCCGCAAAGATTCCCAGATTCCGGATCCGCCGTTCCCGGATCAGCTCCGGAATACGCTCCTCTTCATCGGTACAGGGGATCCCCGCCTTCCGGAGCAGACGTACGGCGCAGCGGTGTCTCCACGCTCCCACCGTATTGCTTTTTTCGAACCGGAGGAAGGCGCCATCCACGCCCGTTTCCAGCAATTTTTCCGTCAGAAGCGCGATGCTTTTCCGAGCGTCGTTGGTCACGACGGGGAAGGGGAGATCCGGGATCCACTGGTCGAAGCAGACCAGGGGATACCCGCTTTCCCGCAGCTGTTCGAATTCCGGGATCTTTCCGTAATTCCGGGGCGGCGAATGCAAAATCGCGCCATCGCAGAAGCCGCACTTCAGGCGGTTCATGCACATCCGGAACTGTTCGAGATTATTGTACAGGAGGCTCATCAGCAGATAGCCCCGCTGCATCAGGATCCGGTTCGTCCCCATCATCAGGGCGTTCATGGGACCGCCCGTCCACGAACCGGAAACCACGGCCAGAATCTTCGAACGTCCCGTGATCAGGATTTTTGCCGCCAGGTTCGGAACGTATCCGAGCTGAAGGCCCACAGACTGGATCTTCTCACGTGTTTTCTCGGCGACCCGGGCGTCTCCGTTCAGGGCACGGGAAACCGTCCCCGGATTGTATCCGGTGATCCTCGCTATATCGTAGATCGTGGCGGCCACGCTGTTTCTGCCTGTCTGTGAGCCCGTCCGGATCAGTAGTTCTTCGCTTCGATCTCGAAAAACGCTCTGGGATGCTTGCAGACGGGGCAGGATTCCGGAGCGCTTTCCCCGATGTAGACGTGTCCGCAGTTGCGGCATTCCCAGCGGTTGACGCCGGTTTTCACCCAGACTTCGCCCGCTTCGATGTTGGCGGCGAGTTTGAGGTAGCGTTCCTCGTGGCGCTTTTCGATGTCGGCGACCTGCGCGAACTGCCTGGCCAGATCCTCGAAGCCTTCGGCCTTCGCTTCTTCGGAGAAGCGCTTGTACATATCGGTCCACTCTTCATGCTCGCCGGCGGCGGCCGCTTTCAGGTTGTCCAGGGTGGATCCGATGCCGTTGAGGGCCTTGAACCAGAGTTTTGCATGTTCCTTTTCGTTGGCGGCGGTTTTTTCGAAGATCTCGGCGATCTGCTCGAAGCCTTCCTTGCGTGCGGCACTTGCGAAATAGGTGTATTTGTTGCGTGCCTGGGATTCACCTGCGAACGCGAAAAGAAGATTCGCTTCCGTCTTGCTGCCTTTCAGTTCCATTTTTACTCTCCGTTTTCTTTTTTTGTTGCGGGGCAATTTCAAAAGTCTCACATGGCCGCCCGCCATGACTTTTGGAATTACCTCTTGTGAGAACGATTTTCCCTGCCGTGCAGGCCGGACCGGCGTCCGACGCGCGGCAAACAGCCCTATTATACCGCGTGATCCGGAAAAAGCAAGCGAATCGCAAGAGGAAAGTCGTTTTTTCTTCGGCTCAGCGATAGTAAATGACGGATGTGCAGTCTCCGTCGGGACCGTGGATCTCCTCGGACGGAGTCTCCGTAAGGGATCCGTCTTCTCTTCCTTCCAGAAAGCGGTCCGTGGCCATGACGAGGACGACGCCCGGATCGCTGCGTTTCTCCCGGACGAGTTCATTGAACTCCTCCGCGGAGAGCAGCCTGTGCTTCTGATCGGGTCTCCGGAGCCCGTACTCGATCTCGCCGGGCGAGGCCAGGATGAGGACGTTGCTCCGTCTGTAGAACCAGCAGACATCCTGGAACGGATAACGGAAGGCCACGAGGATCTGGCCGGGCGAAACGGGGGGCGCCGATTTGAGCGTAACGACGGGGCATCTGCGGTCGATGAAATACTGCGGCAGGGAACATTGGAACGCCAGGATCACCGGAAGGAAGGCGAGGATGTACCAGTGCAGCTTGTGCCAGGTGTTTTTTTCGGGAAGGATCGCAGTCAGAGTCAGGACGGAGAAGATGCCGCAGACAGTGAGCAGAAGCCACATCCAGGCCTCATGTTTCATCAGCAGCTGAACGGGGAAACCGGTAAAGAAGTTCACGGCGAAGGCCGCCAGAGCGATCGCCAGTCCGCCCGCCAGGACGGCAGCGATCCAGTTCGGCAGGGCACGCAGCTTTCCGGTGCGTGTCCACTCCGCCAGTCCGGCGGCAATGAGGATGGCCAGAGGCGGGAGACAGGGAAGGATGTAGGAGGCGAGCTTTCCGCTGGAGCAGGAGAGGAAAAGGAACGGGATCAGGAACCAGCAGAGGGCGAATTTCAGAAGCGGAGAACGGAAGATCGTATGCCGCAGTCCGATGAACGCGGCAGGGAGAAAGGGGATCCAGATGGCGGTCCCGGCAAAGAGGAACGGGATGAAGTAGAGGAACGATGCCGCATGCTGGGCTTTCTGTCCTCCGAAGAAGCGCTGCCAGTGTTCCACCACAATGAAGTAATGCCAGTAATCCGGATCCGCCTGATGGATGGCCCAGGCCCAGGGGGCAATGAAAAGAAGCGCGGTGAACAGGGGGATCCACGGAAGAAGGAGAATCTCTTTCCAGCGCCTGTTCCAGAGCAGATAGGCGGTCACGGTCAGAGCGGGCAGGGCGAAGGCCAGGAATCCCTTGACCATGAAGGCCGCCCCGGCGAAAATACCGGCCAGAGCATAGAGCAGGAGCTTCCGGAGCAATCCCGGGACCCGTTCGTATGCCGTAAAGAAAAGTCCGATGCAAAGCGTCGTGAAAAGGGAAAACATGCTGTCCAGGATTCCCAGTCCGCCCAGCATGACGTTCATGGGCATGGAGAGGAAGACTGCGCCGGAGAGAAAGCTCTCCCGCAGACCGGTCCGGAACGACCGCATCATCAGGACGAGAAAGACGGCGCAGAAGATCATGGCGAGCGCGGAGGGGAGCCGAAGTGCGAACGCATTCAGTCCGAATATCTTCATGGATCCGGCGAATGCCCAGTAGCCGAGAATTGGTTTTTCGAAGTAGCATACTCCGTTCAGGCGGGGCACGATCCAGTCGCCGGACTCCAGAATTTCCCGGGCCGCTTCGGCGTACCGGGTCTCATCGGGGGAAAAAAGAGGACGCACGCCCAGCGGCAGGAGAAACACGGCCAGGAAGAGTAGGAGTAGGAACACTCGGGAAGAACGCACGGAACGGAGTCTCCTGTTGATGGGTCTGAAAACGGTGCGGATAATATAGCACGGTATGGGCGGGTTGTCAATTTTTCGCGAAAATCCGATTGACAAAGCAGGGAAAAAGAAGTAGAGTACACGAGCACGAGCCATGCGTTACAATAAAACGGGCTTTCCGTCCGTTCTTTTGGAAACACGATATTGCGAGGAACCGCTCATGGAATTGATCGAACTGGAAAATATCTGCAAGTCGTACCGGATCGGCGAGATGTCCGTCCCTGTTCTGAAGAACATCTCGATCCGCATCGGACGCGGCGAATATGTGGCCCTGATGGGCGCTTCCGGATCCGGAAAGAGCACCCTGATGAACATTCTCGGGTGTCTGGACCGGCCCACTTCGGGGAAGTATTATCTGGAAGGGGAGGAAGTGGGTTCGCTGGACGGGGATTCCCGTGCGAAGATCCGCAACCGGAAGATCGGATTCGTTTTCCAGAGCTTCAATCTTCTGCCCCGGACTTCCGCGCTTGACAACGTGATCATGCCGCTCGCCTACACCAATGCGTCCCTTTCCGGACGGGAGGCCAAAGCGCGGGCCGTGGAGATTCTCAAGCGGGTCGGTCTGGCCGACCGGATGGATCATCATCCATCCCAGCTTTCCGGTGGGCAGCAGCAGCGTGTGGCCATAGCCCGTGCCCTGGTGAACCGGCCGCCGGTCCTGTTTGCGGACGAGCCTACCGGGAACCTGGATTCGAAGACCAGCGTGGAAGTGATGAAGATGTTCGAGGAACTGAACGGGGAGGGTATCACGATCATTCTGGTGACCCATTCGGCGGAAGTGGCCCGCTGTGCGAAACGGACGATACAGATCCGTGACGGAGAGATCATCCGCGGTATTTTCGGGCAGGAGGAGGAAGCATCATGACGCTGGGATCGACAGTCGTTTCTTCGGTTCGCGCACTGGGACGGAATCCCACACGGGCACTTCTGACGACGCTGGGCATCGTCATCGGCATCGGCGCGGTCATCACCATGATGGAGATCGGCAACGGTTCCGCCGCGGCCATGAAGCAGAATCTGGAGAGCATGGGCGCCAATACGCTGGTCGTTATCCCCGGGACCCCGCGTATGCCCGGCGGCGTCTCCCAGGGGCAGGGCAGCGCGGTTTCGCTGACGCCCGATGATTGCGAAGCCATCCGCCGTGACTGTCTGAATATCTCCGCGGTGGCGCCGGTGGTGAATGCCGCGGGACTTCAGTTCGTCTTCGCCGGCAACAACTGGACGCCCCGGCAGGTCGTCGGCAGTACGCCCGAGTACTTCGAGATCCGGAACTGGCAGGTGGAGACGGGCCGTCTCTTCACGCAGGAGGAAGTGGAGTCCCGTGCCCGCGTCTGCGTCATAGGCTCTTCGCTGGTCAAGGAAGTGTTCGGCGGAGAGAATCCGGTGGGAACGACGATCCGGCTCCGCAATGTTTCCTTCACGGTGGTCGGCGTCCTCAAGACAAAAGGCGCGAACATGATGGGCATGGATGAAGACGATGTGGTCGTTGCCCCCTGGACGACGATCCGGCTTCGCATCACGGGTTTGAAATCGGGATCCGCCACCAATACCACCAGTTCCGCTTCGACTTCCCCCAGCGCGCTGTATCCCGGGACCGGGGTCGCCTTTTTCCCGGAACAGGCGGAAAATCTGGAAACGGATACCCTTCTGGTTCCCCGGTTTACACAGGTGGATCAGATCATGGTTTCCGCCATCCGCCCGGAGCAGGTGGGCGCTGCCCAGATGGAAATGACGGTTCTACTGCGGGACCGCCACAAGCTGGGGCCTGATGACGACAACGATTTCTGGGTCCGCAATACGGCGGAATTCATGGCCACGCTTTCCAGCACGACGACTCTGATGAGCAATCTTCTGCTGGTCGTGGCGCTGATCTCCCTGATCGTGGGCGGCGTCGGGATCATGAACATCATGCTCGTTTCCGTGACGGAACGGACCCGTGAGATCGGGCTCCGCATGGCTGTGGGCGCGCGTTCCCGGGACATCCTTCAGCAGTTCCTGACGGAATCCATTATTCTGTGCGCCATCGGCGGGATCGTGGGGATTCTGCTGGGACACGGAGCCGCGCTGATGGTGAACATCCACCTGAAATGGCCCATCGAATCCAGTCCCGCCGTGGTCGCCGCCGCGTTCCTGGTTTCGGCGTCCGTGGGCATCATCTTCGGATTCTATCCCGCCTGGAAGGCATCCCGGCTCGACCCAATCGAAGCGCTCCGCTACGAATAAGCCGCCGGTCATCGCGGCAGACGGACGAATTCCATGGCGTCCTTTTCCGTGATGGACCGGATGACGCGGCACGGGTTCCCCACAGCCAGAGAGAAGGAGGGAATATCCCGCGTGACCACGCTGCCCGCGCCGATCACGCATCCGTCTCCGATCGTCACGCCGCCCAGAATGGAGACGCCGCCGGCGATCCAGCAGGAGTTCCCGACCCGGATGGGGCGGGCGTATTCCAGATTGTAGGTGGTACCGTCCGGCTTGATGCGGATATTGCGGTCTTCCGGGAGCAGGGGATGGATCGGGGTGTAGAGCCCGCAGTTCGGGCCGAACATGACGTCATCGCCGACGTGGATGGGACAGCTGTCCAGCGCTACGAAATTGAAATTGGCGTAGAACCGTTTTCCCACATGGAGATTGTATCCGTAATCGACCTGAAGCGGTCCCTGGAAAAAGAATTTTTCTCCGGCATCCGGGAAAAGTTCCCGGAGAATTTCCGCCCGGCGTTTCATGTCCCGATCCGTCAGACTGTTGAATTCCGTGCAGAGACAATGCGCCTTCAGACGGTCCCGGACAAGTTCCGGGTCGGAGGTGTCGTAGAGAAGTCCGGCGAGGCTTTTTTCTTTTTCCGTCATACCTTGATCCTTTCCATGATAATGTAACAACGTTTTTCAGCATCCGGTCCGGAGCATGGACTCCGCAAGCCGGATCCCGTCCACCGCGGCCGAGGTGATCCCTCCCGCGCATCCGGCGCCTTCGCCGCCGATCCAGAGACCCCGGATCCCGGATTCCAGTGTTTCCGGATCCCGGAGAAAGCGGACCGGACTGGATACGCCGGTTTCGATACCCGTGAGGATGCCGGACGAAAACCCCGGGATCTTCCGTTCGAAATTCGGGATGGCTTTCCGGAGCGCCGTCCGAAGCCGGGCGGGGAGGAGCCGATCCAGCCGTTCCGGAACGAGCCCGAGCCGATAGGAGTTGTTTTCCAGCGCTCTGGGCGCGGTCGTCTTTTCCGTGAGGAAATCCGAGGCCCGCTGGGCCGGACAGGTATAATCGGATCCTCCGGCCAGAAAAATCTCCCGTTCGCAGGAATCCAGAAAGCGGAAGGCTTCCTCCGGCGTGGCAAAGGAATCGGCAGGCCAGGTAGTGACGAGCGCGGAATTTGCAAAGGGCCCGGACCGGGCATGAAGGCTCATGCCGTTGGTGCGAAGGCGTTCCGCCTCGGATACCGCGGGAATGATCTCGCCGCCGGGACACATGCAGAAGGTGGCGATCCCGCCGCCTTCGGAGGCCGAATCCGCCAGCGCATACTCTGCGGCCCCCAGAGACGGGACCGGCACAGGCCGCCCGAACTGGGCCCGGTCGATCAGTTCCTGCGGATGTTCGATCCGGACGCCCGTCTGGAATCCTTTCATACAGAACGAGGCTCCCTGCGACGCCATGGAAAGGATCAGATCCCGGGCGCTGTGGCCGCAGGCCGCCAGAACGGCGTCCGATCCAAGCGTCTCTCCGCTCTGAAGCCGGACGCCTGTGCAGCGGTTCCCTCGGACGGACAGGGCAACGGCCCGGGTATCCCAGAGAAACGTTCCGCCGAGAGCGAGGATCTTATTCCGGATCCCGGCAATGACGTCCGGCAGAAGGTCGGATCCGATATGCGGGTGACTGAAATACAGGATCTCCTCCGGCGCGCCCGCCTCGACAAACGTTTTTAAGACGAACGCGATGCGGGGATCCCGGATCCGTGTGTGCAGTTTGCCGTCCGACCAGGTCCCCGCTCCGCCTTCCCCGAAGAGTATATTGCTTTCCGGATCCGGTGTGCGCGTCCGGAAGAATTCCCCGATATCCCGCTTCCGTCTGACGACGTCACGCCCCCGCTCCAGAACCACAGGCGGTCTGCCTGCCAGAGACAGAATCAGGGCGGCGAAAAGACCGGCCGGCCCGGCGCCCACGATCAGCGGCGGATCCCCGCTCCGTTTTCCCGCGGGCGGAGCAGTCGGCGGGATCCAGATGTCCCGGGGCTCCGCGGCTTCCTGAAAACCGGCGGGCGCAAGTCCGGTCCGGAGTTCGGCGCGGACCCGGTAGATGATCCGGACGTCGGGCTTTTTCCGGGCGTCGATGCTGCGGCGGAGTATTTTCCAGGAGAGGATATCGTCTTCCCTTATCCGGAGCGCCTTCGCCAGAAAGGGCCGAAGCTCCCGGTCGATACGGGGCGACACTTCCCGGGCGGGAATGGAGAGCTCATCAAGGGAGACGATCATTTTTTCTTTTCCACGGGCCGGGTGTAGACCGTGACCATAAGGCCGTCCGCCGTTTCGGCGGAGACGCCCAGCAGCAGAACGCTCAGGGGCGATTCCCGGTAAAAAACTTCGCCGGATGCCCGGAACGGGTCGGCGATCTCATCCGAAGCCGGGAGCCATCCTTCGGCCTGAAGGCGCACGGCCATTTCGTTCACTGCCTGAGGACGCGTGACACCCTTGATCGTGAAACTGGCAAAGTCCGCTTTGCGCGACGGAAAACGGATGACATTTCCGGCTTCCGCACCGGGCAGGAGCGGGATCCCTTTGGGCCAGGCGGAGGCGGGCGCCGTTTTCCGGTCGGCGGGCAGCTTCATGGAAAACATCAGCACCGGGTTGACGCCCCGCAGGGAGATCAGCCACAGCCGGAGAATGGAGCCATCCTTTTCCGGCACGTTCATCAGGACCGAGTTCTGTCCCGCGGTGAATCCGGCATTGGGAAAACGGCGGAGCAGAACGGCTTTCGCATCCGCAAAAGGCAGATCCACCAGATCGATGTCCAAACGAAGCGGAACGCCGTTGACCTGAACCTCCTCCTGCCAGAAATTCTTGCCCGGAAAAATGTCGCTGCGGGCATTGAAGGGAGTGGATCCGGCACTTCCTTCTCCAAAGGGCCAGAGGGAGAAGATCTCGCCGTGCAGCGGCGCCGCGGCGAAGAGAAGGGAAAGAAGGAGAAGTCGATGATAACGAATCATGCCGGGATCAGCCTCTTTTGCTCAGGTCCATGTGCCGGAACTGGTAGTCCGCGATCAGCAGGAATATGGCCGCGATGGAGACCGAATAAAGCAGCAGCATGCCGGAAACGATCCCGAAGAGCGGGAAGTCCAGGAGAAAATACAGATTGTTGGGGAAAAGATAGTAGAGGACGAAGATCGATTCCTCCACCTCGCCGGCGAATCCCTCGGGCAGCATGGCGATGAGGATCGGGATAAGGTTGAACAGCAGGGAAAAAAGAAGGTAGAGCAGGGTGAAAATGATGGCTGCGATATCTCCGGCACAGCAGGAAAACATCAGAATGACCGCCGTATAGGGAACGAACATGGACATCATGAGAAACTGTCTTGCGATCAGCTTTGCGGAGAAGAAGGCGCCCGTTCTCGCGTAGTGACAGAGTATGACGGAGAGTTCCGTGGCGCAGAAGAAGGCCGCGCAGATCAGCAGGATCCCGAAGTATTTTCCCAGCAGATACGAGGAGCGGGAGATCGGCTTGGAAAGCCAGTGCTGGATCTGACCGCCCGAGATTTCACGGGGAATCTCCACCGCGCCCGTGAAACAGGCCAGAAGCATGCTGATCAGCAGGGCGGCGAAGGTGCTGGTCAAGACCGGTTCGCTGCCGGGCTGGCGTCCGAGAAGATGGGAGAGGATGGCATTGCCCGCCACCTGGTCGGAAACGGGATCCATTTCCGAGACGGCGTATCCGGCCATAAGGGCAAAGGCCAGCATCAGAAAGAATGCGGGCTCCTTGAGTTTTCTGAAGGTAAGCTGGGTGACGGTCCACATGGCGATTTTCCCTCGTTTCCGGTAATCAGATCCCCGTTTTCCGGTTTTCCATTTCTTCCCGGTACTTCCTGTCTTCCTCCTGCTGCATCAGAAATTCGGTGACGCTCCGCTTGTAGGCGCACTGATCGGCCGTCTTCATGGCGGCCTCCGCCATCTCGCCCCGTCCGGAGAGACGAGCGAAACGGGCCAGTTCGGCAAAGAGCGGGGAGTATTCCAGGAAGGGCGGATCGGGAATGTCGTTGAGAGGCGCGAGGAACCGGGCTATGCGGTCGGCGTTGGGCGTGAACTCATCCTCCAGACCCCGGAGTTTGTTGTACGCGGAGGTCCAGGCATAGAACTTTTCCTCGGCGGGAAGTTTCTTCTGATACTCGTGGAACATCGCTTCCGTGACGCCCTCGTTCCGTCCTTCCGGTTCGAAAAGGAAACGGATATAGACCGGATACGCTTCCGGCTGGTCCTTGTAGGCGGCCAGAACTTCCCGGTAGTACGGCATGTGCTCTCCGGTTTTCTCCGCCTCGTGGAAGGAGGCCAGAGCGCACAGGGCCGCCGCTTTGGAGCCGGGCGATCCCGCGTTTTTCAAACTGCTCTGGAGCTGAAGAAGCGTGATGCGGAAAGAGATCCTGTTCCGGATGGGGTCCGGCAGCCCGGCGAGAATCTCATCCATGGCCACGGCGGCCGGATTGATTCTCGCCACGGTTGCCTGTCTGAGGAAGGCCTCCGAGACGAAATAGAGGGCCAGGATCGCTGCGAAGAGCAGCAGGAGCCATCTTTTTTCGGGTCGTTCAGACATGGCGCAGACCTTTCCCCATCCGGGTTGATGTTACTTCGCTTTGTCGTCTTTCCGGGTATCGGAGAAGGGCTTTCCGCAATGCGGGCAGAACATGTAGCGGCCTTCCACCGCCGCGGAACAATGCGGGCAGGTGAAGGTGGGATTGCTCAGTTTCTCGCCGCAGGTCGTGCAGAACTTGCTTCCCGGTTTCGCCGGATGCAGACACTTGGAACAGAGGTTTTCATCGTAAAAAACCTCCTGACGGATCTTATCCGCCAGTTCGCGGAGTTCCGGACTGGGGTCGAAATCCCGTCCGTAGATGTCATGCGGATGGAGCGCATCCTGCATGGCGGTGCGGAGGCGGTCCTTGAGATCGGGGATCAGGGAAGGCTGCTCCATGCCGCCGGCCTGCTGCGACTGGGCCCATTCCCGGCGGAGGAAACGGAGTCTGGCCAGATATTCCCGGTCGGGCGCGGTGCCTGTGGCTTCCGCCTTCGCGACTTCGCGGATATAGCTGCTCACCAGATGGTTTTCAGGCGAACCGTTGGTCCGTTCCAGCGCCATGCGGAAGTATTCGGCCGCCTTGGCGTGATCGGCGCTCATCAGCGGCGGTCCGTTCTGGTCCTTGATGTCGTAGGTGTTGCGGGAATAAATGAATCCCGTGAAGAAGGGGATCTTCCAGTTGTTGCGCAGATAGTCCAGACGGCACGCCGAATCCAGCATGTCCACGGTTTTCTTGGGGTCTGCGTGCTGGATGAACGAAAGTCCGTCCAGATACAGGCGCTCGAATTTCGGATCCAGGCGCACCAGCCGTTCCAGTCGTGCGGTCACTTCCTTCACGTTGGATTCATCCACCGTCTGCAGATTTCCCAGATAGTTGATGAAGCCCATCCATTCCCAGTCCGCCACGACCTTGTGCATGCCGCCCACGGGCGCCGAGGAAAGTTTGTCCTTGTCCGGATTGATCTCGCGCTGTTTTGCCTGCAGGACGGGTGCCAGCGCAGCGGCGGCGACAAGCGCCGCGATCATGATAATCAGAGAGACAATAATTTCTTTTTTCATGGTCCGTTTCCTTTTTACTTAATGTCTCTGAGCCGGAATATGATTCCGGAAAGCATCATAACAAAAACGGCAAAGGCCACCCCGTACAGGGCGGTCCCCAGAATGTAGCTCCACGGCAGATCCACCTGATAGATCACGTGCTCCTTCATGTTGAAGAGGTCGAGGTCCGGGAGGATCCCTCCGTTGAGCACCGGGATCTTCAGCCGATGCGTCAGGGAGGAGAACCAGACCGCCATGAGCGCGATGATGGGCGCCGCCATTTCGGGGAAGGAGACGGCGCAGAAGGTGCAGATGGAGGTCATGGGGATGGCACTCAGGATGATCAGCAGCTGGATCTTCACATAGATCAGGAAGATCGGTTCCGGGAAGCAGCTGGCGTAGATGATGTAGGAGCCGATGGCGATCAGCGTGCAGACGACGCAGGCCACGGCGTAGATGCCCAGCACTTTGCCCCAGAGATACTTCATGCGGCCCAGGGACTTCGTCAGGAACGTGGCGGCAATGCCTTCCCGGAGCTCGCGGGGAATATCGAATGTCAGGGAAAGCACCGAGAGGATCGCGGCCACCTGATTCAGCAGGAGCGACATGTCCAGCAGCAGTTCTCTGTGACGGTTCAATGAGATTTCGTTGTAGCGGTACATGCTTCCCACGAGGATCAGCACGCACGCCACCAGAAAATACACGACTTTCAGCTTCAGAATGTTTTTGCAGGCATTCTCCGCAATGGTCCATACCTCTTTCATTCCTTCGCCTCCTTTCCGGCTTCGCCTCCGTTATCCTGTTCTATTTTTTCGAAGAAGAAATCCTCCAGGGATTCCCACTGTTCCACAACTTCCACTTTGCCCGCGTGCTTTTCCTTCAGTTCCTGCAGACGTTTTTCCGAATCCGGCGTCTTTTCGAATGTCAGTTCCCATTCATGCGGGCCTTTTTTCTGGCATTCCTTCGCTTCGGGAAGCAGATCGCGGACCAGATCGTCTCCATCGGTCAGCCGGACGGAGATCCCCTGCGAGCCCAGAAGATCGCCCAGCTTGCCGGAGCAGAGAAGACGTCCCCGGTTCAGAATGGCCGCATGATCGCAGATCTCCTGGACGTCCGCCAGAATGTGACTGCTGAAAAACACCGTGGTGCCCAGCTTGTTCTGCTCGCGGATGATCCTCTTCAGCTCCTGGCGTCCGTAGGGATCCAGTCCCAGAAGCGGTTCGTCCAGGATCAGAAGGTCGGGTTTGTTGAGGATCGCCTGCGCAACGCCGATGCGCTGAAGCATGCCGCGGGAGAAGCCGCCCAGCTTGTCATCGGCGGAGGCGGTCATACGGACCGTTTCCAGCACTTCGGGGACCCGTTTTTTCCGTTCCGCCTTGGACATTTTCAGCAGTTTCGCGCAGACGTTCAGGAATTCCGAAGCGGTCATGAGCCCGTTGAATGCAGGCGCGTCGGGCAGAAAACCGATTCTCCGCCGGACCGAGGGATCCCATACCGGCTTGCCCAGGACTTCCGCCGATCCCGAGGTGGGATGAATCAAATCCATCAGCAGTTTGATCGTTGTGGTTTTCCCGGCTCCGTTCGGCCCGAGAAAACCGAAGACCGCTCCGCGCGGAACGGTAATGGACAGCTGATCCAGAGAAAGATTTTTCTTTTTCCAGAAGAGCACGCCATACCGCTTGGAGAGGGACTCTGTCTTGATGACGGGGACTTCTTCCATGTTCGATCCTTTCGTGAGTTTGACAATGGTTCAGGGGACGAGGCGGCCCGAATCCAGCGAATAAACCTCCTGGCCGAATTCCCGGTAGATCTCCCGCGCCGCGAGGAACACCCGGGAAACGGATTCCGTGGTGCCCACGGTGATCCGCACCCATTTTCCGGTCACGGGACCCGGGAAATAACGGACCAGGATGTTCCGTTTTCTCAACTCTTCGAAGAAACGTCTGCCGTCGCCGTCCGGCGGCGAAGCAAACAAGAAATTGGTTTCCGATTCCACCGCCCGGAACCCCAGGTCGTACAGTCCCAGTGTGAGCATTTCCCTGGCCAGGCGGATCTTCGCCACGCAGTCGGCAAAATAGGCGGGATCCTTCAGCGAGGCCAGCGCCAGGACCTGCGTGAGCATGGAGACGTTGTAGGAGTCCTTCATCTTCATCAGGCCCTCGATGATCTTCGGATGCGCCAGAGCGAACCCGAAGCGGAGTCCTGCCAGATTCCGGCTCTTGGAGAACGTGCGGCAGACGATGACGTTGGGGAAACGGGAAACGAAGTCCGCGCAATTGTCGGATGCAAAGTCGGCATACGCTTCATCGATCAGCACGATCCCCTGGAAATTCCGGCAGATCTCCGCCAGGATCGTCCGGGAGCAGCTGTTCCCCGTGGGCGCATTGGGGCGCGCAATGAGGAGAAGGTTCGCACGGGCCGCACGCGCAGGCAGATCCACCGGCAGGGAAAAATCCTCGGCCAGCGGGATCCGGATGCACTCCGTGCCCTGGAGTCCGCACAGAGTCGGATAGAGCGAATATGAGGGATCCAGGCACGCGGCAGGCCGTTCCGAATCGCAGAAACAGCGGATCGCAATGTTCAGGATATCGTCCGATCCGTTTCCCGTGATCACGCAGTCCGCCGGAAGTCCGAACATCCCGCCGATATACTCCCGGAGCTCCTGGGCCATGGGATCGGGATAGAGCCGGAGCCGGGCGACGTCGAAGGAGCCGAACGCCTCCCTCACGCCGGGGGAGGGCGGATAGGGACTTTCGTTGGTATTGAGCTTCAGCAGACCGGCGACCTTCGGCTGTTCACCCGGCGTGTATCCGCTCATGGCATCGATTTCCGGCCGGAAATAGGAGACGTATTCCTCTGCAGGATTCGAATTCATGATCCTTTCCTCCTCCGGATCGAGGCACTCCGCGCATGGGCGTCGAGACCCTCCAGCTCCGCCATGGTCTCCATGGCCCAAATTTCCCGGCGGAGCGCCTCCCGGGTATACCGGAGCACGCTGCTGCGCCGCATGAAGTCCGAACAGGTCAGTCCGTGGAAGAATTTCGCCGTACCGCCTGTGGGCAGAACGTGACTGGGGCCGGCCGTGAAGTCGCCCGCGGGTTCCGGGGTCCAGTCACCCAGGAAAATGGCGCCGGCCGCATGGATCTTCTTTGCCAGACGTTCCGGACGGGCGCACTGGATTTCCAGATGTTCCGGAGCATATTCGCCGGCCAGTTCCGCCGCATCGTTCATATCGCGGACCTGGATCAGGGCCACGCCGTTTTCCAGGACCTTCCGGAGCGGACCCTGCCTCTTCAGCGATTCCGCCTGCGCCAGGATCTCCTCTTTTGCTTTTTTCAGGAATGCGGCATCATCCGAAGCCAGAACGGCACGCTCCAGTCCGCTGCCGTGCTCCGCCTGCGAAAGAATGTCCGCCGCGGCGAAGGCGGGATTCGCCCGTCCGTCGGCAATGACCATGATCTCCGAGGGGCCCGCCACCATATCCACCGCCGTCTGTCCGTACAGAAGTTTCTTTGCCGCGGCCACATACGCGTTTCCGGGTCCGGCAATCAGTTCCGCTTTCCGAATGGTCTTCGTTCCGAAAGCGAGAGCGGCCACCGCGTAGGCGCCGCCCATCTTCCAGATCTCATCCGCGCCCGCCGCATGGAGTGCGTAGAGCGTCTTCGGATTGATTTTTCCGTTTTTCATGGGCGGAGTCATGGCCGCCACCGAGGGAACGCCGGCCGCTTTCGCCACGCCGACCGTATGGATCGCCGTGGAGACCAGGGGCGCGGTGCCGCCGGGCACGTAGCAGGCCACGCGTTCCATGGGACGGAACTGTTCGCCCAGAACGACGCCGGGCCGCGGACGGAACGTCCAGGATTCCGGTTTCGTCCGGAGGGCGAATTCGCGGATATGACGAAGCGCCAGCTTGATGGCTCTCCGTTCTCCGGGCAGGATCTGTGCCTCGGCTTCCCGGATCTCCTGTTCCGTGACGCGGAAACGGGCGGGCGGGAGTTTCACGCCGTCGAATTTCTCCAGAAATTCCGAAACGGCTTTGTCGCCCCGTTCGGCCACAGCCGCCACGATCTGCCGGACCCGTTCTTCGATCTCGGCCGGCACGGGCGTCCGCGTACAAAGCGCTTTCCGTTCCCGGTCGTAATTCGCGTCTTTCAGAAAGATAAGTTTCATATCAGGCTGATTTCCTTACACACGGTGCCTCGATGGCGCCTCAGATATCCAGATCTTTCACTCCGGCGGCATGGCGCTCGATGTATTCTCTGCGGGGCTCCACGGCATCGCCCATGAGAAGCGTGAAAATGCGTTCCGCCTCCACGGCATCCTCCATGGTCACCTTAATCATCTTCCGCGTTTCCGGATTCATGGTGGTGGACCACAGCTGTTCCGCGTTCATTTCACCGAGACCTTTGTACCGCTGGATCTTGAGACCTTCGCGTCCGTTGTTCTTGATGGACTCGAACAGTTCCAGCATGGAGTTGACGGTCTCTTCCTCGCCGGAGGTTTTGCGGCGGATGATGAACAGGGGTTCGGTTCCGTGCAGGACGGTCTTGGGATCGCAGCCGGCGGCCCGGATCTCGTCGCCGAGTTCCATGCAGTCGCGGGCTTCGAAGAGCTGGATGATGTCGATCGCGGGATGGATCGGCTTCGGAGCTTCGGGATCGGTGCCTTCGGGGAGGATCATGGGCGGCAGCCGCTTTTCCGCTTCGGCAAGGAGTTCGCTTTCCTCTTCCTTGCTGAAGAGAAGGCTTTCCGTCACGGATCCGTCCGTCTCATGCACGATGACCAGTTCCGTGGGGAATTTTCCGTCCCGTTCCATGGACATGTACTGATTCGGATCCACACCGTGCCGATGCAGTCCCTGGGTGACCTGCTGCGTCCTCGTGACGTAGGAGGAGACCTTTGCGATCTCTTCCGCGGAGAGGACTTCGCCGGTCCCGGCCCACTTCACTTCCAGATCCTCGTTGCCGAGGGTGATCAAATACCGGTCAAGCTGTTCGTCGCTGTCGATGTATCTTTCGTTCTTCTTGCGGGTGACCTTGTAGAGCGGGGGCTTGGCCAGATAGATGTACCCTTTTTCGATGAGGGGCTTCATCTGCCGGTAGAAGAAGGTGAGCAGGAGCGTGGCGATATGAGAGCCGTCCACATCGGCATCGGTCATGATGACGATCCGGTGATAGCGCAGCTTGGCTTCGTCGAAATCCTCTTCGCCGATCCCGCAGCCGATGGAAGCGATGAGAGACTGGATCTCCTTGTTCTCCAGAATTTTGTGGATCTGCGCCTTTTCCACGTTCAGGATCTTTCCGCGGAGAGGAAGGATCGCCTGGTACTTCGGATCTCTTCCGCCCTTCGCCGTACCGCCGGCGGAGTTCCCTTCCACAATGAAGATCTCGGCTTTCGAGGGATCCCGTTCGGCGCAGTCCATGAGCTTGCCCGGCAGGGAGAACCCGTTCAGGGCGCCCTTGCGGACCTGCTCACGGGCCTTTGCGGCCTGTTCGCGGGCGTGGGAAGCCAGGAGGTTCTTCTCGATGATCATTTTCGCGTCATTGGGATGTTCCTCGAAAAACGTTCCCAATGCGTCGTTGACGATGGTTTCCACCACGCCTTTGACCTCGCTGTTGCCCAGCTTGGTCTTGGTCTGCCCCTCGAACTGGGGATCCGGCACTTTGACGCTGATGATGGCGCTGAGTCCTTCCCTGGTGTCTTCGCCGCGGATCGCCTTGTCGCCCTTCAGCATGTTCTGGGCCTTGGCATAGGCGTTGACGGTCCGGGTGAGCGCACTCTGGAACCCGATCAGATGCGTCCCGCCTTCATGCGTGTTGATGTTGTTCGCATAGCTGTAGATCTGCGTCTGATAGTCCGTATTGTACTGCAGCGCCACTTCCACCACAAGACCGTTCTTCTCCTTGGTCATGTAGATGACGTCCGGATGCACCAGCTGCTTGTTCGCATTCAGATGCTTGACAAATTCGCAGATGCCGCCTTCGAAAAAGAAGGATTCCGTCCGAACCGGCTCTTCCCGTTCGTCCGTCAGCGTGATCCGGACACCCCGGTTCAGAAACGCCAGTTCGCGGAGCCGGGCCGCCAGACGGTCCCACTTGTAGATCGTGGTCTCCACGAAGATGTCCTTGTCCGGATGGAACGTCACCGTGGTCCCGCGGTCCGAGACGGGATGGAGCGGCGCCAGTTTGCGGACCGTGACGCCGCGCTCGAACCGGATATTGTAGGACATGCCGCCGCGGTGGACTTCCACCTCCATCCAGTCGGAGAGCGCATTGACGCAGGAAACGCCCACGCCGTGGAGTCCGCCGGACACCTTGTAGGAGTTGTGGTCGAATTTGCCGCCGGCATGGAGAACGGTCATCACGACTTCCACGGCCGGGATCCCCAGATCCTTGTGGATATCCACCGGGACGCCGCGTCCGTCATCCTTCACGGTCACGCTGTTGTCCGGATGGATCGTCACTTCCACATGGGAAGCGTAGCCCGCCAGAGCTTCGTCGATACTGTTGTCGACGACTTCGTAGACCAGGTGGTGGAGTCCGTTTTCTGCCGTATCGCCGATATACATGGCCGGGCGTTTTCGAACGGCTTCCAGCCCTTCCAGAACGGTGATCTTATCCGCGGTATAGGCCGCGGAGTTGTCGGGCTGCTGTGCTGCGTTTTCCGCAGCGGTCGGTTCCATTTCGTCGGACATCTCTGCTACTCTCCTGAAATTTATTCCATTGAAGGAAAAATTGAAACTCAAATCCGGTCAGCCGGAACGGTCCGGCCTTTTACTGGTAATGTAGCATGCGCGCGAGAAAAATCAAAGGGAGAGAACCCGGAACTTTCGATTTTTTTGCCTTTTTGTGGAAAAAAAACGGCAACAGAGCGGAAACGACCGGAAGGAAGACGAGTACCGGAACTCCCGGCAGTTTTTCCGGCGTCCCGCAAAAGTGTGAGACGCAGATGTTTCCGGATCCGGATCTTATTGGGGCAGGGCTGATCCTGCCCCGTTACCTGTCCTTGAAAAACTTCAGACTGTAACTCATCTTCCAGGTCGCAGCCTTGTGCGGATCGTTGTCCGGATAGGCGTCCGGCCAGATCATTTCCAGCGAAGCGGACCCTTTGTCCCGCCAGACAAACAGCTGATCCACGTCGGGCGCGGAAAGTTCGATCCTGTATTGCCCGTTGATCGGACGGACTGCGAAAGTATCGCCCTTCAGCAGTCCGGGCTCCTTCTTGAGCCATTCCGAAAGAAACGGTTTGCCGCCTGGAAGTTTCGCTCCATCGCGGAGGAAGGCAATATGGCCGAGACTTCTGTCCGTGATTTCCCCCACCGTTACTTCCGAGGCCGGATCTTCGGGAAGCGCCGGCAGCGGCATGATGAAGTTGTTGACGTCCCGCAGCCGGAACGGACGGTAGCCGCCTTCCGGAACGATCTCGATATACGCCTTGATCTCCGGAGTATCTCTGGACAGCGTGTACTCCCGGCGGATGCGCAGTCCGGTGTAGGGCGGTTCCTGGATCACGAAGGAAAAACGGACCTTGACACTTTCCCGGTCAAACGAGAGGTCTTCGATGGCTATATCCCGTTTCCCCAGCTCGAAAGCACCCTGATCCATGAAAACGCCACGGCCGACAATGTTTGCCATGACATCTTTCCCCGCCTTCCAGACGCCTTCACCGGAATTCTTCAGATCCAGTTCCAGCGAATGGACCGGAGTGGTGATCACGTATTTATCCGGCGTTTTCATATAGCTCATTCCGTACTTGCTGCCGGACGAGGTGGTTTTACGGTAGTTTTCAATGGCGGTCTCCTCTTCCTTCGCATAATCGGGGAGGTCGGCGGAGGCTTCTTTCTTTTCCGGCGAAAACTCCAGCAGCTGATACGCCAGCGGCGCCAGTTTCAGCGTCAGTTTTCCTTCCCGTACCGGAAGGACTTCGCCTGTGAAGAGATCGGTAACGCTGCCTGTGCCGGGATCACAGAGTGGATGAAGGAAAATCGTCTCCCTCTGGTCGTTGTTGAAGATCAGAGACCAGCTCCGGCCGTCGGCGGCCTTCCGTTCCAGTGCGTAGTATCGTCCGGCGGCGTTGAACCCTTCCCGGATCTCACGGGTGTTCCGGACCAGTTTTCCCTGGTTCCAGTGCGGTTCGCCCAGCGCAATGAAATTCATTGTCTTGCGCATTTCGCTGACCTGTTCGCCGTTGGAAATGAAAAGGCCCTGCGCAATGCCGGGAAAATCCTCTTCTCCGGCGCAGAATGCCGCCGCCAGATACTGCATTCCCAGCAGCGGCGCCGAATACGGCTTGTTCCAGCCGTTTTGGATCAGGGTGTATTTCGGCTTTTTCAGTTCCAGTGCTTCCCGTTCCAGACTGCGGAAAAAGTCCAGATTGCTCCAGTAGTTCATGGTTTCGAAACGGTCTGCAAAATCGTCAAACAGGCGGGATCGGCCCCCGTAGGCTTCCTCGTATTCTTCCTCCGTTTCTTTGCGGGGCGCAATTTGAACGGAACAGAACCCGAAGGCGGCATCCGGATTGATTTTTTTAACTGCTTCCACCACGGTCCGCACCGAGGCGGCCCGCTGACGACACCGGAAATCCACCCAGGCCCGGCGGTGTTTCTTCAGGATTTCCTCCCCCGTCAGATTTTCCGGCAGACCGTTCTCCTTTGCGAACGCCTTAATGCAATCCCGGCAGAAGCAGCTCGTCGTGACAGGCCCGATAACATACGGCTCGTAGTCCCAGGTGATGTAGCTTGCCTTTTTCAGGAGATTATAAAATTTTTTGCTCGAGGCCAATGATTTCCGGAGAAAATCCGGCCCGGCGGCCGCAAAGGCGCTGTCGCAGTAAAGCGGCACGGGCGCTCCGGAGGGATCTACCGCCTGCGGAAGATCCAGTATTTTCGGATTCCAGCTGTAAGGAATGCGCCAGTTAAGTTCCACATACGGCAGGTCAACCCAGCCCGATCTTTCCCAGTACTCTTTCAGCCGGATCCCCAGCGTGTTTTCCGGATCGGCGGCGTCGATCTGCGTCACCGGCATGGACTGCCAGGAGAAATACCGCCTTTTTCCCGGCAGTTTTCCTCCCGGATATCCGGAAATCTGTTTCACGGGGACCGTGAAGCTGATCTTCTTCCCTCCGTATTCGAAGTCCATCCCAATCGCGAACTCATCCGGGACCTGGTTCTCCGCGCAGAAGATCAGGCTGCCGCCCCAGGCTGCCCAGTCGTATTCCCTGCCGATCAGATACCGGTTCTCCTCGCCGGGAATTCTGACCAGTTTATCTGTTCCCCGTTTCATCATGTACAGTTCGCACGACACCCCTTCTGGCGCAGTAATGGTCATGACGATGTCCCGGCGCGGCATGGTTTTGGAATTGAGCCGGAAGAAACCGACCCCGTCTTTTTCCAGCATGTACGGCGTTCCGGGCGGGAATCCCGTGAACCTCTCCTGAAACGGCTGATCCGGAAGAATGGCGTCATTCGCTTTCGGTCCGGGTGGCGGCACGGCCTTCTGCCCCGTGTATTCGGTCAGTTCCGGATTCCGGAAATACATGGCCCGGTCCTCTCCCGGTTTTCGGGACAGATTGTACACGCACAGAAAAATCGTCAGTTTCCGTGCTTCGGGGATCGAGCCCAGCGGGATGATGAATCCGGTCTGTATCCACTCTTTCTGCGGACCTCTGTAGCCTTGCAGCAAAGGACGGTGCACAACCAGTTTCTTTCCGTTTTCATCCAGCACCGAATACAATATCTCCGCCGGATGATCCAGCTGATCCGACTTCATGTCGATGGCAAAATAGTAGCTTTTGCCCGGTATCACATTGACTGTCTGGTAGAGCGAACTGTTGTAGTTGGCCGTTTTTTCGCTGATCCGGACGATCCCGTTCTCTGTTTTGTAGGCCTCTCTTGCGCCCTCCCAGGAGGCGCCGCCCCAGTGATCCGGGAGGAATCCGGTCCCACTGGCAAATTCCGGATTGCAAAACAGATTTTCTTCGCCCTGAAGGCTTGCTGCGGCGGCGGAAAGAATCAGCAGCCCGGCTATTGCTTTTTTGATATTCATCTAAAAACTCTCCGTCAGTGATTTTTCCCGCTGTACCGCAAATAAGAATAATCATCCCAAAGAGATTTGTAGCGGGCGATCGAACCGTCGCAGTGAATCACATTCAACTCATTCTTGTGGCGCTTCGCGACCCGTACACCCATATCGTTTCGATAATCGGTAATGATGAAGCATACGGAACCGTCTCCGAACATCATGGTCGATGAAGGATATTTGATTCTCGTCTGGAGCATTCCGCTGTTGATGCCTATCCCGCCGTGTCCGGGTCCCCAGTATTCTATCGCATTCTTTGCCAGACTCGAATAAGTTGCGTTGTAGATATACGTTGTGAAATCCTTGGAATGAACGGCCAGTTTCCCGCTGGGATCGTCGGAGAGGAATATACTTCTGCTCTGCTCTTTTTCCGACTCCGGACAGCGCAGAAATCCATCCAGCGCCAAATACCGGGTAGAGCGCTGACGACCGACCGTCGCCTGGGAAAAATATCCCAGACGCATCAGAATGTCCGCCCAGGTAGGTTCATATCGGTCGCTTGCGCTGATATATGTCCACCCCATGAACGTTACGCTTTCGAGACGGTTCCCGTTTTCATCCGTAATCATTCTCGGCGGGAAATAATTGAAATCATTCGCATAACTCAGCGTCGACAACCCGATCTGCCGGAGATTGTTCTTGCATTCGAGATCGGTTGCATGGGACTTTGCCGAACTCAAAGCCGGCATCAGCATCCCTGCGAGAATGGCGATGATGGCGATGACGACCAGCAGTTCGATGAGCGTAAAACGCTTCAGGTATGGTCCTTCTTCGCTGAGGACGTGGATGAAAGTGCGGCTGTCGGATTTCAGCATGGTTCGTCTCCTCTGTTTTACAATCGATTGTATTTCTGATTGATATAATTATACTCGCTTTTTCCGAAATGTCAAGTCCCGGACCGGAGAAAAGATAATTCTTATTCCGCGTTCCGCGCCGGGCTCACGTTTTTCAGAATTTCCGCAGGGCGGAAGGAGCGTATTTGTTCTTGAAAAAAGGAGGAGCTCTGCTATATTATCCGGAAAATTGGATGAACCGTTTCACATTTCACCGGAGAGGATTCGAGCAATATGGACATGGCCGCGAACTGGGATTGGAATTACATTTTCATGATGAGACTGGCGCTGGCCGGCATTCTGGGGGCGGCGGTGGGCTTCGAACGGGAATACCGTGCGAAAGAGGCCGGTACCCGCACGCATTTTCTGGTGGCCATAGGCAGCTGTCTGATCATGATCGTCTCCCAATGGGGATTCCGTGACATGATCGCACTGATCACGACTTATCCCGACGCCAACATCCGTTTTGACGTGAGCCGCGTGGCCGCCCAGATCGTCAGCGGGATCGGCTTCATCGGCGCGGGCACGATCATGATGCAGAAGCAGGTCGTTCACGGTCTTACCACGGCGGCGGGCCTCTGGGCGGTGGCGGGGATCGGCATGGCCGTGGGAGGCGGTCTTTATGCGGTGGGCGTTTCCGCTACGGTCTTTGCTCTGATCGGACTGGAGGCCATGCGGTATTTTCTGCGGAAATTCCGTACCCGCGCCAGCTATCTGGTGTTTCTGACGAAGGACCGGAACAATCTGATCCAGGTTACCAACGAATTAAATGCAAACGACTTCCATATAATCAACTATTCTGTCGGAAGCGAGAAGGTGGGGTCCGAAGAGTGGCTGAAAGTCAAGATGTGGGTGCGGGAACGGGTGCCCAACGGAGAAAATCAGATCCTCCGCTTCATGCAGCAGTTCCCCGGAGTCGAAGTCGAAAAGGTGGAGTGAGCGCCGGACGCCGTTACGGCCCCGGTCATTCTTCGAATTTCCGGAAAAGCACCACGGCGTTGTGTCCGCCGAAACCCAGATTGTTGTTGGCGGCGATCCGGATATCGCGGCGGCGCGCCTGATTGGGCGTCACATCCAGATCGCAGTCGGGATCGGGCGTTTCGTAATTGATGGTGGGCGGGACGATGCCGGTTTCGATGGCCTTCATGCAGAAGATGCTTTCCAGAGCGCCGGCGGCGCCGAGAGCGTGTCCCGTGGCGCCTTTCGTGCTGCTGATGGAGATCTTGTCCGCATCGGGGCCGAATGCCTTCCGGATGGCGATGGTCTCATACTTGTCGTTGAGCGCCGTGCTGGTCCCGTGGGCATTGATGTAGTCGACCTCATCGGGCCGGATCCCGGCGTGCCGCATGGCGACGCGGAAGGCTTCGGCATCGCCGTTGCCTTCGGGATCGGGGCTGGTGATATGGAATCCGTCGCCGGTGGCGCCGTATCCGATGATCTCGCACAGGATCTTCGCGCCGCGCTTTTTCGCGTGCTCGAGTTCTTCCAGCACCACGACGCCCGCGCCCTCGGCGGGAACGAAACCGTCGCGATCCTTGTCGAAGGGGCGGCTGGCGTGCTGCGGATCGTCGTTTCTCGTGCTCAGCGCCTTCAGGGCGTTGAATCCGCCCAGACAGAGCTCCTGGATGGAGGCTTCGGTCCCGCCGGCCAGCATGACATCCGCATCATCGCGCTTCACGATGTGGAAGGCTTCTCCGATGGAATGACATCCGGAGGCGCAGGCGGATACCAGACCGAAATTGGGCCCTTTGAATCCGTAGCGGATGGAAATCTGTCCGGACGCCATGTCGCTGATCATTTTCGGGACGAGGAATGGAGAGAGACGGGAAGGTCCCCGTTCGATCAGAGTACGGGCCGCGTCCGTGATTTCCTTCAGGCCGCCGACCCCGCTGGAGACCAGACTGCCGATCCTGTACGGATTCTCGTCGGGCGGAAGTTCCTTCAGATTCGCCATGGACACGGCTTCCTCGGCGGCGGCAATGGCCAGCTGAACGAACCGGTCCAGATGTCTGCTTTCCTTCTCCGGGATGTACCGGACCGGATCGAAATCTTTGACTTCACCGCCGATCCGGGTCTTGAAAGTGGCGGGATCGAAAAGGGTGACGGGGCCTATTCCGCACTTGCCTGCGACCAGATTCGTCCAGATTTCCTCGACACTCTTTCCGAGACAGCAGAGAGCGCCGTACCCGGTCACCACGACTCTTCTTTCTCTTCTTTCTTCCATATTTCAACTCCTGAATCTTATTTTTTACCAGCGCAAAAGTTCTGCCGCCCAGGTAAGACCTGCTCCGAATGCGGCGGTGAGGATCAGATCGCCTTTCTGAAGCTGTCCCGAACGGTTCAATTCGTCCAGACAGATCCCGATGGAGGCCGACGACGTATTTCCGAACCGGGAGACGTTCCGGTATATCCGTTCCGAGATGCCCAGCCGGGCGGCCACGGCGCTGATGATCCGGTCGTTGGCCTGATGGGGAATGGCCCAGCGTATCTGATCGGCTCTGACGCCCGTTTTCTCCAGAACTTTTTTGCACGCCTGACTCATGGCCGTGACGGCCATCTGATAGGTCTTGGGTCCGTTCATCGTGATGCAGTTCAGATGCTGCGCCACCCCTTCCGCTGTGGGCGGACAGGCGCTTCCGAATCCGGGTATCTTCAGAAAATCGGCGTCCCGTCCATCGGCTCCCACTTCGGCGCCGACATAAAAATCGCCGTCGAAGGCGGGATCCGCCTGAAGGACCAGCGAGGATGCCGCGTCTCCGAACAGGACGCAGGTGGATCGGTCGGTCCAGTTCGTCACGCAGGAAAGTTTGTCGCCGCCTATGAGAAGCGCGGTCCTGCGCTGTCCGGAGGAGAGGAGCGCGTGGGCGATATCGAGTCCGTACAGGAGTCCGGTGCACGCCGCCTCCACATCGAAACACATGCAGGGCGGGATCCCGAGTTTCCGCTGGACCACGGTGGCGGTGGACGGGGTCGGCATATCCGGCGTGATGGTGGAAACGATCACCAGATCCACGTCTCCGGGTTCGATTCCCGCATTTTGAAGAGCTCTGCGGCCGGCCTCTGCGGCCAGATCGGAGGTGGCGGTCTCCGGGTCCGCGATGTGGCGCTCCCGGATCCCGGTCCGCGTCACGATCCATTCATCGGACGTCTCCACCATTTTTTCCAGATCGGCGTTCGTCAGAATCCGATCGGGAACATAGTGTCCTGTCCCTGCAATCCTGAATCCCATATTTTCCTCGTATCCTAAAAAGTTTCTGCAGTCAAAGCAGCAATATACACTCGCTTATGCTTTTTTGCAAATTTGCCGATACGGCGCGCGGATGGACGATGTTCGCCGGAGCAAAGCCGTTTCAGAGGTCCGGCATTTCGTCTTACCCGTTTTTCCGCAAGGGATCGCAGGAAAGCCGTTCAAAATCGCAGCAGACCGAATTTTCGGAGTAAAACGGTGCTTCCCATAAATTTGAACGGCCATCCGCCCAATGAAGATGCATGTTCCGGCAGATCACGTTTTCGGCATAGAGAACGGCGAATGCATGGGGCTGGTAAAACCGCCAGCCGTCGCCGATCCTCCGGTGATCGTTTTCATCCGCGTTTTTGACGATTTGATGTCCGCCGCCGACGGTCAGATCGATGTCCTGGAGAAGGATGTTCCGGACTTTACGGTCCCTGTCGCCCTGGATCAGGGCGGTGCCCTCGGCATAAACGCGGATATTGCGGAGTGTGATATTTTCGATATCGGCTCCGTTACCGTCTTTCTGCGGCATGAGTGCGTAGTGTTCCATAATGCAGAACGGGATCAGCCGGGATCGGAGGGAGACGTCGCTGATCAGGATATCCCGAATCGTCAGGCCGGTATCCTGACTGTGGCTGTAATGGCCATGGATCGTGATGCCGAGCGTGCAGTCGGGGATGATGAGATTGCGGAGAGAACATTCCCGGATAGTGCCGGAGCCAACTCCGAAACGAACGGCGGCCTGATCCGAACTTAAAATGCAATCGGAAACCGTGACCTGCGCCGTTTCTGCCGGGGTGCCCTGCAGTTTCTTCCCGTTGGCGCGGATGGCGATACAGTCATCCGCCGTGTCGATGTCGCAGCCTTTGATAACTACATTGGTACAGCAGTCGATATCCAGCCCGTCGCCGTTCCAGTCCTTCCGTCCGGTCCGGATCCGGACGCCGGAAACCGTGATTCTCCGGCATCCGTGAAAGAAGCAGCTCCAGTAGGCGGCATTTCGGAGCTGGATATCCTGCAAGGTGATATCGGCCGATTCGCAGAAATAGAGCATCTGCGCCGGACGCAGACCGGGGAAGGTACTGCGGGTATGCTTTTTCGGATCGAAAAAAACTTCCCGGTTTCCGTCAATGACACCTCCGCCGGAAATCGTCACGTCTTCCACATTCACAGCTGCGATCAGATGAGTCCCATCCGTTTTTTCACGAACGGAAGCACTGTTTTGCGGGGTGAAATCGGCCCGATTATAACATGTGCGGTCCGGAGTGGCCTTCAGCACGGCCCCCTTTTGGATTTCGAGCCGGGTGCGTGAACGCAGATAAATGGTGCCGGTGAGATAGACTCCGGGCGGAATGACGACCGTACCGCCTCCTTGTCTGCCGCAAAGATCCAATGCTTTCTGAATGGCTGCGGTGCAGTTGGTAAGGCTGTCTCCCGCTGCCCCGTAATCCGTAATGACATGCATCATGTTTCTTCTCGATCAGGGGTGTAATACGGGTTCCAGTACGATCCGGTCTATGAAAATGGCATTGCTGTCTTCGGCTTTTCCTCCGGGGTAAGCCGGACCGGTAAATTTCATGCTGACATGGATCCTCCATGGCGAATCGGGATCCGCAGTCCAGGCCGGACTTTGCGGGAACTGGACAAACCATTTGTTGGTCAGATAAATATATCCTGCCGGACGGGGACGAAACGTTTCCCCGATCGTATACCAGCGGTAGCCTGGACCTTTGATTTCCTCTCCGGTGATTCGTGCCGAAAAATGTTCGGAACGGGTCTGCTGGTCATATCCGCCGATCAGCACGGGTAAAACCCCCTGCCGGACACGGACCGCGTATCCGAGGGGGGACTCGGGGTCCTTGACCAGCGGTTCACCGCCTGCCCACCAGCTTGCCAGTTCGATCGGAATATCTATGCCGTTCGCCGCCTCGTTTTGCGGAGGGATCGTTTCCGGCAGGATGTCATAAACATCCATTCTGGCGATTTTGGCGAGACAGTGCGCCTGCCTTTTCGGGTCGATGCAGGTTTCGATCGAAGTCCGAAGCGTTTCCTTCAAACGTTTTGCGGCAATCCGGGGATCCAGACCGTGTCCCGGATCCTCCAGATTGAATTTGCGGATAAAAAGTATGATCGCTTCATCGATCCCGGCACGGGCTTCGCGGACACGTCGAACCCGAACCGGATCGTCTTGAACGGCCGATTCCGCCTGTTCCAGCAGCTTATCGCAAGCGGAAACCGTCTTGCAATCCAGATGGGTAAAGGAGAACGCGGACGGCATGAACGCGGTAATGAAAGGTTTCTTTTCCCGGACCGATGCAAGCAGCGTCAGCCGATATTGCCGAATGAACGGTGCCGCCTTCCCGTAATACCCGTTCAGGAACGTATTCAGCAGCGTATCGAAATCGGCGTCCGGGTCTTCCATCAGTTTTGCATGCAGCCAGGTTTTCATCACCGCCATGTCGGTATGATAAATATATTCCCGCTCGACGAAAGGAAACAGGACATTGTGCGCTCTGTAATACCGCAAGGTCTCCTGGAGGAAGAATTCGCTTGGATACGGCAGTCCCCGGGCAAATCCGTTGAAGGATATGCCGTAGTCCCAAATTCCCAGACTGTCCGTCAGCCCGCCCCAGTCTTTAAGCCTTTGACGGAACGGTTCTTCGCCGGCTCCTTCCGGTCCGCCGGCAAAATTGTTGGCCGTATTGCAGAGCCGGATCACGATATTGTCTTCCAGCGTGATATTGCGCGGCGGCGCTTCTGTCTGAAAATATGCCAGTGTGGAAATTTTCAAATCCGGACGGAACTGCTTCAGTCTGCGGGCAAGCTGATTGATCAGATTCAGCTGCAGTCCGGACTCCGCATTTCCGTAATAGGCACGCAGTTGACTGCACCTTTCACAAACGCAGAAAGAGTTGTTGTCGTTTTGGGAAATATCGTAAATGCCGGGCGCGGGACTGCCGTTCCCTTCGGCTTTCGCCTCGTCGGCAAGAATGAAGCCCTGCAGTTTCTTCCACATGACGTCGACCAGTTCGGGATTGCTCAGACACAACTGTCCTTCCATCCGGTTCGGATTGCGATTCCCTTTCCGCGTCAGGGAAAAATATTCCGGATGCGTCTGAAAGAATTCCGCCTCGGGAACATACCGGTTGAACGTATGGACGCTGTACGGGGAACCATAGCGAAAGCCTCCGCCGTTGGCTGCGGAAATCCAGCGGTCTCCAAACGAGTTCAGACGGTTGAACGCCGCGAAATCGCCGTCATCCCATTTTTCACTGTAATCCGGAAATATCGCCCGGATCGGGAACGCCGGTTTTCCCCGCAAGTCCAGTTTCGGCAGACACAGTTCTTTTCGGTGCGGAATCTCCTTTTCGTGCATGCTGAAAAGAAGGATTCCCGCATAGCGTTCCAAAAAAACGGACACCGCATATGTCGTGCCGCGGCGGCCGCCGCCGAACAGGACAATTCGTCCTTCCACATTTTTGATGCACCATTCCTCCTCGCGGAGATCCTGCCCGAGCGATTTCGCCAGCGCAGTTTCTCCCACATGAAATTCCGCGGGCTGCCCCTCAACCGTGATTTCCCCCTCTACGCTTTCCGACAGATATTTCCGCAGATCGGCAGCCGCCTTCTTCTCCCATATCTGCGGATCGTCCGGCAGAATGATTTTCACATCGGCGCCCAGACATGCTGCGGCACAGCACATCAGTCCGGCAAAATACTTCAGCATACGATGATCTCCCGCAGATCAGAAAAGTTTTTTCCGCAATCCGGTCTGCATGAAAACGTACGCCCGGGAGCGGAAAGCTCTTTCGCTCAAATGGTGCCGGTGCAGCTCCTGCAGGTCCTCCGTCAGCATCGCTTCAGAACTGGAACGGGCCGATCCATCCAGAAAAACCGAGTTCGTTTTGTTGTTATGACGCATGTGAAATGTCGTGGTGGCTTCCCCGTAGTACTGATTGTCCCAGTCCTGACGGGAATAATCGTTCCGGGCCGTATCACTGAGCAGAGGGGTGCGGTTCGGACATTTTGCCGATCCTGTGATCAGGAAGTCCTGATCATTGGAATCGCCTGAAATCCGCAGTGACAGGTTCTTTTTTCCTGCGGCAATTTCATCCGTGTTATGTCCTCTCAAATAGGCCAGAGAAAGAAAGCCGTACACATTGTAGCGGCTGATGGTATCCGCATGAAAGGACGGACAGCGGACAAGCTTTGCCGGATAGATGATCGCATTTTCCTGCTCCGGCAGATAGCCGTTCTGGAACAGGATTATATACCACAAAGCCTCGCCTTTGGATCGCATCGCACAGATATTGCCGTTGAAGTCGTTGCTGTAACTGAGCAAACTGATCCCGCACTGTTTCAGATTGCCTATGCACTGGATCGATTGGGCGCTCTGCTTTGCTTTTCCCAGAGCCGGCAGAAGCATTCCCGCGAGAATGGCAATGATGGCAATGACGACGAGCAGTTCGATCAGCGTGAATCGCTTCAGGTATGAGGTATGAGGTATGAGGTATGAGGTTCTTAATGCAGATCCCCGGTTCGTCATCATGATTACAGCCCTTTCTGAATTTTTGTTCTCATTGTAAGTTGTGTGGATCCCCGTATTCGAATCAGTTCTTCACAATCTGCGTGAAGACTGTTAAACTGCCGTTCCGTGAGGTATTTTGAGGCGAGGAGAAGACGCAGCCAGTAAGATGTCTCCCGTGCTTCCTTGTATGCAATGGAAAATTTTGCCTGAAAATCCGGGGATGACCGGGCGCCTCTGCTTTCCTCCAGATTTGCTCCGATACTCGTCCCCGCAGGGCAAAGGAAAATGACTTCTCCATCATCAAGCTGTCGGAACTCTCTTTTACCTCATACCTCATACCTCATACCTCATACCTTGATGGTTTCTCCTTTCTGAAATCTTGTTTTATCGTGACAGCCTTTTCCGGTACCGGGCGTGTACGGTCATTCCCAATAGGGGACGACCGTTCCGCCGCCTTCCTTCAGGGCTTTGCGATAGCAGCGGGTGATGACGGCGAGATCTTCGGCGCCGAGGCCCACGCTGTTGAAGTAAATGATCTCATCGTCATTTTCTCTTCCGGGCTTGCGGCCCAGCAGAATGTCTCCGAGTTCGGCGTGAAGCTGTTCCTCCTTGAAGAGGCCGTCGCGGTACATCAGGGAGACGGTGCTGATCTGGCGGTGTTTGACGCCTTCCCAGTCGTCGACCACGACCTTTCCGCATTTCGGCAGACAGGCATATTCGTATTCGAAGTCGGCCAGATTCAGACAGGTCTGTCCGGGATGGAGCCAGTCCGCGAAAACCACCGGGACGGCGGAAATGGTCACGGTGATGACGATATCGCTTTCCAGGGATGCCTGCTTCGGATCGTCCACGGCGATGACATCCATATCGAGCTTGGCGGACATCTCTTCCGCGTACGCGCGGGACTGTTCCGGACGGATGTCATAGACGAAGCATTTCTTGAGGGCGGGACGGACGATTTTTGCCGCCTCGAGCTGAAGCCGCGCCTGAAATCCGGCACCCATGAGCAGGATTGTCGAGGCGTCTTTCTTCGCAAGTTCGTCGATGGCCAGCGCGCTGGCGGCGCCGGTGCGGACGCCGGAGACCCGGGTGCAGTCCGCCACGCACAGGGGGATCTTGGTGTCGGGATCGTTGAGGATCACCAGGCCGGTGGCGCGGGGCAGTCCTTTTTTGTAGTTCTGCGGATTGGATCCGAGCCATTTGATCCCGGCCATGTCGATGTCCCCGCCGATGCAGCAGGGCATGGCATTGCACCGGCCGTAGAGATTTTCATCTTCCAGCGAGGTTCCCCAGCGGAGCACCACCTTGCTGGGGCTGTTCACCTTGTGTTGAACATGGAGAGTCAGGACTTTGCGGACGTCTTCGATCGCGGCGCGGATGTCGTACGCACCCAGAGCCCGAAGCTGGGTGTCGTTCAGAAACATCAGATCCAGTTTCATGGAATGGCTCCTTTCTGTATAGTTTTCATGATTTGTTTTTGTCGTTAGACTTTCCCATTGTGTGCTTTCAGCTGCGCCGCCAGGGAATCGGATATTTCAAACCGGGTCGGGATCACCAGATGCCGTGGAGTCGGATCATCAATCAGGGTCAGGATCAATTCGGATAAGGTGCGGGCGAATTGATCTTCATCGCAGACCAGATGGCAGAAGTCATCATCGATCCGGGAATAATCCTGCCGCAGACTGGAATAAAAACGGTACGTCACGATCTGATAATCGGATCCGCAGGTCGAACCGGTCCGTTCCAATTCATCCTTGAGCGCCGCGGCCGCAGGGGTGCTTTCAACCCAGTAAAGCCGATGATCCCGGATCCGTTCCAGATTTTCGTGAACTGCCCGGACGCCGTCCCGATACGTCGCCAGACCGGATGAGATCAGCCCGGAACCATACAGCACAACCCTGGACCGGGTAAGGGAAATATGGTGTTTTCTGAGTTGTCTACGGAGCAGATGCAGTTTTTCCTCCGCATCCCGGTCACAATACCCGAAAAAGAACGAATCCCTGAGCAGCGGCAGCGGGATTTGTTCCGTTGCCTGCCTGAACGATGTTTCATGATCGTACCGGATCGACGAGATCAGCGAATGGAATCTCGCCGGTTTCCAAATATCGGATCCGGTGTAGTAGCAAATGACCCGCCGGCTGATACGATGGAAGAGTTCGATGGTCTGCCCATTCAGGAGAGAGGAGCCGACAATATAAAGATCGGCAATGTCGGATTTGATGATGTGCCGGACGTGTAAAATCATTTTCGGCGAAGAAAAGTCCACCCGGATCAGCGTCAGCGTATAGCCGCTGGCCTGGAGATGGTCGCATAATTGGCGAAGCATGAAACGGCAGGTATCCAGATCGTGATCCATTCGCCCCATTACAAAACCGATCTTGAACGTACGATATCGGGGCTTTATACCGTTTTTGACCGGATACCCGTGCGTTTGGCACAAAGACAGGATTTCCGCCCGCTTTTCAGCGGAAATCTGCCAGGCACGATGGGGATTGAGCGCACGGGAAACCGTTGACTGGCTTACACGGGCCAGTCTGGCGATTTCCGCTCCGGAAATCTTTGGATTCATGCTGGTTCTCCTGTCTCTTCCGAAAATAATATACAGCGCGTGCCGAATAAAACAAATGTCATGCATAAAAATCTGAATTAAAATATAAATATTATTTGTAATAAGTAATTTGTGATATCATAAATTGTGCAAGACGATTGGCGGCGTTTCCGGGCGCGCCCCATCCGGGAACCTCATTGCCGCTGCTTTGCCTTTTCACTGCAGCGGAGAAAAAAAACGAAAAAAGTTAGAGAAAGCTAATTGACAAGCGGTCATGTCGTGCTATATTATATGCGGAATACGCTGAGAGACGGCGTCCGGATCCCGCGAAACGAGAGACGGAAAGCGCTTTCTGCTCGAAGTTAGCTCTGGCAAACAAAAGTCGGCCGGTGAACCGGTCCGGCTTCAATAAGAGGTTCGGAGGCAAGCACCCCCGTCCGGAAAGGATGAAGACAAGATGGCTGGCGGAAAATGTTCCTGCGGATGTTCCGGAAAAGGGAAGAATCCCGAGTACACGGTGAATGTGAATGGCGTGACTACGCTGGCCGATCTTCCGGTCGGGGCAAAGGCCACCATTTCGAAGATCATGCCGAAGGCGAGAGGCCGCAAAAAATTTGCGGACGTGGGTCTTGTGGCGGGAGCGGAGCTGGAGATGGAGGCGCATGCGCCGTTCGGCGGACTTCTGCGCGTGAAAGTGCTGGATACGAGCATGGCCATACACAGCGAAGATGCCGCGAATATCGTCATAGAGAAGGAGGAAGACTGAATCATGAGGGAGTCTTTCCGGATCGCGCTGGCCGGTAATCCGAACTGCGGGAAAACCAGTATTTTCAATGCGCTCACCGGCGCCCGTCAGCACGTGGGAAACTATCCTGGCGTGACGGTGGAAAGCAAGTCCGGTTCCTTTGTTCTCAACGGGATGAAGATCGAACTGATCGACCTGCCCGGCGTGTACTCCCTCTCCAGTTCCTCTCCGGAGGAAGAGGTCGTGTTCCAGGAGCTGACGAAACCCGGGATCGATCTCATCCTCAACGTGATAGATTCCACGATTCCCCAGCGGAGCCTGTATCTCACGACCCAGCTGGCGGAACTCCATATTCCCATGCTGCTCGCCTTCAATATGAGCGACGACGCCCGGAAGAAAGGGCTGAAGTTCAACATTTCGAAGCTGGAAAAGTATTTCGGCTCTCCCATCGTGCAGACGATCGGCTGCCGTGAAAACGGGGTCCGTCCCCTTCTGCACCAGCTTGCAAAGTCTCTGCACGAGCTGGAGGACCATGGCGTGCCCATGCTCTCCTACGGGAACGATGTGGACGATGCGATCCGGGCCGTGACGGAGAAGATCGACGCCCTGGATCAGAACAAATACTCCCGTCATTATTCCCGCTTCTTCGCCATCAAACTTCTGGAGCACGATGCCGCCGCCATGCGGATCCCTGAACTTCAGCCGGTCGCGCCCGAGGTGGAGACGCAGATCCGCCATCTCTGGGATGTTCATGCCATCGAAGCGGATACGTTCATGGCCGATCGGAGGTATGCCATGCTGGCGGGCGCCTGCCGGGACGCCATTTCCATGTCGCACGAAAGACGGCGCGAGATTTCGGACAAGATCGATCTGGTCATGACGAACCGGTTCTTCAGTCTGCCGCTCTTTTTCCTCATCATTTACGTTACCTTCTGGTTCACCTTTACGCTGGCGGATCCTTTAATGGGATACATCGAAGATTTCTTCGCCTGGCTGAACGGGATGGTGAAGTCCGTGTGGAGTCCGGAAACGCTGCCGCTTCTCCGGACCATGCTGACCGACGGCGTCATCAGCGGCGTGGGCGGCGTGCTCGTTTTTCTGCCGAACATTCTGTTCCTCTTCTTCGCCATTGCCATTCTGGAGGACTCCGGATACATGGCGAGGGCCGCCTTCGTCATGGACGGGATCATGCGGAAATTCGGTCTGCAGGGCCGTTCTTTCGTCCCGCTGGTCCTGGGATTCGGATGCAACGTGCCCGCCATCATGGCGACGCGCACCATCGAATCGGAGAGGGACCGGACGGTGACGATCCTGGTACTGCCCCTGATGAGCTGCGGGGCGAGGCTGCCCATCTATGCGCTGATCATACCCGCTTTCTTCGCGCCGAAATATCAGGCATTCGTCATGTGGCTGATCTACATCATCGGAGTCCTGGTGGCTCTGGCCGCCGCACGGCTTCTCAAGTCCACCCTCTTCAAAGGGGATGGCGAAGTTTATCTGATGGAGCTTCCCCCGTACCGCATGCCGACATTCAAGAGTCTGGTGCTCCATATGTGGGACAGAGGAAAGATGTATCTGCAGAAGGCGGGAACGATCATTCTCGCCGCGAGCATTCTTCTTTTCCTCTGCAATACGTTCCCGCGCAAGACGTCGTTCTCTCAGGACTATGATTCCGAGATCGAAAAGATCCGGCAGGAGAAGGCGCTTGACGACGCCGGGATCGAGCTCCTCAGACAAAGCGGCGCTCTGGATCCCGAGATCATGGCGAAGACGGAGGAAGACCGCTTCATTCCGTCCGAGGCGCTGGAGGAATGCCGCGAAGAGGATTTCCCGGAGCCGGTCCGCGCCCTTCTCCTGTCTTCGCGTGCCGCCGGTGAGGAAATGGAACAGCTGGAGAAAAAGAAGCAGGCTGAAATGCTGGAGTATACCATTTCGGGAAGAGTCGGGCGTGCGCTGGAGCCGCTGTTCCGGTTCATCGGCTTCGACTGGAAACTGGCGACCGCTTCCATCGGGGCTCTGGCCGCGAAGGAAGTGTTTGTCTCCCAGCTCGGGATCCTTTATGCGGAAGGGGACGCGGATGAAACATCGGTGCCTCTCCGTGAGCATCTGATGAAGAACTACACACCGCTTCAGGGATTCTGCATCATGCTGTTTGCGCTGCTCTCCATTCCCTGCCTGGCCACGCTTGCCGTCATACGCAGAGAATTGAATTCGTGGAAGATGGCTGCGCTGGAAGCGGTCGCGCTGTTCCTTTTTGCCTTCCTTTCCACGGCGATCGTCTATCAGCTCGGGACGCTGTTCCGGATCGGGACCCGGTTCCTCGCCTGAAGTCCCCCTCAGACCGTCTCTTTTACGGCCCAGATGTTTTCCGCCCGGGCGGTGGGCAGTTCCACGGGAAGACCGTCCCTCACCAGCCGGAAGGATCTGCCGTCCAGCGAAGGTCCTTCGATGGAAACGACGTCTTCCGTCCGGAGTCCGGTGTCTTCCGTCGCCCGCAGGTTCCGCCCGAACCGTTTCACCCGGACGACTTCACCGTTCGCGAATCCCGTGAGGACGCGCATGCCGGCCGTTTCGGGATCGCCCAGCATGGACATGGCTTCGGAAAGATATCCCTGAAGCTGCTTCGCATCGCTGCGGCTTTCGATGGCTTCGGAAAAAAGGATGAACCGCTGGATGGTATCCGTATCCACGGCATGCTCCAGGCGGCAGGCGGTGGCGGTGGCTTTGTCGCCGGGCAGGCCCAGAACGAGGGAGAAGAATCTCTTCAGAACATTATGGCGGCGAATGACTTCATCGGCAATTACCTTGCCTTCCTTTGTGAGCTGTACCGGATAATGCGTGTTGTACACGATATATCCCATTTTCTCCAGCTGACGAAGCGCGCCGGTGACGGAGGGCATGGTGACGTGGAGCCGGCCGGCGATATCCTTGGAATGGGCATGCCCCTCATCGGCGATCAGTTCGGCGATGGCTTCCAGATAATCTTCCAGACTTTCCGTCAGTTGCGGCGCCATTGTTTGTATCCTTTTTCTTGTTTTTCCGTTCCGGTGTCGGTAATATAACGCCGCTTGTTCAAAAAACAAGTCGGGGAGAACGGTCCGGCCGTGTCAGCGGTTCCCGTGCCCGCAGGCGGTCCCGGCCACGCCGAACCGGGAGAGTCCGCCGGCGGAGGTTTCCCTGTACAGCGACGGTAGATCGTGTCCCGTCTCCAGCATGGTGCGGACAACGGCATCGAAGGATACCATGTGATGTCCGTCGGAGAGGATGGCCATTTCGGCGGCGACGGCCGCCCGGTTGGCGGCCAGCGCATTGCGTTCGATGCAGGGGATCTGGACGAGTCCGAGGATGGGATCGCACGTGAGTCCGAGAAAGTGTTCCAGTCCGATCTCGGCGGCGTATTCGATCTGCCGGATCTCCGCCCCGATCAGCCTTGCCCAGGCGGCGGACGCCATGGCGCAGGCGGTCCCCACTTCGCCCTGACAGCCCACTTCGGCGCCGGAGATGGACGCGTTTTGTTTTACCACGTTGCCCACAATCCCGGCACAGGCCAGCGCATGAAGCAGCTCCGTGCGGGGAACGCCCCGTTCTCCGGCGTACCGGAGCACGGAGGGAAGCACGCCGCAGGATCCGCAGGTGGGTGCCGTCACGACGACGCCCAGGGATGCGTTTTCCTCGCAGACCGCGTAGGCAAAGGAAGCGAGAAGTCCGGTCCGCCGGATCTCATCCCGTAGAAACGCCGTCTTCAGATGAATGCTCCGGGCTTTCCGCATGAGGCGGAGTCCGCCGGGAAGGACTCCTTCTGCGGCCAGTCCCCGGTTCACGCAATCCATCATGGTGTCCAGCACTGAACCGAGGAAGTCCCAGATCTCCTTCCCTTCGCAGAGTTCGGCCAGCATCCAGAGGGGCGTGCTCTCCTTCAGACAATGTTCCATGATGTCACGCATGTCCCGGAACGGATAGACGTCCGGAGTGGATTCCGCCGTCCCGTCCGCCGAGATTGCGCCGCCTCCGATGGAGAAAAGAGTCCGCTCCGTCACCGGGCCGGAGCCCCGGGGCGTGATCCGGAATCTCATGCCGTTGGGATGCTGCGGAAGAACAATCTCCGGTTCCCAGAGGATGCGCGTGCGCTCCGGGCCCAGGACCTGGAGGATCGCCTGATCGGTGAAATGTCCCTTTCCCGTGGCGGCGAGACTGCCATAGAGGGTCACCTCATAGTCCGCCGCGTCAGGAAACTCCTGAAGGATCTGCTCGGCGGCCCGGCAGGGGCCCATGGTATGACTGCTGGAGGGACCGCGTCCCGTGCGGAACAGTTCTTTCAGACTTTTCATAAAACAAAAACCTCCTGAAACAAGACCGGCTGCGAAACAACTTTTCCGGTCAGAAGAACCTGTTGAAGATGCCCAGGCCGAACAGATACAGAATCAGAACGGGAAGAATCACGGCTGCGTACCATTTCAGCCATGCAGGGAAGCGGAGTCCCTTGCCCGTGTTGACCTCCGCCAGAAATTTTTTCCATGTCCATCCCGAGTCCCGGCAGCAGAAGAAGACGATCAGAATGGATCCCAGGGGCAGACAGATATCGCTGATGAGCCAGTCTTCGAAATCCAAAATCGTGCTTTTCGTGCCCAGCGGGTGGATGTGCCTCCAGATGTTGAACCCGAAAACGCAGGGAAGGGAGAGAACCCCGACGACGAGGAAATTCACCCATGCCGCTTTTCTGCGTGAAAAATGCCATTCGTCCATCATGAAGGCGATCAGATTTTCAAAAACGGTAATGATCGTGGTCAGGGCCGCGATACTGAGGAAAAGGAAGAATACCGATCCCAGGATCCGGCCTCCGGGCAGATGGTTGAATATCCCGGTCAGGGAAAACAGAACCAGTCCGGGGCCTCCGTCCACCTGGATCCCATAACTGAAACAGGCGGCGAAGACCAGGATGCCGGAGAGAAGCGCCGCCAGCGTATCGCAGGAAATGATCAGGATTGATTCCGTAGCCAGCGAGTTTTTTTTGTCCGTGTAACTTCCGAAGATCTCCAGAGCGCCGATGCCCAGCGAAAGCGTGAAAAATGCCTGCGACATGGCCCCGCCCGCAATTTTGAAGATGTTCGTGTCTCCGGGAAGAGAGGGCATCAGATAGAATTTCATGCCCGAGCCTGCGCCCGGAAGAAACAGCGCATACAGACTCAGGACCGACAGCAGAACGAAAAGTCCGGCCATCAGGATCTTGGTTATCCGCTCGACGCCGCGGCGGAGTCCGAATGCGCAGATGCCCGATCCGATCAGTACGGTCAGGATCATGTAGAAACTCATCTTCCCGGGATTGTTCATCAGGGATGTGAACTGGTTCTTCAGTTCCGCCTCCGTGGAAAGAGCCGCAAGGCGTCCGGTCAGGAAATCGACGAAATAGGTAAGCATCCAGCCCGTCACCGTGGTATACATGATCATGAGGATCAGATTCCCCGAGAAGGCCACGCCCGCCGGAAAACGCCAGAGACTGGGCCGTTTTTCGGGGAGGTCGCGGAATGCACCATACAGATTCCGCCGGGACGCCCGGCCCACGGCCAGCTCCATGCACATCACGGGGAATCCGAGCAGCAGGAGGAACAGCAGATAGAAGAGGACGAAGAGTCCGCCTCCGTTGGCGCCCGCCATGTAGGGGAAGCGCCACACGTTTCCCAGTCCGATGGCACTGCCGGCCGCCAGCATGAGGAACCCGAACCTTGAGCTCGTAGTTTCTCTGGCTTGACTCATTTCCGTTTCCTGCGGTCCGTTCATTTTCCGGTTCTTCCTTTTTCGGCGGATTCCTGTAGCGCGTTTTTCCGGCCCGAGGCGAACTTCTCCAGAATATCGGCCATGCAGGCCGCCCGGCGGAAAAAGTCCGTGCGGTCCGCGTATTCGTTCGCCTTTCTCCTGTATTCTCCGGAATCGTTCCGCATTTTCCGGAAAAGCGCCCGCGCGGTTTCATCGGACCACGGGTCGGGCACGACTTCCGATCCGGCCTCCCGGACCAGAGAGGAAAAGCCGCAGCTCCCGGAGCAGAGAACGGGTACGCCGCAGCAGAGCGATTCGGCGATGACCGATCCGGCCGCCTCGTTGTAGGAGAGCAAAACCAGAAGATCGGCGGCGGGCAGCAGCACCTCCGTATCGTTTCTCGGGCCTGCAAAAAGGACATTGCCGTTCAGGCCGTACCGGCGGATCAGCGGAAGGACCTGATTCTGCCGGCCCGAGCCCGCCACGAGAAGTTTTGTCGTTCTCCTCTCGTCTTCCGGAAGGGACGCCAGGATCCGGATCGTGCGGTCCAGGCCCTTCCGCAGAAAATCCGAACCGATGAAGATCGCCAGAAAATCGTTTTCTCCGATCCCGAACTCACGGCGCGCGTCCAGCCTCTTTTTTTCTGTCCAGTTTGCCCGGACGGTCCGGTATTTTTCGGGGATCCCGGACGGAAGAAGATGGAAACGCGATTCTTCCGTGCCGTAGCGGCGTTGGAAGGTTTCCTTCTGCCGTTCCGTGATGCAGAGGATCTGCGTGGGACTTCCCGGCGAAAAGAGTTCCCGTTCGATCCGGGTGAAGATCCGGTATCGAGGCAGAAGTGCCACCGTGAGCCGGGAACGTTTCTGGAGAAAATGATCCAGAATGCAGTCGTCGGCGGCGAAATAGAAATCGCATCCCGTGATCCGGTTCATGGCCACGGTGACGTCGAATTTTCCATCGGCCAGAGCGTGGAATGCCCGTTCGAATTCCAGCGCACGGGCGTGATTGGTGCGGCTTTTCAACGGGATCTGCCGTACGGAGAATCCCGGCAGTTCCGGCAGTTCCGACTCAATCTCTCCCGTAAACAGGGTGACCTGCCATCCGCGGGCGAGAAGTTCCCGGATGGACCGCATGGTGTCGAGCTGGAGTCCGCCGAAGCTGAAGTATTTGAAGAGAGCGAAAGCAATTTTCAAGGTGACCGAGACTCCGTTCGTGTACTGTTCGAGGGAAAGATGCGGAGCTAATATACTGTATTTTTGCGGAAAGGCAATATCTTTTTCCGGAAAAATAACATCTTTTCCGAAATGGTCCCGCTTGAAGAGATTTCCGTGTTGTGCTATATTACCAGAATGCGGGGAATATTCTCCGCTCTCCCACTAACAAGAGTAAGGAAGAAAAAGAATGGCCAAGATTGCATTTACCGGCGCGGGCAGCACCGTCTTTGTCCGCAGTATCATCGGCGACTGTATGTTCATGGACTCGCTGAAGGATTCCGAAATCGCACTGTACGACATCGATGCGGAACGGCTGAAGGAATCTCAGAAAATTCTTTCCGTTCTCAATGCGAACATGAACGGCAACCGGATGAAGATCCGCACCTACTGCGGGCCCGCCAACCGGAAAAAAGCCCTGAAGAACGCAGACTTCGTGGTGAATGCGATCCAGGTGGGCGGATACAAGCCCTCCACCGTGATCGACTTCGAGATCCCGAAGAAATACGGACTGCGTCAGACCATCGCCGATACGCTGGGAATCGGCGGGATCTTCCGCGCTCTGCGCACGATCCCCGTCATGCTGGATTTCGCGCACGACATGGAAGAGGTCTGCCCGAACGCGCTGTTCCTCAACTACAGCAATCCCATGGCCATGCTCACGGGTGCGCTCCTGCATGGAAGCGGGATCCAGACGGTCGGGCTTTGCCACAGCGTTCAGGTGTGCGTGGCCTCGCTTCTCCACACGCTGCGCGGCATCACCTACGAGGAGTCGGAAAAGCACAAGATCACGGACAAGATCGCCGGGATCAACCACATGGCCTGGCTGCTGGATTTCCGGTATGACGGGAAGGACATCTACGACGAGCTTCGCGCCGAGGCGAAGGCCATGGTCCCCAAGATGTGCCGTGCGAAGAAGAACAAGTCCGCCAACATCGTCCGTCTGGAAATCATGAACAAGTTCGGCTACTACGTGACCGAGTCCAGCGAGCACAACGCGGAATACACGCCCTACTGGATCAAGAGCCAGTATCCCGAACTCATCACGAAGTACAATATCCCGCTGGATGAATATCCGCGCCGCTGTGTCAATCAGATCGCCGCCTGGAAAAAACAGTACAAGGAGATCCTGGCGGATCCGCATCTGACCCGCACGCTTTCCCGCGAATACGGCGCCCGGATCATGAATGCCGTTGTTACCGATACGCCGTACCGCATCAACGGAAACGTCCTGAACCGCGGATACATCGAAAACCTGCCGTCCGATGCCGTTGTGGAAGTGCCCTGCCTGGTGGACAGCCGCGGCGTCCACGGTACGGTGATCGGCCGTCTTCCCACTCAGTGCGCCGCACTGAACATGACCAACGTCAACCCGCAGCTGCTGACCATCGAGGCGGCGCTGACGCGGAAAAAGGATACCGTGTATCAGGCGGCGATGCTGGATCCCCATACGGCCGCCGAGCTGCCCATCGACAAGATCGTTGCCATGTGCGACGACCTGTTCAAGGCCCATGGAAACATGATCCCGAAATACCGCTGACAACCGAATAAGGAGCCATTATGAAAAAGTCTCTGGATTTTCTGGCCTCGCTTCTGAAGAACTCCGGTTCGGTGAACTTGCCGCCGGAAATCTATCCCGATTCTCCCCACCGGCTTCCCGGCGCCATTGTCGCCGCCGCTAAAACCGCCGACAGCCATGTCGTGCTGGTCGTCGCGGAGTCGTCCGCTTCTCTGCCCGACGGCTTCGAGGGTGACCGCGTGGAGCTGGACGGCGGCGCGGTCGGACTGATCTGCCCGAAGAACGCCGTCAATGCCGCCGCGCTCCGCAAGCACTTCCCCTGGTGCGCCCCGCGCAGCCTGCGCAAGGAGCGGACCACGATCGGATGCGGCGACCGTCTGGGCCTTGCCACCTTCGGACAGCTTCGCGCCGCCAAAAAATATGCGCTCTCGCCCGTGCTGGCGCAGCAGTCCATGCGTGAACTTTCCATGACGGGCCGGACGTTCCGCGGCGTCGTGGATGATGCCGTGTTCCAGGTGTTCGCCGCCGATTTCCAGTCCGGATACGGCGCCGACGGCGACCATCTCAAGAAAATTTCCGATATCGATGTGGCGCTGGATGCCGGCATGCCTATGATCACGCTGGACCTTTCCGAAGTCATGAACGCCGCCGCGGGCGATTGGCCCGACAGCGAGATCAACTGCGCTTTCGCCGCTCTTCCCGAAGCGGATCAGACTCGGACGGCGCAGATGTACTTCGACAAAACCTTCGATCTCGGGTCCGGCGTCCAGGTGAAACTCGATGCCGCCACCGCACGCCGCTGCGCCGTCATGTACAACCGCGCGCTGGACTTCGCCGAAGAGGTGTACCGTCACCTGCAGGAAAGGCGCGGGGATGAATTCGATTTGGAGATCTCCATCGACGAGACGACCAGTCCCACGCTTCCCTCGCATCACCTCTACATCGTCAGCGAGCTGAAGCGGCGTGGCGTTGTGGTTTCCTCTCTGGCTCCCCGGTTCATCGGCGAGTTCCAGAAGGCGGTGGATTACATCGGCGACCTGTCCGAGTTCGACCGTCAGTTCAAGGTCCATGCCCGGATTGCCAAGGCGTTCGGCGGATACAAGATCTCCGTCCACTCCGGAAGCGACAAGTTCGCCGTCTATCCCACCGTGGGCCGCGAGACGGAAGGCTATCTTCATCTGAAGACGGCCGGAACGAGCTGGCTGGTCGCCGTCCTGGTGATCGCGCAGAACGATCCCGCGCTCTACCGCGAGATGCACCGGTTCGCCGAGGCTCATTTCGAGGAAATGCTGAAGCTTTATCACATCACGGCTGATCTGACCCGGATCCCGAACCTCGATTCCCTTTCCGATGCCGATCTGCCCGGCCTCGTGGAGTCCCATCCCGATGCCCGGCAGCTCATGCACATCACCTACGGCCCGATCCTCACCGGACCGCTCCGTGCCCGCTTCTTCGCGGCCATGCACCGGTTCGAAGAGGAATACGCGCAGGCTCTGGAAAAGCATTTCAACAAGCATTTCTCGCTGCTGAATATCCCCCGGAAAGGCTGAAAGAATCGTACACAAGGCGTCCGTCTGTTTCGAGCAGGCGGACGTTTTTTTTTACTCTTCCGATTCCAGCATGTTTTTGAGAAGCGTGCCCCGGACGATCAGATCCGTGATTTTCGGATCGTCCGGCGCAACATCGAAAAAGGCCAGCCCGAAGACCTCGTTCTTCCGTTCCACGGGAAAGGCGAGGTTGCACTTTTTTTTGGTGATTTCCAGCGCATAGCCGTTTTTCTCCAGCTCGGCAATTCTCGGAAGAAAAAAGCCCGGCTCGAACGTTTCTCCCGCCTCGGACGCTTCGCGGCAAAGACGATCCAGCGCTCCGTCCCGTCCGTATTTCCGCACCAGAATGGCCAGCGCCAGATTTGACCGGCGGACCGGAAACCGGAAAAATTCCTGCTGCGTCCTCGCATCACGGTAGAGATAGACCAGCTGATTCTGGAAAAGTCCTGCCAGGGCGGCGGGTACCCGGAGCCGGTCCGAGACCTGGGCGATCCTTTTCATGGCCCGGCTGTTGAAGAACGTCCGGGAACAGGCGGCCTGGCCCCAGTAGACCATGCCCAGTCCCGGCTCGATTTTTCTGCTTTTCGTGCGGGTAAGATATCCGAGACTGCACAGATCGGAAACGATCCGCCAGCAGGCGCTGCGCTCGACCCCGGAAAGGCGGCTCAACTCCGTGAGGGAGAGCGGCCGGCCTGCGCGGATGAGCTGATCGGTCAGGAGAAAGATTTTTTCTGTGAGGAGCGATTTCATGTGGATACCATAGCGCGGTTTTCGTGAAAATCAAATCTCATAATGTGAGCATTTTTTCACTTTTCCGGTTTTTTGTCTTCCGCGTGCCTTGTCATGCTTCCTCTGTTGTCCTATATTTACCGCAGGAAAAAACGACAAAGGAGGCACGAATGCATATGGAAACCATCGTCCACAAAGTTCAGTTCTGCGTCATCGGCGGCGGGATGGCCGGCATTTGCGCGGCCATTGCTGCTGCGCGGCACGGCGTGCGTACGCTGATCATGCAGGAACGTCCCGTCTTCGGCGGAAACGCATCCAGCGAGATCCGCATGTGGATCTGCGGAGCCCGTGAGGCGGAAACCGGATTGATCGAAGAGATACGCCTGGAGAATCTCTACCGCAATACCTATGCCAACTATTCCGTGTGGGACAGCGTTCTATACGAAAAGGTACAGAATCAGGAGAACCTGACCGCTCTGCTGAACTGCAGCTGCCTTGACGCCGAAACGGAGGGCGGCCGGATCGTTTCCGTCACCGGATGGCAGATGACGACCCAGCGTTTTCATAAAATCGAGGCTGATTTCTTCGCCGATTGTTCCGGGGACAGCATTCTGGCGCCGCTGACGGGCGCCGAATTCCGGCAGGGCAGGGAGGCCGCGTCCGAATTCGGTGAATCGCTGGCTCCGGCGGCCGCGGACAAAAAGACCATGGGGTTGTCCTGCCTGATCCAGGCCCGGGAAACCGATTCTCCCAGAAAGTTCATTCCGCCTGCCTGGGCGAACGTCTATCCGGACGACGGTTTTTTCACGAACCGGGATCATACCCTGGCCGGCAATCAGAATTTCTGGTGGATGGAGCTGGGCGGCGATCAGGATTCCATCGGTGACACCGAGACGCTGCGGGACGAGCTTTTGAAGGTGGCGTTCGGCGTGTGGGACCACATCAAGAACCGGGGTGATCACGGGGCGGACAACTGGGAACTGGAGTGGGTCGGTTTCCTGCCCGGGAAGCGGGAAAGCCGGCGCTACATGGGCGACTACATTCTGAATCAGACCGATGTGCAGTCCGGCGGCAAGTTCGATGACATCGCGGCCTTCGGCGGATGGCCTATCGACGATCATCATCCCGGCGGATTCCTCCATCAGGGACCGCCCAATATCTCCATTACGCCCGATCAGCCTTACGGGATCCCCCTCCGCTCTCTCTACTCCAGAAACATCTCCAATCTCTGGTTCGCGGGACGGAATATCAGCGCAACCCATATCGGCCTCAGTTCCACCCGCGTTATGGCCACCTGCGCCACGCTGGGGCAGGCGGTCGGGACCGCCGTGAGCGCGGCGCTTCGTCACGGCTGCACCGAAGCCCGGGAAACCGCTTCGCGTTACTTCCGTGAGATCCAGACCATGCTGATGGATGACGACTGCTATCTGCCCGGACTCCGCCGTGCCTCATGGCCGCTGGCCCGGACGGCCCACCTGGTTTCGTCGGGGGCAGGGGATCCGGAAAATCTGCGGAACGGCACGGACCGGGCCCTCGGCGGCGCTTCGAACTGCTGGAAGTGCCGGATCGGCGATACGGCGGAATATGACTTCGGCGACTCCGTTCCGCTGCACGAAGTCCGTCTTGTGTTCGATTCCGATCTGGAACGGAACCGGCTCATGATGCCTGCAAACTTCTTCAAAGGCGGGAAAAAGCTCGCGCCTCCGGAAACGCTGGTCTCCTCCTTCGAACTTCTGGCCGATGGAAAGACCGTTTTCCGGACGGACAGCAATCACCAGCGACTGGTCCGGATCCCGCTGGATATCCGCGCCCGGAAACTGGCGCTGCGGGTCTGCGGATTCGCAGGTGCCGAAGAGGCGGGCGGCGTATTCTCCTTCGATGTCCGCTGAATGGGACACGAGGCCATAAATAAGGACTAGGGGTACTGGGAATACAGGAAATACCAGGGGTACTGGGAAAAGTTTAACGATAAAAACACACCTTCGGAAAGGAGAAAAAGAGAGTTTTTTTCGCGGACGGGTTGACATTTCCGAAAAACCGGATATAATTATGATATTGCGCTATATCATGAACACAGATGAACGGTACCCTGCTTTTATGAAAAAGGTTACCTTGACGGATGTCGCCAGACTGGCGAATGTTTCCAGCTCCGCCGCGGGAAAAGTCCTCAACGGCGACGGCGATCCCCTTTTCGACAGCATGAACATTGCCTCCCTGGATCCCCGCTACGAAGACATTGCCTCGGCTCTGCTGAAGCTGCTGCTCCATCCCGAAACCCGGGACACCGTACCCGTCATTGAAGCCATTTACAAGAGAGAGATGAGAGATGATCCTCCTTCGCTAAAGCTTCCGCCTTCACGAAAGTTACGGCGGACAAGCCGGAGGACAAGGAGATGAGAGAAAACGGAGTACTGTCGAGGAGAGACAGGCCCGATTGTGCACTTTGATGCTGCAGGACGCGTAAAATGGAGACTTTTTCAGGAAAAATCAAACAAAATGCCGGCTTTTTCCGTCGTGGAGACTTGAAAAAAAGCCGTATAAAGTTACTTTTCAACATTGAAAAATCTCATTCGGAGATTTTCAGCAAGGTGAAATGACAAGGAGCAGTCAATGAAACTGAAAAATACTGAATTTGGAATCATAACGAATTTTTATGGACTCCAGATCTCCATTGAAGAGGCAGTCCTGCGGTTAAGCAATCTGGGAATCCGTAATCTGGAAGTCCCCGGGTGGCATTGGAGCGCCGGTCAGGATACATCCTCTTACATCATGACCGATCATCCGGAACGTTTGAACAGATTTCGCAGTCTGCTCCGTGATCAGGGAATGAATGTGCAGCAGTTCCACAGCCATTTTGCGTTTGCGGCGGAATCGGAAGAAAGCCGGACCAGACAGGTGGAAAGGAACAGACGAACGATCGATCTGGCGGCGGGAATGGGTGCAAAAGCGGTAGTGATCCACATCGGGGGAACCCATGCCGCGTGCGGACAAATCCCCGATTCGGCAATTTTTGAGGCAAATGCCAGATCTCTTTCGGAAGTTGCGGATCATGCGAAAAATACGTCCGTCAAAATTGCAATCGAAAATCTGATGACGGACACCAATCGGATGGGCTGCCGCATCTCCGAATTGAAGGATCTGATTACGGCCGTGGGGTCGGACCGGGTCGGGATCTGTCTTGACACCGGTCATGCCAATGTTGACGGACTGGACGTGCCGGAAGCGGTTCGGGAATGCGGAAATCTGCTGATCGCCACTCATATTCAGGAAACCTGCCGGGGCAACGACCTGCATATGTTTCCGTTCGCTTTGCGCAGGAGAAAAAGCACGATGGACTGGTTCAGGATCTTCGATGTTTTCGCCGAAATCGGCTATCCTTATCCATTGATCGGGGAATGTGCGAACGCAGAACTGCCGCTGGAACTGGCAGACCGTTATCTGGAAGCACAGAAAAATCTGATCGAATCCATTTTGCGCGGAGAATTCGAACGCTAATGCAATATTTCAACTGAAGGAAGCGTGTCATGTCGTCCGTCCGGAAAGAGATTCCTGTATCGCATTTCTATTTCTGGGATAAGATCCCGGAAGAGTTGCATCTTGCCGTAATGATCGAGTTTGCCGACAACGGCTGCCGGTATCTGACTCTGCCCTGGCAGCTGCTGCTCCTGTTTCACCGAAAAGAGACCGGATTCAGAAAGAATTTTCTGGACAAGGTGCATGCGGCAGGGCTGTCCATTCTGGAGGCCCATGCGCCGTGCGGAGCCGGACTGAGCTTAAACAGCCCGGATCCGGCACTGCGTGATACCATGCTGAATGCGCATCTCGACTGTATGCGGATCGCCGCGGACGCCGGGGCCGGCACGTACACGGTCCACATCGAAACCCGTCCTTACATGGACATGGAACAGCCGATGGGGGAATTGGTGGAAATGAGCACGGCTTTCATGATCCGCTCCCTGGAGCACCTGCTGCCGGAAGCGGAAAAACTGGGGCTTATTCTGACCATTGAAAACTGTTTTTCCCCCATGAATACCGCGGAACAGCTCCTCAGGTGTCTGAACGCTTTCAATTCCCCGTTTCTGAAATGCTGTTTCGATGCGGGACACGCAAACTATATGCGGAGCGGGAAAACATGGGAGAAACTCCCTGCTTATCACCGGGTCAACACCTGGCGGGGCAAAATTGATTTTGACGATCATGTTCTGGAAAAACTGGCGCCGTTCGTTGCAACCACGCATTTCCACGACAACGACGGGTATTCGGATCAGCACCGCTGCCCCGGCGACGGCACGGTGGAATGGGGAAAAATCATACCTGTTCTGAAACAATGTCCGTGCATCCGCTCCTTCCAAAACGAAACGAATGCACTTGAAAATCGGGTATCCATTGCGCGGATGTGCCGCACGATGATGCACCTTGATTCATTGGGAAATAACCAGCCTTGAATTGTGCGAAAGGCGCGGAAAAAAATAGAAGTGCAAGCTCATGGAAATGGCCGAAAAAAGTGAAAACGGAATATAATGGAGACGGAAAAGTGTTTGTGCCGCCCCGTTGGGGCTTGGAGGATGTTTCTACCCTGTGTTCCCGGGGTTGCGCTCCCTCCGGTCGCTTAACCCCGGGCTATACTCCGCCGCCCTTTCAGGGCTGGCATAGGCGAGATCTCTCATTGACCTTTGCCTCGTCAAGGGGGATCGTCATGCGGAAGCCAACCCCAACGGGGCGGCACAATTCAGCCAGGGGATCATCCCCTGGGGAAATGGGGCAAAAGACATTTTTAGCCCCAACGGGGCGACACAAGAAAATGAAAACAAGTTTTTTAACAAACATGAGAAAAGGAACAAGTAAATGAGAATGAGAAAGAAAGACTTCACGCTGATCGAGCTCTTGGTCGTCATCGCCATCATCGCCATTCTGGCGGGGATGCTGTTCCCGGCGCTTGGGACGGCGAAAAGCAAGGCCCTGGCCGTCCAGTGCATCAATCAGCAGAGACAGTTTTATTATCCTCTGATGGCCTACTCGGACGACAACGAAGGCTACTCCGTCCCGCTTTTCGGGGATGGTCTGGTCGTCGGCGGAGACACCTGCAACATGGCGGTGAAACTGCTCTACCGGCTCGGGTATCTGAAGGGAAGTTCGTTCAATAACTACCGGCGCAGCAATCTGGTCTGTCCGATGCTCTCCTCCCCTGAGAGTGCGATCCATAACAACGGCAGCTCGTATGGAATGTTCCGCCATGCAAGCCAGACCAAAAATCAGATGTATGAAGGGCCGACAGCCGAAAAAGGCTGGTTCCCGATCTACAAGCGCATCAAGCACCCGAGCAATGTCGGTCTGGCCGCGGACAGCTGGGACGAGACGGAGCGGAGGCAATGGTCGGTCATTCTGCTGGACTATGCGAAAGCGGGAACACCCATTACCGGAGGCACCGGGGTCATGCCGGTCCATTCCAAAAAGGCGAATATGCTGATGATGCCGGGGAACGTGCAGCAGTGGTCGATGGAGGATCTCTCGCGCACGAAAATGAGCTGGAGCAATACCGACGATTATTTTGCCCAGGTCCCGTTCTACATTGGCCGTTAAAAAAACAGCACGGAAAATCTCATGAAAAAACATCTTTTCGCTTTGATCGCGGTTTTGGGGATTCTCCCTCTTGATGCCGGAGACTTTGTCCTCGTCAGAAACCATAAGCCGCAATGCTCCATTGTCCTGCCGGAAAACGACAACGGAAGCGGCGTGGTCGGGACGGCGGTCTGGCACTTCAACCAGACGCTGAAAACCATCACGGGAACGACTCTGCCGACGGTCCGGAAGGCCCCGGAAGGGAACCGGATCACCTTCGTCCTCCGGGAGGCGGATTCCCTGCTGACGGTGGACAACTACACGCTGTCTTTTCCTGATTCCCGGACGCTTCAGATCGAGGCGACGAAGGATTCCGTGCAGTGGGCGTTTCATCACATCATCCGGGAGTTTGCCAAAGCGGAATGGATTCTTCCGGAGACCTGCGGCCTGAGCTATACGCCTCTGACCGACCTCGCCGTCCCCATGGAGAAAGTCGAAGTCAAAGACATCTCCTGGGCGATCTCCCGGATCCACAATCCCGGCACCCTCTGGCGGAAATTCAATTACCGGCCCGGTCTGCGCATCGGCCATGACCTGACGCTTCACGCCTTCCCGGCGGAAAAATACAAAAAGGACAACTCCTGGCCGGAAACGATCATGCCCGTTCTGAACGGGAAGAAGATCACCGCCCTGCCGTTCCCGGAGAATCCCGTGAATTTCTGGCAGCCGTGCTACTCGAATCCGGAGACGGCCCGGATCGCGGTGGAAAACATTCTGGAGTATCTGGAGAAGCATCCGGGGACGCTGGGGCTGAGTCTGGGGACCAACGACAACAGCGGCTTCTGCGAATGCGCCGAGTGTCTGAAGCTGGACCGGAACAACCGGGGCAACCGCTCGGAATCCTATTTCACGTTCATCAACCGGGTGCTGGAGAAGGTCTGCGAAAAGTATCCGAAGCTGACCGTTTCGGTGTTCGCCTACGACAAGACCTACCGGCCGCCCTCGTTCAAGCTGCACCCGAACGCGCTGGTGTATCTGACCATCGACATCAACTCCTGCGCGGATCCGGTCATCTGCGAGAGGCACAGGAAGATCATTTCCGAATGGGGAAGCAAGGCCGCCATGCTGGGCGTGTGGGACTATTCGTGGGGCTATCCCTATCCGGCGCCCCGGATGTACGCACCGTACCATCTGGACATCCTCAAGTTTCTGTATGAGAATCATGCGAAAGCCTACTATGGAGAATGCTGGGTGCACGACGCCTTCGAAGGGCCCAAGCAGTACCTGATCTCCAAACTTCTCTGGAACAGCGAGCAGGACATGCAGAAACTGGAGGACGACTGGTATGTCCGCTGCGTGGGCAAAAAGGCCGCTCCCTACCTGAAAGCCTACTATAAAGTCTGGAACGACTACTTCACCGGGGCCGCCCGGAAGACGCCCTGGTTCAGAAGCGCCTGGAACGTCTATATGGCCTATTACGATCTCTCCAGCAGCTACGGCCTGGAAGAGAAAGACCTTCAGGCGGCGGACGAGGCCATGCGTCAGGTGGTCGCGCTGGCGGAGACCGATCAGGAACAGGCCCGCGCCGCGCTGATGATGCGCCACTGGCAGTACACGTTCCTCCGTCTGCGCATGCTGGGATCCGCCGTCTACGCTCCCGACGGTTCCATCTCCTCTCCGGAACAGGCTCTGCGGCTTCTCGACGCCGTCGCAAAATATCCGGAGTACATGCGGCAGTACCGGGAGATCAGTGACCGTCTGATCCAGGATCCGGCCATCCGCACCGAATATCTGAACAAGTACTACATGAAGGAACTCGGTTCGCCCATCGGCCGGAGCTTCGACCAGTCCGTCGGAAAACATATCCTGGCGGCGTCCGCGTTTGCCGGACAGCCGGAGGTCCGGCAGGCCATGACGGCGGTCGCCGGCGATCCGGACCAGTTCCCCCTCATGCGGCAGCTCTGCCGCGCCCTGTCGGATCCCGCCGCGCAGCAGAATCTTCTTCCGGACGGCAACGCGGAAAACGGCATTCCGCCTATGGCGGAGATCCATCCGGAATTGAGACGGTACGGCGAGCTTTCCATTACCGACCGGTATCATGCGGAAGGGGAAAAATCGTTTCAGATCTCGGTCAAGGGGCCCGACACTCTGTTCTGGATCCAGGTCCCGGCAAATCCCGATACCACCTATCTGGTCACGTTCAAGGCCTTCATCCCGCAGCCAAGTGCAGAAGGGTATCTGGAAACCAATCTCTATGCCCAGCGGAACGGCATCCCTCAGCAGTACCGGCTGCCGCCGCCCCTGAAACTTTCCGGCGGCATATGGCAGACCTTCTCCGTGCTGACTTCCACAAGGCCGAACTCGAATGGGCTTCGGCTCCGCATCCATCTGCGGGAGTTCGAAAACGGAGATGAGGTCTTCATCGACGATATCCGGATCATGGAGATCGGAGAAGTTTCGGATAAATGAGAAGTGACAACGCTGTTAGCGTTCAGGGAGACAGGACATGCTTGACGAGGTCTATTATTACGATTTCAGCAGGGAACAGCCGATCGACTGGGAAGTTTTATCTCGGGATGAAAACAAGTTCAGGGTGAAGGCGGAAATTCAGCACGATGCGGGGAAAAAACTCCTGCTTGCGGAGGAAAGGATTCGTGACTTCACCTTGAAGCTGCCACGGATCCGCGAGTTCATCCTGAACGGGGAACGGCTGGATTTCGGGAAGAGAGCCTCATCCGCCTATATCGGGAAGGGCTTCATCCGCCGAGGTATGGAAATCGAGCTGAAGCAGGGACTCAATACCCTTGAGGCCGAGGGAGAATATCCGAATGACGATCTGCTTGCGCTCATAAAAACGACTCTGGCCGAGCCGCTGTCCCCCGTCAGGGAAAGTGAGCCTGTGCATACCGTCATTCCCTGTCCGGACTATCCGGAATACGCGCCGGAGGGGAATGAACCCGATTTGACCGGATACACGCCCGGGATCGGCTGCCGGGAGACGCCCGGGCGGTTCGGCTTCGCCAAAGGCAGCGGTTTCCTCGATTACGGGATGCCCGTGCTGGGAAGTTTCGACAAGATGTATCTGTGCGGACATCCGGAATACCACAAGCCCTTCCGGTGGAGTTATTCCACATTGCCGAAGGGGGCGCCGCGCCACGGTTCCTGGCGTCCGGCGGATCACGGCATCGAGGGCGATACGATCCGGATCAATCATCTTTCCTGCTTCTGGTGTGCCGATCTGGACGGAATCGAATTTTCCTGTACGGGTTCCCTGGCTTCGCCCGGCGTGATAACGGAACGGTCGGACGGGCGCATGCGGATCGGCGATCTGGAATTTGCGGGGAACTATCAGTACATGATGATCCCGCGGAAAGACGGCACGCTGGAAATCAGCACTTTGAAGGATGTCCGCGCCCTGACCATGGGGAAGAATTTTCTGCTGCTTTTCGGCTGCACCGAGTTTCCCGATCTGCCTCTGCTCCTGGTTTTCCAAAAACAGCCCCGGAACATGAGGCTGGAATTCCGTCCGGACAGCGGACGGCTTTCCGCCATCGAATTCGAAAACTGCCCGCTCCTGATCAGCGCCACGCCGTTCGGCTTCGAAAGTTTCAAGCCCATTCGCCCGGACGATGCGGATTTTCTCCGGAAAGCGGCGGAACGGTGTCTTTTCTGGAGCCGGGCACTGCTGGCCTTTCCCGTGCGGTGCGAAGAGTACTTCCGGAACGATCTTGAACGGAAGCATGCCTCCATCATCCAGAAGTTCCGTTACCGGGTTATCCGCGATGAATGGAACACAGTTCCCCTGGAACTGGCGCCGCTGCCGCCTGTCCTCTCGATCAGCGGTCTTTACGACACGCAGAAGGAGATGGACTTTCATTTTCCGACCAAGCACGGCCATCTGACGGGCCGGATCGGCAATACATCCTCGTATGTCCTGCCGTGGATGCCGACGGCCAGAAAGTTTCCGCTGTGCAGCGAGGGGAGGGGAAGCGAATGGAAGGCGCTTCTGAAAAAAGGATTCCGAAGCTATTTCGATTTCGTGACTTCCTTCCCCGAATCCACCCAGTCCTATCCCTATGCGGGGGCGGTTCTGGAGCCCTTTGCCTGGACGGCGACCCTGTTCAATTTTCTGGATGATGCCGACCGTGAAAAACTTTCGGAGCTCCTTCAGCAAAGACTCCGCATCGTCTGCGATCCGGAATCCAGATACAAGTATCCGGTGATCGACTGGGGCTACATGATGAAGACCATGCCGGACGATCAGGATGTGCTGGCATATTACCGTCGGCCGGAAATGAATCATCTCGTGCTTTGGAACTGGTATGAACGGGTGGAGCCGTTCACGAAGACCTCGTACCGGATCTGTTATCTGAATGTGAATAATTTCACCTGGAAACGGATCTCCGAGGGCAGCCGTGAGGAGGTTCGTTCGCTGAACCAGCCCATGATCGAAAACGACTGGGGTCTGGGTTTGACGTTCTATTATGTTTACCTGGCCTGCCTGATTTCGGGCGATTTCAGCACGGTCCGTAAAAGCTGGAGCCTCCTGAACGACGCATTCAGTTACTTCTCCAAAATGCACGACTGGGCCTGCATGGGTACCGGATACAGCGAAAACGGAATTCTCTGGGTGGAGGGCGCCAACTACGGCGCTTTCACCTCGTACATCAATCTGGCCGAGGCGATCGGGGACCGTACGTCCTGGGAATACGGGCAGTATCTTGCCGCAAAGCAGCAGGCGCTCCGGCACGGCATCTTCCGCGGGGCGCAGCACTACTTCTGCAAACTCTACGGCGTCGAACCGTGGCATATCCTGAAAATCATGGAAGATGAGGCCAGCCCTTATCCGCAGCACATGGGCGTTCCGGACATCATGGACGATCTGCGGCTCCGGCCCGGCGGTGCCTACAATCTGACTACGGAAGGCCTGTACCCGGAACTCTTCGCCGGCCTGAAGGAATTTCAAAAAGAGGACTATGAAATCCTGCTGAAAAAATTGAAGGAATCCATTCGCCGGAAACCCGACTGCGCCAAGACAGACTGGACCCGGATCCAGGAAGCCGCATCTTTGCTGATCTGCATGGCGCTGGACCCCGATTTCTCCTCGGAAGAACTTCGGGATGAGATCGATTTTCTCCGCCGGCATGGCCGCCTGATCACGAAATGGCGGGGCATCCATATTTTCAGCCGCCGTTTGCCCGAAAATTATTTCGAAGCCCAGCTGCTGGCCTGGGACGATATGAAGCATCATCCGATCTGGCTCGAATACTGGCAGAATGTGAAGATCCTTTCGGCGGAATGGCGCGACCATGCCGCTGAGCTCGTCTTCGAGGCAAAAACGGGGGCGAAGATCCGTTTCGGATGCCGGATGAGACCTGTGCAGCTCCTTTTGAATGGCGCAGAAACAGCCGGAAAGTTCGATGCCGGAATTCTGGAGCTCGAACCGGAAACGTCCGGAAATCTGCGGATCATTTTTGACGGCAAGCCGGAGAAATAAGGTATGGATTCACGCGGATCGTCAAGGATGCCGTTGATTTTGGATAACGGGATCTTCCGGGCTGAAATTATCCCCGGGATCGGGGGCAATGTCATTGCGTTGCACCATCTGTCCAGCGGTACGAAACTGCTGCGGGAGCCGACTGATCTGAATGAACTGAAACGGTTTCCCGAACAATTCGGTCTGCCGGTGCTGTTTCCGCCGAACCGGATCGAAGACGGACAATTCTCTTTCGAAGGGAGACGCTGTCAACTGCCTGTGAATGAAAGGGCGCTGAACAATCATCTGCATGGCCTGGCGGTGAATAAACCATGGAAGATAATTTCATCGGATAAATGTTCCGCAGAACTCCAATTCGTTTTTACCCCGGCAAATCCGGAATATGCAGGGTTTCCGTTTGCTTTTTCCCTGAAACGGAAAGTCGAACTGACCGGACAGGGATTGCGGGACAGCATGATGGTGACGAATCACGGGGAATGGAATATGCCGCTGGGGCTGGGATATCACTCCACATTTCCCGCGCCGCTGAAAATGAGGATAGGTACAGCCGATCGTCAGATCGAGATCGGCGAACGTCATCTGCCGACCGGACGCTTGACGGAATGGCAGGAGTTCGATCCCCGCAGCCGGTTCGATCCCCGCGGGTGCAACATCGGATTCCACGCAAGAGCAAAATGCCTGGATTTGGAGGACGGATCCTCCTTTCACGGAGCGGAACTTCTGTATGACTCCGGGCTTCTCCGCTATATGACGGACGAAAAATTTTCTTTCTGGTATACATGGAACAAACGCGGAGAAGCGGATTTCGTTTCCGTCGAACCTGTCAGCTGGATGGCCAATGCGCTGAATCAGAAAGAATCCTTACCGGCAGGAGTCCGGATCCTTGCGCCCGGCGGGGAGATCGCATTCCGCAATGAACTGCTTTTCTGCACGGTCGCTCATGACCTGCACAATCTCCTGCGACCAGGAAAATTTACTCAAAATGAATACTATGAAAATCAGAATGACCGGGAAGAAAATCAGCCCCTGCATGGTATCGGTAATGATGATCGACAAGGTTCCGCCCATATAAATCAGGCCAATTTCAAAAATTCCGACTCTTGTTCATAAAATTTCAACACCATGTTTGGCAAGTTATCGGCTGCTCAAGGTCAAGGACTCTCATTTTTCTGACCGATCCTCTTTGAGAATGTGGAAGTGTAAAACATCGTTCATACCTTCCCCGACTCCCGGCGCAAGACGCATCATTCCTTCCCGGCAATCACTGTCGCTCTCATTGATCAGAAGATTGTAGCGCAGAATGTGTTCTTCCGCCCCCAGCATTTTCCACGGAAGGGAAATCAGATATTCCGTCTGTGTCCCCTTGCGCGTGATATCCGCTTTGACGCGGGAGTCATCCGCGGCGGAACGATTTCCGGTTGCCCATATCTTCTTCAATATCCTTCCGTCTTCATGCAAAGCAACGTTGATCTCCCAGATATCCGGCTGCCCCGGAACCGCGAGATACAACTGGAGCGAATCCCCTTTCCAGAGGGTTTTCGCCTCCTCTTTTTGATGGTGGACATCATCCGTCACCAGAATCCGGAACCGGAGATTTTCCGCATCGGATGCAATCCATACATTAGCGGAAAGGTCGTTATCATCCTTCCGAAGGCGGAACACATTTTGGGGATCTGCATCGAAAAGTTCCACCATCTGCGCACGTGTATTCAAGACCGCAGAAGGTTTCTCCGGGAACGATTCATTCATCAGCAGAGCCGGAGTCAGATAAAAACTTGCTGTTCCGCGGGGAACACCGTTCAGAGAGTAATGAAAATTGATCTGCTGTGTGGCGCTTGAAAGGTTGGCTTTCGGATCGACGGTGATCGTAAAGGTTTTCTGCAAAGTCTGTTTCCCCGGAACCGCGACAGATTCCGGAATTTCGGCACGCAATCCTTCCGGGATATCCGCTTTCAGCGTGAATGTTCCCGACGTTTCATTCGGATTCGTGAAATTCAGCGTACAGGGAACGGAATCTGCTGAAAGATCCGCCTCCGATCTGGCAAGTCTGCACAAGCCGTCTGCAATATTGCAGTATCTCGCCTGCTTCAGCCGCAGCGTGACAGGATCCGCCCCGAGCGGGAGTCGGACCGTGGAATCCACGATTTTCAGCGGAGTAACATTTCCATAGAGATCGATTATTTCCGCTTCTTTCGCATCCGTGGAAAAGATGAGTTCATTTCCTGTAAAATAGGCTTTTCTGTTCCATGCCGGGATCAGCAGATCATTGCCGCGACGGAAAAGGTAACTTTCCGTAATATTGTTTTCGGGGAAAGAACGGACGAAGGATGTTGCTCCCCTGAAAGTCTGAGAGAGCATCCGGTAGACACAAAATACTTCTTTCGGATAATAGTCGTAGTCGAAAAGACCGTAATGATGTTCCGGATCGGTTGGATTTCTGCCCGGATCGCGCAGACAATACCATGTGTAGCCGATTGCACCGCGGCTCCATGAGAAAATCAGTTTCTGAAAGAGAGTCACCGCCTGAAGATGAGTCCCATATTTTAAGTCTGTCAATCCGGTTTCATGCGGGAACCATGGTATGGTCTGGTCAATCCCGATTTTTCTGCGCATCGGAAGAAGGTGTCTATCAATTATATTGCGATAAAGCAAATAAGCAGCATGTCCATGAAAACAGTGGGTATCGAAAAGATCACGGCAAAGAGACATCGCTTTTTCATGAAGGCGATCTTTTCCGCCAAAATTACAGAATCCGGCACTCATGAGTTCAGCATCGGGAAGATTTCTGTCCAGTTCTTCCCGTGCGATTTTTGCAAGACGGTAATAATCGTCTGCATGAAAACTCGCAAACGACAACGTATCCGGTTCGTTCCAGACCTCGAAATGGTGCACATACTTTCCGAGAGCGCGAAATACCCTGTCACAGTATTCCCGCCAGATATCAGGATGGATCATGTGGTGCCCCGGTTTTTTTCTGTCTTCCTCTTTTTCATACATCCATGGTCTGTAAGTAGCCCAGATTATGGCCGCCGGATAAATATTGTTCTTTTTCAATTCCTTGAATAGATATAAAAGTCCTCCCGCGTATTCCGTGTCGGATTCCGGCCAAAAAGAAGTTGCAGAACATGAAAGCCGCAGAAAAGCGGCTCCGGCAAGTCCCGCGGCAGCGGCAGCACGTGAAGGATCATTCCCTATTTTATTCTGGTCTATTCCGAAACGGAAATCCCCGTTTTTCCAGGACGGCAGCAGTTCCGTGGAACAGAGTTTGGCAAAGGTCCTGTGAGCAACCCATTTTATTTCAGGATCTTCTTTTGATTGAGCAATGGCCTCCACATCGTACAACCCGTATTTTTCGGGAACCGGAAGAAGAAAAAACTGGGGACATTCCTGACTCTTCTGGAAAATAAATGCGGGGAAGGCCGGCTGCTGAAAAACCGTTTTCCCTTCCGCGTCACGAATCGTGAACGAAATATTGAAACAGGTATACCGATTGCCTGAATTGGTGATGTATGCATAAAACTCTTTCTCTTCCGGTCCGACAACGGGAACCGGATGAGAGGTTTTCAGATCAAGACGGAAAGGAAGTTTTTCTGCCGGATTCTTCTCCTGGGAAGAAACGGCCGTTTTTGGGGAAGGAATTTCCTGTGTTTCCTGCGTTTCCCATGTGATCCCTGTGATAAGGACATCGCATTTCCCTGTTTTTTCGGAAAAAACTGCTGCCATCCCCTGAATCCAGCACGGCTGGTCTATGATCCCGTTGCCGTCTCCACCCCAGAAAGATTTCTGTTTTCCTGTTGCACTGACCTCGTAAACCGCGGTGCATTTCTCGCTTGTCTCGAATTTGATTTCTTTTGGATCGAACTGGAAAATTTCCCGGTTTTTATCCGCAATGCGAAGCCTCATGCTGGTCGGCCATTCTCCATTTTCTTTCCGCATGCGGACAAGAACTTTCAGAGTCTGGAATGATGGAAGAGTTTTCACATTATCGGTCCAGTAGAATTCTCCCCATCTCATTTTTGCCGAATCAAAGATGAAGCGCAAGACAGGAATTCCATCCAGGTTTTCCTGCGTTATGGATTGTCCGGCATTCGCATAATTTGCGCAGACAGGAGTGTTCAAGGAAAACTCTTTCCCCTCAAGGAACGGGATCAGCGCGATGCAAAGTGCAAAAAACATCTGAATTGGCTTCATTTTTTCCTTCCAATTTCAGTTTTTATTCTTCCTGTTTACATAGAATCCACAGCATTCATCCGATCAACCCATGTAGCCAGATTTATATAGTCTCTGTATGGAATCACACGGACGGAACCATCGCATTTCAGAGATTGGCGGTACTGACCATGTACGTATTTCATCATATTGTCAGTCCAACCATAACCTGAAGATACGCAGTGTGTAAGTTCACTTCTTGTAGGTGTTTTTGAGAATCTGCAGCCAAAACTCTTAACGCTGTTGTAAGTTACGCTTGAGGAGTCTCTCCAGTAAGGATAATCGATGTAACCCGAATTCTGAACAAATTTACTGCTATCTCCAAGAGCCTGACATTGAAATATCTTTGGACGATCTGCACCATAGAAGCCATTCCCTGAAGTTGGAATATATTTGTAGTGTGACAAAACACAAAATCCAACAGGCTTGAGTCCCGCCTGAGACATCAATCCCGTGGTATCCGAATGATCCGGTTTTACACTTAATAAATTGGGCATCAGTTGATCATCGAAATCCCCGATATAAGATAGAGTGGCAAATCCGGTCTGTTTCATGTTGTTGAGACAGTCAATGCTCCGTGCTTTTCCCAGAGCCGTTTTTAACGCGGGCAGAAGTATTCCCGCAAGAATCGAGATAATCGCAAGAACGACGAGGAGCTCTACGAGGGTGAAACGGTTCAACATTTTACGCTTCAGGTATGAGAGATGAGAGATGGAGGGATGAGTTTTTTGGCTTCTTCTCTTTTTCATGATTGCTGTCCTTTCTTTATTGTTTTTCTGCTTGCCGTATCTGATTCTGCCGCATCCGGTCAGGATGCAAATCCGATTCTGTAAATGCCGACTTCGCCCGGCTGGAGTGTCCATTGCGTTTTCAGCGTGTTTTCGGACATGGAGAAATTGCCTTCTTCAAACGTTCCCGCCGGGGTCAGCCGGAAAAGCCGCCGCGGTTTTTTCTGCAGCGTGATGCGGACTGGAAGCGGATCGTAGGAGGAATCGAACAGGGCACAGACCAGGTCCCCGTCCGGCAGCGTGCCGCAGACGATCCGTACATCCTGCATTTCGGGAATATAACCCGGCAGGCCACCGAGTTTCTCCAGCCAGGAAAGATACAGGAGTTTCCGTCCGGGATTCGCCACATGCATCTGATGCCATTTCTGCAGGTTCATTGCCGTGACAATGACTTTGCCGCCGGATCTGTTGATGAAGAAGGTGCTTCCGGGCATGATCTTTTCGGTGGGGGAACCGCTGTACTGGGAAAGATAAACTTCACTCAGAATCTCGGCGCCGGGTAAGGCTGTGAGGAACGGCGTGCCGTTGCCCGCCAGGAAACTGACGCTGAGATCCATACAGCAGGAATCTTCCCGACTGCCACGCACCGGCTGATGGTCTGCCTTGACGCCGATGAATTCGGCAAAACCGCGTTCGGTCAGTTTCACCGCGGAGGGTCCGTCGATCAAGGCACTTTCCGCCAAAAGGAAACGAAGGTCTTTGTCGGAATACCAGTCGACCTGGTCGCCGCTGAGCAGATGGATGCCGCTGCGCTGCATGTCGTCGTAGCAGACGGGAATCCCCACCCGTCCGAAACAGGAGTAGACCCAGTTGCATTGGTCAGGGAAAGAGGTCCCCTTGACGGGATAGGGATTCTGTTCCAGCGGCGGCACGTTGATCACGCAGCCTTCCGGCTGCCAGGAATGCGAGATGGCAATGACCTGACGATAGAAATTCTGATGCTCAGCCAGTATTTTTTCGTAGGGACGGGAGATCTCGCGCAGGGGATGAGCCGATTGGTCGAGCCACAGTTTGCCGCCGTCCAGACCGCGGAGCAGTCCGGCGGTGATATGGGCATGCATGGTGCGGGCGCTTTTGCTGAAACGGTTGTGCGGAGTGGTATCGGATTCATCCAGCAGCTGGATGCCTTTTCCCTTCATTACTGTCGCCTCGAAACCGGTATATACATCGTTCCAGATGGAATCCCGGAGTGCGGCTTCCAGATAGGTGGCGTTGCCGATCCGGAGGAACGGCGCGGTGTTGCCGGCCAGTTCGCGGCTTTCGATCTCCGCATAGTCATAACGATTGCCGACGGTGCAGCAGCCGCAGCGGATGGAGGGATCGACGGAATCGATGGCCTGCCGGACGGCCTTGCAGAGCCGGCGCATAGCCTCGATCTGTGCCTGTTCGAAGGCTTTTGCGACCGGATCGTGCGGGCCGGCGTCTCTGACTGTGTCAGCGAGCGTTTCGCGGGTAAACTTGATCCCGGTCATTTCAGAAATGAGCTTGACGTGTTTTTCGCAGTAGCAGGTGTCGTCGAACATGCGCATGTCGTCATCGCCGAGCGTAAAGTCGGGATGTTCTTCGCACAACGTACCGACGCAGAAACGGATGTAATCAAGAAAACGGCTGTCCAACGGACAGCAGCGATGCGTTACGGTGCCGTCGGCTTTGACGATCCGGTCGGCTTCAATTGCGCATTCCGGTGTGAGGTTCCAGTAGCCGCCGTGTCCGAGTGTGGTCTGGAAGAGGATGCCGAGTTTGATCTCCGGTTCGCCTTTCAGCAGGTCTTTGAGCTTGCGGAAAAATTCTTTCTGGATCCTGACTTTGTCATAGAGGTCGTTGCCCTGCGGATGCAGGGGATATCTCATGGCGTAATATTCGATTCCGGTCGTTTGATACCGGTTGCGGATCAGGTCGGCCAGATAAACTTCCCGAGAGTCGAAATGGGGGATGATAGAGATGAAAAACGGCTTGGCCAGTTCATTTTGTACAGACATGATGACTCCTTTTGAAAGTTCAGTTGCGGATCCGTTCAAGTATCTCCCGAGGGATCACTTTTTCTTCATGAGCGACAAAAACTGACATTTTTTATTCCTTCTCCGCGAGCATTTCCCGGCTGAAACTGGCAATCGCATCGCAGTCGCTGAAACGGGCGATCCAGTTGATGCCCCGTGCACGCCATTCGGACATGGGCGCTCCGCTGGCCGTGCCCAGCATCAGTCCGGCAGCATGGGTTTTCTCCGCGATATAATCCATCGTCTTCATCACCTCCGGATGGGAGGTTTGGCCAAGCAGCCCCATCGAACCGGAAAGGTCCATCGGACCGATGCAGATGCTGTCGATCCCGGGAACTTTCAAAATTTCCTCCAGATGATTTACCGCATCGACATGTTCGATCTGGATGATAACCATCGGATCCGATGCGGACGAGTTAATGTAATCCGGCAGAGGTACGCGACCGTATCCCGCACCGCGCCGCGCGCCGAATCCGCGGTTTCCGGCCGGCGGATATTTGCAGTTTGCCACGGCTTCTTCGGCGTCTTCGCGCGAGCGGATCATCGGGATGATGATACCAGCGGGTGCAAGGTCGAGGATAGGCTTGATGATTCCCCACTCGTTCCAGGCGGCGCGTACGAACGGCGCACAACCTGTACCGCGCTGGGCCAACACCAAATTCTGGATGGTCTGCAGCGTATGCGGACAGTGCTCCGCGTCGATCCAGGTGAAATCGAATCCTGCCTCGCCGGCCAGTTCGCCGACCACCGGATCGGCAAGCTGGACGACCAGTCCCTGACAGATTTTCCCTGCAGAGATTTTCGACTTGAAATCCTCCAGATGATTCAGTTTCATATTCATTTTCCCTGTTTCAGCAGTTTTTCCGCCCGTTCGAGTTCAGCGGAGGAGATATCCGGCAGATCGATGCCGTCTTTCATGGCACGCTGTTCGGAGAGGAATTCCAGTTCGCCCGGATAATAAATCTTGTCCACTCCTTTGGCCCGCGGAGCGGAAGTCAGTTCGGAAATGACTTTTTCCATTCTGGCCGTGAAGTTTTCCAGTCCGCCGAAGAACGCCGGATTGATGGTCATGAAGAAATGTCCGGTATCGGCATCCTGCCCGGGGATGGTGTTCCAGGAATGGACCCCGGAAAGCATTCCCGCATTAGCCAGTACCCCGGAAAGAATTTCCACCATCAACGCCAGACCGTACCCTTTATGACCGCCGAACGGAAGCATGATAGCGCCGTCGTAGATCGTCTGCGGATCGGTGGTGGGATTGCCGTGCTTGTCCAAAATCCAGCCTTCCGGAATGGGATGATTGTCCGCCGCCGCCAGCCGGAGCTTGCCGTTGGCAACGACGCTCATGCATACATCGAACAGAACCGCGCGGTACTTCCCCGCCGGCGCGGCATAGGCAAAGGGATTGTTGCCGATCCCCGCCGCGGCTGCGCCCGTAACGGCGATCAGCGGACACGTGTTGCTCATTGAAAAACCGATCAATCCGGCTTCCGCACATTTCATGGCATAATATCCGGCGGGGCCGTAATGGTCGCTGTGGTTGACCGATGCTGCGGCAAGCGGCATCCCGGTTCCTTTGGCAATCAGGCGTTCCACGGTCTCGCAGGATGCGGGAATGCCCAGCCCGCCATTGGCGCTGACCCGAAGGAACGCCGGTCCTTCATCCAGAATTTTCAGTTCCGACTGCGGGCGAATCCCGCCGCTTTGGATACATTCGATATAGAAGGCCAGACGCATCACACCGTGTGAATGGATGTTCCGTGCATCAGCGGTGGTCAGTACATCGGCGACATGTTTTGCCGCGTCTTCCGGGACATCGGCCCGTTCCATCAGACTGCGGCATAATTTATGAAGTTCTTCAAATGTAATTTTCATTTTCTCTGTTTCCTTCAGGTAATTTGTTCTGTCTTGATTTCCGAGTTTTTTACAGATCGTCCACTTCGAAGATCCGGTTCTCCTGCGAACTGCGGTAGGCGAGTTCGATCACGTGCTGGACATGGAGTGCATCACTGGCGGGGACTTCAAGCGGCGTGCCGTCGAGCAGCGAGGCTGCGAAACTTTCGATTTCCCTCGTATACATGTTCCCGAATTTCCCGCCGAGCATCTCGCCCTGAAGATCCGCATGGTCCTGCTGCGGATCATATTCACGATTGCCCTCCAGGAAAATCGCGTTGAGCGTTCCGCCGTCGTTCTGCCCGATGATATTTTCTCCGAGCAGACGGCCCTGCATCCCGAAGAATTCCAGCCGCCACTTGGCGACCTCGTCCGGAATATTGAAATTGGTCTGCACGACACATTGTGCGCCGTTCTCCAATTCCAGCATGATCGTGCTGGTGTCTTCGACGTCATAGCGGAACGAGATGGTTTTGTTGAATCCGCCGACTCGGCGGATGCGCATGCCGGTGACATATTCGATCAGGTCGATGCAATGCACCCCCATATCCATCAGCGGTCCTCCGCCGGACTTTGCCCGAATCTGTCGCCAGTTGCCTTCCTGTTCCGGAAGCCAGAGCGTGAACTGCGAATATCCGGAAACGACCTTTCCGATACGCCCCTCGGCTATGGCCCGCTTCATATTCATGATCTGGGTCCCGAACCGCATCATGAATCCGGCGGCCGCCTGCACGCCGCGCGACGCACAGAAATCCAGCAGCTCTTTTCCCTCGCTGCAGGTCATCGCGATCGGTTTTTCCAGCAGGATATGCTTTCCCGCCTCGGCAGCCTGACGGGTCAGTCCGGCGTGGGTTACGACCGGCGATGCAATATAGACTGCATCCACTTCCGGATCGGCAAGCAGCGCAGCAGCATCACTGTAAGCACGTTTCGCCTCGTGTTTGACACGCAGTTGTTCCGCGATATCCGGATTCAATTCCATCACGGCAGTAAGTTCCGCGTTGCGGGCGAGTTTCATGCCGGGGATGGTGCGTCTGTCAGCGATTCCGCCGGCCCCGATGACTCCGAATCTGATTTTGTCCTTCATATCACTCCTGTCCGAAAAATTTCCCGTTTTCACTTCCTGATTATCGGGTCTTTGGTTTCAAGGTTATTGATGGCGGATTCGCATCCGTCCAGAAAGCGGGACCAGGCATCCGGATCGACGAAAGCCAGAGGATCGCCCTCGACGAGGCGCTTGTAGCGCTCCAGCGTGTTGTTCTGCCCGGCGTGGTTGCCGATAAACAGATCCACTTTCTCCTGCCTCATCCGCCGTATGCTCCGTTTGAAATCGCCTCGCCAGTCCTCCTCCTCCAGATGATATTTCCGGACGTACTCCGACTGCATGGAGTTTATACCCGCGCCGCCGAATGTTCCGGCTCGGTAAATCTTACCCTGATCTTCCACATTCCAGAAGAACGAGATGACGCCCGGCGTGTGTCCGGGGGTTTCAACGCAGTCAATCACCACATTGCCCAGTTCGATCCGATCTCCGTCGTGGATCAGATGATCCGGTTCAAATGATGCGGGGAAAGCCATATTGTATTCGGGCGCCCAGGTAAGCTCCGGTCTCTCGCCGTTGACCAGCCGCAGATCACGCGCACCGATAAAGGTTTCAGCTCCGGTCAATTCCACCAGTGCCCGGGTGGCGGCCGCATGATCGATATGCCCGTGGGAATGGATAATATAGCGCAGATCTTTCGGGTTCAGCCCGCAGCGGCACATGGAATCGATTACCAGATAAAGGCTTTCCTGATAACCGCTGTCGAGCATGATCAGACCATCCCCGCTGTCAATAATATGGGTGGAAGCCGGACCTGTTCCCACAAACCACGTGTTCCCGAGGATGCGGAAAGGTTCCATCGATCCTTTCCAGGGTTGTTCCATCATGATATTTTTAATCCTTTTGTCTTTTACAATTTGCAAAAAATCATTCTGTTGCTATATTATAGTACGGGACGGATTCTTTACCATGTCTAATTGCGGAAATAATATATCTGATTGCGTAAAGTCAGCACTTCTGTCGAGGATTCGGATCCACTGGGTTACCGGGGCAGATACGCTTGTCCTGCCCCCATTTTTCAATTCGTCGGCACCGATGCCGTATACCGCCGTCAGTTGTCTCCTGCCGTACCGCAAGATTCCTTTTTCCGGAGAGCATATCCGGATCGACGGGAAAATTCATTATGTTGAAAGTGGAGACTGCCTGATTTTTCCGGAAGGCTGCCGCCGCTGGCTTTTCCACGATGATGAAGGACACCGCAGCATCTGGGCACATTTTCAGATTCGGCTGGAACCCGGACTTCCGCTGCTGAATTTTTTCAAAGTACCGCCGTTCATTCGGGGACCCGCAGCATCCCGTTGCCGCAGACTCATCTCCACGTTGAACCGCGGCAGCCGCACTATCCTTTCCGGCGATGATTTCCAAGTGCTTTCCGAACGTCATTCCGGCAGCCTGACCGATCAGCTGGAAGAGCAGGGAGCGGCATTTCTGCTGCTGAAAGAAATTCTCTCGGTTTCCGAACCGAAGGAAACGTTGTTGATGGCGGTTGATGGTTTTCGTGAACTCGAAAGCGCAGTGCAGATGATCCACGAACATGAATTTGAAAAACTGTCATTGGATGAACTGGCAGATTGCTGTCATTGTTCACGTTCGTCTTTCGAAAAAAAATTTCGCCGTGTGTTTGGCTCTTCGCCAGGACAATATTTGCTTAATCTGCGTCTTTCCGCAGCCGAAACCATGCTGCGTAAAACCGATGAATCCTGTGCTCAGATCGCCGAAACCTGCGGTTTTGCCAATCAGTTTATATTCAGCCGACTTTTTTCCAAACGGTATGGCATTCCCCCTAAGGATTATCGGAATCGGAAGATTTTCTGCTGAAAATAGATTATAGATTTGGCTAATGACCGGTTAAACAATTCTGAAAAAAGTCGGCAGGTTTTCCCCGCAAAAAGTCGAGGCGATGCGCTTCGTTTGTCTGCGTCTCTGCGTAGTTGTCAGCCGCAATACTCTTCCTTGATCCAGTCGGTGATCTGGCCCTTGTCGGAATCCAGATTGGCACCGATAAGCATAATGCGTTTGCCTCGATTCCGGAATTTCAGGGCGTAGTTCTTATCATGGATCTGCTCCATTGCGTTTTGAGCCGTCTTGTTCAGTTTCAACTCGATCACGTAGATCCATTCGCCCGCGCTGAGCATGAGGTCGATCCGACCTTCCCCTGTCCGGTGTTCCCCTTCGATAAAGATATGCAGCATCATAAAGATCACGTAGATGACCGTCTGGTAATCATGCTCTTTCTTGCCACGCATATCATACGGAATATCGGCAAAGAGCGTTTGAAGCTGCTTCATGAAGCCGTCC
>JAFZZR010000085.1 GCA_017615635.1 Lentisphaeria bacterium
CCAGATTGTCGACAGGTCGGTAAAAGGATCTTTCAAAAAATTTGGAAAGGCTGTATCCTTTTGAATTGATGTGTCCCTGGAGAAACAGAGAAGAGAGTCCGGGGATGATAAAATTCTCCATTTGATTTTGCGTGTCCTTTGTGAACTATTGATAGTCAGTGAGTTACACAAACAGAGAATGGTTCGGATTTGCTAAAAAATGCACCACCATTTTTTTGCCCTGACGGCAAAAAAACACGAAGCAGCAAGGCTTCACTTCACTGAGCAGTCAGGCTCAACTTCACATCTTCGCGCGGCGACAGCTGCTCTTCACCAAAGTCCCAGTGCAGCCTTGCTTGTGAAGTCGCTCCCTTGGGGTCGCTTGTGAAGACGTTTTGCTTACGCTTCTCTCGTGAAGTTTTCTCGCTTCGCGAGTGCGGATGGTGCAGCTCCCATCTGTCCCCTCCGTAATCGGATGAGTGCAGCATTCCTGCCCTTGATGAAGGATTCCTTGTTGAAATATGCCGGTTTGCTGTGTATATTAGGGCGGATGATTGTGTAAAAAAGAATAGGCATGTGGAGATTTTCATTATGAAAAAAACTGACTCTGACAAACGAAAAAGACGGCAGCGCAAACCTGCGGAAAAACCGGTCAGCGAGTGGCTGAAAAGAATCGAAGCACGTGAAAAACTGGAAGAACTGCAGTCTCACCCGGAATTGGCAGGTTATCCGGGCTACGAGCTTAAAAACTTGCGCCAGTATGGGGACCCGGATGCATGGTTTCTGCTGCTCATGAAACAGCCGCAACTGGCACCACCGGATGATTGGTGGGATGATCTGCGGCGCTGGAGCAGTCTTCCATGGGGACAACTGCTTGCTGCGCAGCCGAAGTTCGAGAAATACTGCTGCTGGGAATCGGTAAGCCGTTTGGAGCTGGTCAAACTCGCACTGCTCGCACCGGAGATCTTTGCCCGGCAGTTTCCCGGAGGACAGTGGTGCGATCTTTGTGTGTTTCTGAGCACTTCCGAATGGAGAAAGTTGCTGACAGATGTTCCGGATGCGGACAAATACCTCGACATGGATGCGGTGCGCAAAAAATTATCGATCAATGATTGGTTGCGCATTCTTGCCAAGCAGCCGAATTTGGAGAAATATATTGACTGGGCGCAAATAGACGGGTGTCCATCGCCATATTGGCCCTATCTGTTGTACCGCCAGCCGCAATTCGCAATTCATTGCGATTTCTCACAATGGGAAGGCCGACATATAAGTTATTTGCTTTCCAAACATCCGCAGCTGAAAACTCCGGAAATGGAGCAAAAGATCGGAGAAGATCAAATCTGGGAAGAATATCTGGCAGAAAAGGAATACGGTGAGTAATCAAAAACCTCTTGAGAGAATAAAAAATGTTCCGATAAAATCCCCGTGTCCCCGAAGGATGTGGAGAATGCGTTTTTTGGAGGGGGTGAATTTTCTCCGTATTTTGTCATGTATCCCCGGAGAAATGCCGGTAATCAGGACAGTTCGAATCGGGTTCCTTACTCCGGCTTCCAGTTCATAAGGCTTTCCGGAGGATTGTTTTTGCGCCATGCCAGGAATTGCCGCCAGGATGTCACGCCGTCGGCAATGACCGCCTTGTAAAACTCGATTCCGCAGATATTCAGGTCATCCGGGCATTCGTTTTTCAGGGAAAGAATCCGTTTCCGAATTTCCGGATCGGCAGCGGCTGCCCGGACGGCTTCGGCGACGTCTTCCATAACGCCGTCGTACCGGGTACCGGCCAGGATCTGGATCATGTCGATCTTCCACTCGTTTCCGGGTTCGTCCTTCAGCCGCAGATGCCATTCCAGGCAATGCTCGTCCGTCTGCGCGCCGTTGACATACGAGAAGCCGACCGTATTTCCGGAAGCGATGACGGAGCGCAAGGCATCCAGAGACCGGGCCGCCTCCAGATGATCCGTGTAGATATGCAGATCGATATCCCTGTGCTTCATCATGAGACCGCTGCGGAACGAACCGACGCCGCGGATTTTGCCGCCGATGCTTTCCCACGCCTCCAGCACGCCGGAGTCTCTCAAAACCTTTTCGGCCTGCCGATGAAGATCCCATGAGGCGTAAAGCAAAGGGTCCTCCGGCGGAGGCGTCGGCGGAGCGAAAAACAGCTGTCCGGATCGGTAATGCTTCCGGCGCGGCGGAAACGTTTCATCGAACGATTTCACCTGGTCCGGCGTCACATGGTACACGGAGCCTTCGTCGAAAGCGCCGGAGGGGATGTTATCCGACATCGTGCAGATCAGGATCGCGGGACAGGGATTGCCTTCGGGATCCGTGATTCCGAAATCCGAGGCGGGACGGAATCCGAAACGGGCGTAATACGCCGGGTTTCCGTAGATGATCACCGCGGGATATTTCCCCGCGGCGAGGGAAAGAGTTTTCCGGATCAGAGCCGCGCCGATCCCATTCGCCTGCCGTTCGGGTTTCACGCAGACCGGCCCCATGGTCAGGACCGGATATTCGCTTTCCCCGCGGCGGATCGAAGCCTTTGCATACCAGATCCCGCCCGCCAATACGCCGTTTTCCTCCGCGGCGAGGCAGAGTTCCGGGATGATCGTATCGGAGTTCCGCATATTGTGAACGACCAGATGCTCGCTGCAGCCCGGACAATATTTGTCCCAAAACGAATCGCGTACGATCTCCTCCATCTTCCGATATTCGGAGGGCCGTTCCGGACGTAAAACCAGATTCTCCATTTTGATCCTTTCCTGAAATCGACAAAGTTCTCCGGAATATACCGCATGGCGAATGTTTTTTCAAGCGTTTTGAGAAGCCGGTTTCAAGACGATTGAAGCGGCCTCGTCTTTTCTATTTTTTGCGGCAGTTTTTTTTTCGATTACATTGCATTTTACCGGATCAAGTGCTATTGTTACATTCAAAATCCAACAAGGAAGAGTGCGATCATGAAAACGAAAACCTGGGATGACTTCGCCCCGCTGAACGCGGGAAAATATGCCCCGTTCCAACACATTTCCTATGCCGGCACCGACGATCCGGAGCAGACGCTCTATCTCTCTTTGCCCCGGGACCGGAAAAACGTTCCGCTGCTCCTCTTCTTCCACGGCGGCGGAATGACGGGAAACAACCGGGAGATCCCCGACAGTGTGTACGACGGCGAATTCGCCGTGATCGAGGCCCGTTACCGTCTTTCCGGACAGGCGCCGCACGCCCTGGCTCCGCTCGAAGACGCTGCACAGGTCATTGCCTGGTGCTTCCAGCACGCGGAGGAGCATTCCATCGACCGGAGCCGGATCTTCGTCGGGGGCATGTCGGCCGGCGCCTATCTGGCGGCCATCACGGTCATGAATCCTGTTTTTCTGAAGAAGTACGGACTCCACTACCGCGATATCGCGGGACTCGCCCTGATCTCCGGCCAGATGACCACCCATTTTCAGATCAAGGCAGATCTGGGATGGAAGAAAAACAGATTCCAGCCCCTGATCGACGAGTATGCGCCGATGGCCCATCTGGCCCCGGACCTGCCCCCCATCCTCATGATCTCCGGGGAGAGCGGACTGGATCTTCCTGCCCGTCCCGAAGAAAATGCGTTCATGGCGGCCAGCCTGCGTGCCGTCGGGCATCCCTTTGTGCGGTACTATGCCCTGTCGGGGCACACGCATACAGGCACGCTGTTCAGCTGCGATTTTCTGCTCATGAACTTTCTGTACGACGTTCTGGCGCAGATGGAGAAAAAGCAGTAAATACGGGATCTTACTCCGTCACGGGCGGCAGATCGTCGAAGATCGAGTGGCCTCCGGAAAGCGGAGCGCGATAGGACCCGAATCCCTCGGCATAGGGAGCCCCGGCCTTCCAGCCCATGAAACGGGCCTCGCAGGTCTTGCGTTCCGCCATGGCCTCCCCGTGCTGGCAGACATAGGCGCGGCAAAGCTGAACCTTCCGGTCCATGATCCGCTGTCCGAAACCGACGTAATGCATGAACGGCATGGCGACCGTCTGATGGGTCTCGTGGAAGAAATACACCTCCGGCTTCATTCCGGCAAAGCGGAGCGCATTGAGCGCCGCCGCGCCGCACATGACGTGATCGATATGCCGGTCGACCGGCCAGTGGGTAACGACTGCAGCGGGCGGCTCCTTCCGGAAAAGATCCGCAAGCCGTTCGCAGGTCTCTTTCGGGGCACAGGATTCGCCGTCGATCTCGCCCAGAAACACGGGTTCCACGCCCAGCAAGGCGCAGGCGGCGAATTCCTCTTTTGTGCGCATAGCGCCGCACTCTTCCATGGTGACACGGTTGCCGAGGCCGCGCTCGCCCCGGGTGAAATCCACAACATGGATCTGATATTCCGGCCGTTCCGCCAGGATGGAAGCCAGTCCGGCGGATCCGATAAGGTCGTCCGGATGCGCATTGACAAAATATATGTGTTTTTTCATGATTCTCATCTCATCCTTGCCGGGTTCAGGCGGAAAATTCGTTTTCTCCGGCCTTGCACTCCAGCTTGCGGCCCTTGTACATGACGGTCAGCGGGAAATCGCCGCGGATCCGGATCTTTCCGTCTTCGCGGACCAGATCGACCCGGCCGTTTCCGAAGTTCAGGTTGCGGACACCCAGACGGCCTTCGGAAATGCCCGGCTCCCACCGCAGAGTCCGCGCGGCGGAATCGAAGCCGTCGATCCCGATGATGTTTTCGATGAGGAGCGAGATGGGAGCCAGGGCGGACCACCCGCAGAAATCTTTCCGGACCACCTTGTTCTGCTTGTTGGTCGCAGGTTTCGTCTCCGTGGGCGAATAGCATTCCCAGATGGTGTGGGGCTCGTATTCCTTCCAGGTCCGGGCCATGAACCGGAGCAGTTTCAGGGAGAGTTGTGCGGCATGTTCGTATTCCCCGTACTGCTCCACGGCCTTGATCCCCATGTACGCCACGGGAAGCCAGACCGCCCCGCGCCAATAGGCACCGGTCGGCACGAAATCGGGATCGTCCCGCGAGACACTGGGGAACGGAATGACGCCGCCCAGTTTTTCCGGATCGTCCAGCAGCGCGAACATTTTCTTGCGCTGTTCGGGCGTCGCGCAGTCGGCGAAGACGGGCCAGAGCGATGCGGGCGTCAGCACGCGGCAGAATCCGCGGCCGTCCCGGTAGAGATCCAGAAAGGCGCCGGTCTCCTCGTCCCAGTAGGATTTCAGCAGTTCTTTCTTTGCCTCGAATTCGGACTGGAAACGCCGCACGATATCGTCTTTCCCGAGGACGCCGGCAATTTTCCCGATGTACACGGCGGAAAGAGCCTGCTGCGCCAGGGCGTCCACCCACCAGATGGACTCGTAGACGTCGCGGCCGCGGGGCGTGTTGTCCATGCCGGAGGGACATCCGGCCCAGCAGTAGCCGCCCGCTTCCCGCTTCCAGGCGATCTGCGGGATCGGATCATTCACAAGGGCCGCGGGATCCACGGTTTCCAGGAAATCGTAATACTTCACGAGCTTCGGCAGCACTTCCGCCAGCCTCGCCTTGTCGGAGTCCATCTGATAGTACATCCATTCGATCCAGGCGAAAAGCGGCGGATTGTCCCGATGATGGATGCGGATCGGCACGTCCGTATCATACAGAAGCGCATACAGATTGTCCAGCGTGGCGCGGCCGGGGAAGGAGTTCAGCGCGTACCGGCAGAACATGCCCATGAAGCAGCTGTCCCAGATCCAGATCCGGTTGACGCCGCACCCTTCCGACAGATAAGGCGAAAACGGCAGCGAATCCGTTTCGTATACATGATCCCACGCCTGTTTCCAGGCCAGCTGATAAAATTCCGCAAACTCCGGTTCCGCCTCGATTATCACTTCCGGCAAGTCTGCCGCCGGAAACGGTTTCGCTGTCGGATGGAACAGTTTCTCATCCATGATCCTTACACTCCTGATCTGATCGTGCGGGCGGATGTTTTTTCCGGAATCCGAAGACACCGCCCGCCGATTCCAGGGTCTCCGAACCGTTTTCTGCATCCTTTACTTTACAACAGAAATCCCCGTTTTCAAGAGCCGGACCGGATAAAAGCAGGAATAAACGTTTCCGATTTTTCCGAGGTCTCCGGGCCGGTCAGTACAGCACCCCTGTCGTAGTGTCGTTGGCAACAACACCGGCCGCTTCGATGGCCTGGGTCCATGCCGGTTCCTTCCGCCATTCCACATGGCCGTCGATCATGGAAAGATTCGTTCCTTTGCTGTGTCCGTACGCAACGACTTCGTAACTGTTGCCGCGGGTCAGATGGCGTCCCTGGTAGAAAACACGTACGTTCCCCTGATGGACGCCGCCGTAGATCCTCCCGCTCCGGTCTCCATGTTCAATAAAATGCAGGGTACTGCTGGGCTTTTTGACGACCCGGAGGGAGTTCTGCACGAACGAGTGATTGTAGACATAGCTGGAATATGTCGAGTAATTGCTCGGCTTGACGGTAAGCGGACAGTAGAGCAGATTGTTGCCGTTGGACCCCACCGGAACATCAAACATTTCCTTCGGCTCGATGTTCAGGTAAGGCTTGCTCATGATTTCCCACCAGGCCGTCTTCGTATCTCCGGAAAGTTTTGATTTGAGACCGTTGATTTCTCCCGGCGGAAACCAGTCATTATAATCGTCGGCATACATCAGCATTCCGGCGGTCCACTGTCTCACCCTTGACGAGCAGTTTGTACTTTGAGCTTTCTGCTTGACCGATCCCAGTGCAGGCAGAAGCATTCCCGCAAGGATCGCGATGATGGCAATGACCACAAGGAGTTCGATCAGTGTAAAACAGTTACGCATTCTCATCGGTACGGTATCCTTTCATTTCTGTTTTGTTTACGGTTCCTTATTCCAAAGTTCGATTTCATAGAGCATGAGATTCGCTTTCTTCAGAGGAAGAGCGGAAATCAGCTTCAATTCCTTTATGGTGTAATACCCCTTGTTCAAAGTGGTCCGGATCGGTTCCGCGGAGGATGCCGGTGCGAAAGTCAGCCGGAGATACCGGGCCGTCTGCGGCTCCGGAAGAGTCAGCACTTTTTCGGCCACCGCGAGGCTGATCCGTTCCGCGGAAGAGGTGGAAAACGTTCCGGCCGGGCGGAAGGACTTTCCATCCCCGGAAACGGAGACCGTTATATCCCGCATGGTGCCCTGATAGAACAGTTTGACCTGGGAAATCACGGCCGGTTCGGCCATATCGAAGGTAAGGTCGAAGCCGTCCGTGGAGCTCCAGCCGACAAGGCGGTCCGCCAAAGTCGCTTTTTTGCCGTCGACGTTCCCCGCCTTGTAAGCTCGGATCCGGTCGGTGAGCTTTCCTTTTCCGAACAAGACTTCCGCAGGCTCCGCAGGGGCATCCGGCGGCAGAGTGTAAGCATACTTTGCCTCCGGATCCACGTCGGCGTTATCGCTGACAACGGCCTTGAAGTTCCGGAAGAAGATGAAGTTTCCGGTCAGACATTTCCCGGTTACCGGTTCCGGAGGAACGATGAGGTCTTCGGGAAAGCGGAAGCGCCAGATATCCCGGTCGAGCTTCAACCCCAACTGCCCGGCCAGTTCGCGGAACCAGGTCTGGTACGCGGGGAGAGAGACCTGTTCGGCAGCGGCAAAATCCGCTCCGAAAAACCAGACTTCCCCTTTCCCGACGGCAGTTTTCACCGCCGCCGGTTTGCCGTCGGAATAAACCGCGATAACCCTTGAGCCGTCTGCAGGAATCAGGGTCCAGGTTTCCGCCTTCCGCAGCGGCAGGACACTCTCTCCGAATTTGAAGAACCGGTCGCCCTTGCGCGGTTCCGTTCCGAGAATGCCGAGCAGCCGTTCCCGGGGAAGTTTTTCCCCGTCCGGCGCAAACAGGAAGGCCTTCGGATCGGTTACGATGAGCGTGCCGCCGTTTCGGGCGTACTGCTCCAGTTTTTCGAAGGCCCCATGAGGACTGAACTGCGCATCGGCGACAAAAACGACCTTGCACCGGTCCGGATCAAGGGGCTTTCGGCCCAGCGTCGTCTCGTTGCAGTAGCGGAAGAACACTCCGGCGGGGATCTCCAGCAGAGAGTGGATCATCTGCGTCCGGTGCGGATACGCGGTCGTTCCCGGAAGAGCGCGGGCCGTGGCCGTGGCGGCGAAGAGTGCGCAGTCGGCTTCCGGCCGGATCAAAGGCGGCATCGAACACATTTCCCGGTTGACGGCGGCTTCCACCTGCCAGCGTTCCGGCGCACCGAAATAATCGCTGCCGAGGTCATGCCCCGTGCGCAGGCCCCGTTCATCCTTCAGGTACCAGGAGAATCCGGTGGCACCGCCGCGGACAGCCTCGGAAAGTTTTTCCAGAGTCTCCGGCGGGGTATACTGTTCGGCATAATTTTCCACATGGGCGAACGGCCAGAGTTCCCGGACGGCGCTGAGGTCGGAGACATATTTTGCGAGGAAGCTGAAATCGGAGATCATCGGATGCCGCGCGCGATAAAGCTGATGGTTGATGATGTCGCACACATCCGGCGTGAAATCGGCAAAATCGTAGATCTTGCTCTGTCCGGCGCGAGGATCATCGGAAAGCAGAAAGACGCCCGGCATTTCCCGGTTCAGAATTTCCTTGAATTCCCTGTGAAACCGGATCATCTCCGCATGAATGAAACTCCGCATGGCGATCCAGCGGAACGGGTTCGGATCCGCCGCGGATTCAGGCGGTCCGAATTTGCCGAACCCGTATGTATTGCGGATCGTCTCGCTCATTTGCCGGACAAGAGGATGCAGCGGCTGATCCTTCAGCAGATTCAGAAGGGTTTCCTCGGTTCTTTCGGATATCTCATCCCCGACCGTTACGGCAAAAATACGCCCCCGGTACGGCTTGAGGATGTTCAGAAAGTTCGCCTTCCATTGTTCCGCCGCGGCCGGATCGATAAGCAGAGACCGGCCGTCTTTGTCCTTCAGCGTATTGCCGGGACGGAAATACTGATACAAAATGAATTTCATTTCCGGCGGGGCAATGGAGGGGAAATCGGACCACTCGGGATGCATCATATCCTGTGCGCCGAACGGCATCATTCTGTTCTCGAAAGCGATGCGGAGCATATTTTCCTGTTCCCACGGAATCGCGAATTCCATGGCGATCGGGAGAAAATGCTTTTCGTCGAAACCGTGCATCCACAATCCGGATCCGCACCGGGCCAGACCCGGTTCGTTTTTACTCCAGAGTTCTTTATACAGCGGCTTGTCGATATAGCGGACCGTTCCAGTTCCGCCGTCCCTTCCGGATTTCAAAGCCTCCCAGGTCAGTACATAGCCTCCGGGTGCGGTAAAGCGCCAGAACGCCGCTTTTTTCCCGGGCTTCAATTCGAGACTGCCGCTCCGAACGGAAGCGGAAAGGAGACTGACTTCCGCCTGTCCCGTCGGCGTCCCGTCAAGCAGAATGGATTCCAGAGTCCCGGTCAGCAGCTGATCCGAGGTGGAATCATTCCGCCAGCAAAGTTTATTACCGGAAATCCCGGTGACGGTGAAGGGGCGATCCGGATTTTCCGGGCCGCTGCGGAACGTGATGAAATGCTCGGGAGAGGAAAAGGCTTGTTCCCGGGATCCGGTCAGGGTCTGGGATTCGCGGATCCGGACCAGATTGCGGGCGAAGCTGATCCGCCAGAGTTCCTCGCCGCCGGGCTGATAGCCGCAGAGGTCCTGCAGCGGGATCCGGATTTCCACCTGCCAGCGGTCGGCAAGAATTGCGGTCTGGACATCACACGGGAAATCCCGGTCGCGGTCCGAACCCGCCGCATCGTAAACGATCCCGTTGGCGTTGATGATCACGTGCCGCTGGGAAGACGGATTGTCCGGGGCATTCCAGGGATCGAAGCGGAGTTCCACCGAATCGTCCAACCAGATCGAATTGTCCCGTTCCTCCGGCGTAACATGCTGCCGCCGGAGCGATTGGATGTCATGATCGAAACAGATGAATGCCGCATAGAAATCGCGCTCGTCACGGCCGTAATACACGAGCGTCCGTTCCGTTTCTTTCGCGGAGGTCGATTTGAGCTCGGCTTCACCTGCGCGGCGCCATTCGGACGCCGTGACCGTGCCATCGACGACGGGCGCATTTTCGAGAATCGGGAAAACCCTTTCCTCCGCGGCAAGCAGGACGGAACAGGAAACGCCCCCCGACGCCATGAGCATCTTGACGGCCTTCCGGAGTAAGAAAGTGCTGTTCCGATGAATTGTCATTGCGCGTTTTCCACCTTGTCCGATTACTTCTGCATAATGAAGCGGATGAGATCGTTGACATCGCAGGTCGCCACAGCCTCGTACGTATCGGCGGCGCCGTAATAGATTTTGAGTTCGCCGCTCTCCTCGAGGATCGCGCCGCCGGGGAAGACGACATGTCCGCGGAAGCCTTCGGTTTCATAAGGCGCTTCCGGAACCAGAACGGGCGTCGGGGCGATGCCGAGAATGCGGGTCGGGTCTTCCAGATCCAGCAGCATTGCACCGGCACAGTAGACCTTGTGCCAATCCGGATGCCAGGCCGGCAGTTCTTCGGGGACCTTGTTGACCAGATGCGTCAGCGCGAGCCATCCGGCGGGAGTGCGGACAGGCGGCGCGCCGGGCCCGATCTTGCTGTTGCAGGACGGCATGTTTTCCGCGCCCAGCAGAAGTTTCGTTCCGCCCCAGAACCGCAGGTCCGGCGAAATGCTGGAATAGATGTCGAAGGATTCCTTGCGGTCGGGACTGCGTCCGTAGACGGGCATCGGCCGCTCGAGACGCATGTAGTATCCGCCGATCTTTTCGGGGAAAAGCACCATGTTGCGGTTGTCCGGTGCAGAAAGAGACAGGATCTCGAACTTGCTGAAATCCTCCGTCACGGCCACGCCCCCGCGGACGCCGTGCATGGTATCCATGGCGAAACAGAGATAGCAGCGCCCGTCGATCACGGTAAGACGCGGATCGTAGACATGGCGGATCTCGTCGGAATGAATCTGCCAGCAGGGTTCGGGGGCGACCTCCCAGTGCAGGCCGTCCTCGCTGGTCGCAAATCCGAGATTGATGCGGAGTTCCGCCGTGTTGAAGGTTTCCCTCGTTCGGTTGTAATCGTTGCGGAAAACCATGACATACTTCCCCTGGAATTTGGTAAATCCGGCATTGTAGGTCTGGACCGAAGGAAACGGAACGCGCGAAGCATCCAGAATCGGATTGCACGCATACCGATGAATGAATTCCGGGGTTTTGTAGGACATCATGATAACATCTCCTCTGCTGTTCTCCTGCGGAAAACCAGTTTTTTTCATTCTGCGTCCATAATCTATATCTTCTCCCGAAAAACCGCAATAGCAATAGTGATAAAAATTATATCATTTCCGATTAACGATCGGTATATTTCCTCAAACAGAATTCCTTTCTACACTTGAAAAAAATCTCCCGGAGGCTACTGTACCGCTGTAACGGCAGACATCCGGGAGAAAAAAACATGAACAAGATTTTGCTGCTGCTGCAGGATTCCGTGCTGAAGCAGGCCGTCAGGCTCGAATTGCCGCCCGGCGGCAATTATCACGCCGGGCTGAAAATGCCGGAACATCTGGAACTGCCCGACAACATTCTCTGTTTCTGCCATAATTTTCCATCTCCGGAATATGCGCACAGACGCTACTGCATCGTGATCCCGTTCGACAGAATCGAGTATGTGCTGAACGGGGAAACGCTGAACGTTTTTCCGGGAACGGCCGTCTTCCAGCGTCCTTATGCGGCCCACTGTATCCGAGCCGGCCAAAAATCCTGCCGACGTCTTCAGATATCCTTCGACCTGACCTCCGGGCAGGAGCAGGAGTACATTCCCGATCGCGATGTAACGGTGGAAATGAACATGGGAACCTGGCGCAGAGTCGCCCGGATCCTGAAGCTGTTTTTGAAGCACGACGCCGCAAGCTGCGCACTGGAGGTCTACCGTCTCTGCCGTGAGCTGAAAGGACGGACACGGGAAGAGTCCCCCGCGCATAAAGGACAGCTCATGGATGAAGTGGAACATATGACGGAATTCCGCCGTACACGCAGGGAAAACATCAAAAGCATCGCGGAGCACATGAAGATGTCCGAAAGCAATCTCCGTTTGAAGTTTCGCAAGGAGAACGGGATATCCCTGGGCAGCTTTCTCCGGCAGAACAAACTGGAAATTGCGAAGTACCGGCTGGAATACACGCGTCAGACGGTGGGCGAGATCGCCAGGATCTGCGGATATGATTCCCAGTTCAGCTTCAGCCGTTTTTTCAAAAACAAAACGGGACTTTCACCTCTGCGCTGGAGAAAAGAGCATCAGGCAAAAATCCCGTCCCAGGAGGATCCGGACTGATCGGGGGGAAGCCGCCGGACGCAGTGGACTTCAGCGGTTTCCCAGACGTTCCGCCAGATCCAGAAGTTTGAGGCGGCACTGCTCCATGCCCGTCATGTCGGACGAGGCGCCCTGCCCGATGATGTCGTTCAGCTCCTTTTCCAGCGCTTCGTCGGGCTTCGCCTTCAGAAGTTTCCGGCAGTATTCCGCCAGCTTGTAATCCTCCCGGCCCAGCAGATGCGCCTCCTCCCGGCGTGAGGTCACGACCGTACCGAGATCCAGATCCATGTAGGTGCTTCCGTAATCCACCTGACGGCGGATCCCGTCCTCCGAATTGAATCCGTCGCCTCCGGAATGGCTTTCCAGATGCCAGTAGGAGATCATGGAACTGAAGCCGTCGCGCAGACTCTGCCAGTACTCCTGCCGGAAGATCGCGGGCCGCGTGGACTTGTAGTAGATCCCGTAGGTCCAGATCTCACAGGGAAGTTCCTTTGCCGCCTTGAGATGGCGTTCCTGCAGACCGGGCCGGTACAACTCGATCACGTCGTACACTTCGGCCAGTTTTTTCAGGGCGGAGAGGTCCTTGCTCTCCAGATAGTACGGACTTGGATTCACCATGGTGCGGTACTCTTTGTCCATCTCCTTGAGGATGCTGCCGGAGAGCCAGGCCTTGTACAGTCCGCTGTTTTTGTCGCTGATATCGCCCCCGGGCTCGTCCATGGTGTAGAAAATGATCCGGTCCTTGGTGATGCCGTGCTTCTTTTCCATGTACTCCGTGAAATGAATGAGGAAACTCTTCATGGCCTTTTTCCAGGCGGGCGTATTGAATTTGAGCTTGTTCCCCCGTTTGACCATGCCGTATCCGGGCAGTTCCAGCCAGCAGAGGAGTTTGATCCGCTCCTTTTCCACGCCGTACTTCACCTTTTCCTCGATGAGCCTGTCCCACATCTCGTAACCGGCATACGAAAGGATGTTTCCTTCCTCGTCGGCCTGCGGGTACACGTCCACGTTCCCCGTCCCGAAAACGCCGCCCGAGTAGATCACGTTGATATCCCGTTCCGCCAGAAAACGGACCAGATCCGTGCCGGGATATCCGCCGAGGAAAGTGCTGTTGATGAAAGTGTAGTGGAAGGAATCCAGCTTCACCTTCCCGAGATCGATGTCCTTCACCTCCAGCTCCACGGGGATCTCCGCGGGCGTGAAACCGGGATAGGACGGCTTGAGCACCAGCATGAAATTCTCTCTGCCGGCCGGAACGTCTTCGGTGCTGAGGCGCATCCAGATCAGCTTGGTCTCCCCTGCCCCCGCGCGGAGCAGCGTATTCATGGGCAGCGGCAGCAGCGGATCGTAAATGATCCCGCCGTTGAGTGCGAGGGGCAGAGTCTCGAAGAACCGGACATTCCGGTAGACGGGATCCGAATCGCCCCGGAAGTGGTTATTGAAATCGTTGTAGACTCTTTTTCCCTCGAATCGTTTCCGTGGGAAGCATTTCAGCTGTCCGAGGAACGGCTTGCCGCTCAGATTCGTAAACGCAAACCCCACATAAGTGAAGCTGTTTCGAGGAAGCGCGAGGCTGATTTTCTCCAGCGGACGGGAAAGCGGAGATACGGTGATATCGTTTCCCCACGGGAAATCCGGACTCCAGAGCAGCGTCGTCATGCCGGAAAACCGGAGCTGGGTGTAGCGTACCGACATGCGGTCGATGGCCTCGGAAATGCGGACGAAACGGTCTCCGTTGACAGGCTGGGCGTCGATGCTGTTTTCGAGCTCGGCCAGTTCGCCCTCGATGGCCGCCCTCGTTCCTTCGTCGCCCCGGATCCCGTTGAATTCCGCCCGGCTGGCGGAGAGCTTTTTCCGCAGCGCCGCCTCGTACGATCCGAAAACCACCGGCCGGAATTTGGAAAGCGTATGAAAGTCCCGGCCTACGGGCGACCAGGTGGATTGTCCGCCTCCGGACTTGCCGGTGCGCGTGAAATTGACCGTTGCGGTTTTCCCGTCGATATCGCCATCCAGTCCGATTTCCGCGCGGGGAATGGTGAATTCCGCCTCCCAGCGGTCGGGGAAGGCTTCGCTCCGGATGAGACTTCCGCTCTTGAAATCTTTCCTGCCCGTTCCCGGCGCGGAGTAGGCAAGCGAAGTGCCGAACCCGGATACATTGGCCGCGTACTGGAAGTACTCTTCCTTCGCAGGATCCGGACGGAAGAAGAACTCGATCAGATCGCCGCCCCAGGCCGCCTCGGGATTGAGGTCCAGTTCGGTGCCCGGCGCCACGGGCGCAATGACCCGGACGATCAGATCCTTTTCCGTGAGCGCAAGCTCGGCATGCGCGGCCGCATCCACGAACTTCTGTTCCGGACGATCCCAGGTCCCCGCCAGTTCGCCGGGATGATCCAGCACCGTGAACGGGCCCGTACGGGCGACACGGCCTTCCGACACCAGCGGGACATCGGCGCCGGACGCCGTTTCATCAATCAGGTCCGGCTCCCGGAAACTGTTCCACACCCGGATGATCTCCGCAGACCCGTTGAGAGGACGGAATATGTGCGGGAGTTCGGCCAGATCGCGTCCGAAGGCGAGAAGCGGATATCCCTGCGGCACCTTTTCCGGGATCAGCCGGTTGAATCCCCACGAGCCCTTTTCCTTCACGGCGACCAGCTCTCCGTTCAGCCAGATCTTCAGCGAGCCTTCATCCTGCGAGGCCGTCCGGACCGTGTACCATTTCCCCGGCTCGAGATCCAGCACGCTCGAAGTAACGGTAAACGATCCTTCCCGGTTGGGCGTCGTCTGATGGAACTGCGCTTCCAGCTGCTTCTCCGGCGTGATCCGGAGGACGAACTGGCACCGGTTCCAGCTGTGCTTGCCGTAGCAGAAAAGGGCATTCCCCTTTGCCTTGTCCACGCCCGTATCCAGTTTGAATTTCATCTCGAACGTGAAACTCTTCCACTCCGCCGCCTCCGGAACGCGGACATGCAGATCCTTCTGTACCGTCAGTTCGGCAGGCCCGTAACGGTATTCCCCGGCTTCCGCAGCCGGGAGTTGAGCGCGGAGCGGCACGCCGGACATGCACAGGATCAGGACGGCACAGGCACAGGCGAAGAGGAGTTTTCTCATATCTTACTCTCCATAGTAGAAGCGGGAACG
>JAFZZR010000086.1 GCA_017615635.1 Lentisphaeria bacterium
CCCCTGGCTATAATCTTTCGCCCCGTTGGGGCTCGCCTGATACGAGAGGCTCAGTATTTCGGGAAATATCAGCCCCAAGGGGGCGGCAGAACACAGCCCGGGGTGAAATCCACGCAGTGGATGCAGCCCCGGGAATATGGATAAAAAACAGACCTAGCCCCAACGGGGCGGCAGAAAATATCTGTTCGATTGAAGTTTGTAACACGAAACGCTCACTCCTCTCTTTGTAAGACTGAAAGCGCAATCTCTTTTTCCGGGTATGCGTTTAGTTTTTCAATTGACAACGCCCGTTTTTTGCTCAAAAAGTATCCCTTTTGCCCTTGCATTGCGGAAAAAAGGGAGTATCTTACAGAGTCCGCATAGACCGGATGACAAAACGTTTCCCCGGTTTCCGGATTCAGAAGGACTCGAACTGCTATCATGAGACATCTTTTCTTCTCCGCTCTTTTCGTTCTTTCCTCCGCTCTCGCCTGCGCTGCGGATGCGCCGAAATATGTCTTCCTTTTCCTCGCGGAGGGAATGGACGGTCAGCATCTGGCGCTGGGACGTCAGGCTGCGCTCCTTTCCGGATACGCTTGGTACCCCGAGGGACTGGATGAACAGAAGAATCGACTCGCCGCGGACGATTCGTTCGGATCCGGCCGGGCCGACACGCGGAACGCGGACGGTCTCCCCAGCGACACGGAAGCGGCGGCCACCGCCATCGCCTGCGGTGTCAGAACGAAAAACGGATATCTGGGCGCGGGTCCCGCGCAGGAAAAACTGAAGTCCTTTGCCATTCTGGCCAAGGAAGCAGCCGGCTGGAAAGTGGCGCTGCTCTCCACGGGTCCCATCAACCGGGGTCCGTCCGCGGCCTTCTTCGCCCACGTGGCGGACGGCACGAAAGCGGGCCAGATCGCGCTGGAAATGCATCTGAGCGGCCTCGACTTCTTCGGCGGCGAAAAACTGGCGGGTTCCCCGCTGGAAGAAGAGATCGCGCTGGAGGCTCTGAAAAATCACAGTTACAGCGTGCTGTACGGTGAACGGGATCTCATCAGCTACAACGGGTCCGGCAAAATTTTCTGCGGTACGTCCGGTCGGCTCAATGCACAGGAGAGAGCGCTGGACAAGGACAGCGTATCCCTGGCCCGGCAGGTAGAGGCGGTGCTGACGATCTTCGGCGATCAAGGTGGATTTTTCATTCTGGCGGAAGGCTCCGGGATCGGCGGCAAGAACGGCACAAGCGACACGTCCGCGCTTCTGGCGGAGCTGGACGAATTCAACGAGGCGCTGGGCAAGGCTTTCGATTTCGAAAAGAAGCATCCTTCCGATACCCTGATCCTCGTGGTATCGACGCACGAATCCGGAAAAATGGATTTCCTTCAGCCGGATAAAGAACTTACCAGGGATCAGGTTGATCTGATCCGGAGACAGACACTTCCCCTTTCCGCCATCCTCGGCGAACTGAAAAAATTCGCGGAGGAAAACCGGAAGCCCGAAAACGAAGGCTCCTTCTCCGAAGCACTCCGAATCACCCGCGACGCGCTGGGGCTCCGTCCGGACGATGTGCCGCCCGCCGTCCTCGAAAAGCTGTCCGCGCTCTGGAGGAATGAATCTTTCAACGCTGAAATTTTTCTGCAGATCCTTCTTGCCGAACGGGACCGCATAGCGGGGGTCCGCTGGAATCCGGAGCTCAAACACGGGAAAGACACCTTTGTAATGGCATTCGGCGTGGGCGCTTCTCTTTTCAACGGATCGTATGAGAACGTGGATATCTTCCGGAAGCTCTCGGAAGCGTCATTCCCCTCCGTCCGTGCGGCGGGAGCGGAAAAAACCGCCCCTGCGGCACAGGTCCCGGCACAGCAGCAGACAGGAAATTGAATCTATGGAACTCTCTCTCTCCGCCATGGCGAAAAAAATGATCGCAGACCGCATTCTCGGTGAGGTCCGGAACCTTCTGCGGGATAAAGCCTCCACCGTTTTTCTCGCCTCCGTGCTCCCCGCGGCTCCTCAGCCGGATACCGCCCCTGCCCTTCGGGTCAAGGCCGATTTGAAACTTGCCGTCCAATCCGTAAAGATCGACTGCACCATCTGTGCGGGAGGCAGCGATGACCGCAAGGCCCTCGTTCTGGAAAACGAAGAATATATTTTTTCCATCGACACCGGATTCCGGATGCAGAAGCCGAAAGACCTTTCAGGCTCCGAAACTCTGGTTCTGAATCTGGAAAAACTGGAACTTTCCGGCTCGATCAGCGGGATCGAGTTCGCAAAAATGATGCTCGGCGCCGGAGCACGGGTGCACGGAGTCGAGCTCCTCGCCTCGCTTTCCGGAACGGGGACGGGCGTCTGGCAGGAGGGCCGGGAGACGGGACCTCAGGATCCTCAGGAATCCGCCCGGTCGTAATAAAGAAAAGAACGTTCCCCGCACGGACGATATGCACACGGGATCCGTGTCTGTTTTTCGTTCAGCATGGCGGCACGGAAGGAGTCCAGCCAGATTTTCTCCGCCTGTCTTGGATCCATCTCCTCGGACACGGTATTTTCCAAAGAAAACGGCTGTTCGGTGAACCAGGGAGTATTCCGGATGCGGTAAACGTTGCCTCCCAGCGTCTCCAGCCGGAGGAATTTCGACCTTCCCCCGAGGATCTGCTTCGCACGCCTCGGCCACTCCCGCAGGATGCGTTCCCTGGCACGGGCCTTCAGTTCCTCCCAGAGTACGGGATCCGCCTCCATGATCGAAAACAATTCTCTTGCCTCATCCGGTGAGATCCGGTCCGCAAAATCGCAGAACACCCGGCAGTCCGCCCGGAAAGGCGTCCGCAGGGAACGCCGGACGCCGAAGGGATCCAGCAGACAGAGAACATCGGGATCGTCCCGCCGGACCATGATGTTTCCCGCATGGAAATCCGGATGAACGATCTTTGCCTCCAGCATGCGGCGGACCATATCCGCCAGCGCCCGCAGGAAACGGCGGAGAGGCTCTTCGGATGTGGTATACCGGAACTCCAGCGAAGAAACATACCCCTTCAATTCACGGGAAACCAGCACCGACTCGGGAAAACGCCGTCCCAGCGCGACAAAGGAAATGCAGGGGATCCCGGCGCTCCGGAGCAGTTTCCCGGAACGATATTCGGAAAGGGCCTTGGGACGAACCGCCTCCTTGAAGATCCGTCCCGCCGTACGGGGAACGTCGTGCTTCACGAAAAACACGGCACCGTCCGGAGCCGTTACGCGGCGGACGGAGCGGAAGGGATTCCGCTTGACGGTGCATCCCGCCCCGGGATCCGTAAAAAGGGAGAGATCGGGGAGAGGATCCCCGTCCGACGCATCCGTGATCCAGTGCCATTCACGCATCATAGGAGTTCCGTCTTTGACGGTTTATAGGGATGGATCTTCAGATATTCCAGGCGGGCGACGGCATGCCGGAGGACGGCCTCCTCCCCGGGCTTTCCGCCGTCGGGTCCTGCAGCCCGGATGTAAAGTTCCGTCAGACGATGGGCGAGGTACTCCGTAGAACAGATCGACTTGGGGAAACAGGGATTGTTTTCGGCGGAGAGATGCGTGGAAAACACCACGCGGGAAAGTTCCTTTTCGATCCGTTCCACCGGGACTCCGGATCTGTGACGCCGGACGGAGTCGAGATCCCAGATTCCGTATTCCGTCTCCGGGCCCCACTGTCCGGTAAAATAGAAATTGATCGCTTTCAGGTCGCCGTGTTCGATCCGTCCGGCATGCAGTCTGGCCGTGCTTTCCGCAGCATAGGTGAGGAAGGATTCCAGAACCGCCTCGGGGGCACCGGTCTCCCGGAGAAGCCAGGCCACCGAATGGATCTCCGGAGCCGTCGTCGTCACCAGATATCCGGCCTTCAGGATCAGTCCCCGGCGGCGTTCGCCCGCCAGCAGGACCCGCGGAGTCCGGATTCCCAGCTCTTCCAGGCGGAAGGCAGCTGCGGCCGCCCGGAACACGCGGGAACACCGGAACAGATACTTCAGGGAAAAAATCAGGCCCTTGTTGTTCGTGCGCTTCAGAAAAACGGGCGTCCCTTTATGGGACACGGCAGCCAGGGCGGCCGTGGTGGAACGGGAATCCTTCAGCAGCACGCCCCGCTCGAAACAGGAGTCGATCCTCCGCAGAAGACGGGGATTCACGCAGTCGCGGCCTTCCGGCGTTATGAAATAGATGCCATCGGGAGTCCGAAACTTCACCGATCCGGGCAGATCCGGATAAATGAGAAACGGATTCATCGTTTTTCCTCCAGCAGACAGATCATCTCCCGGACGAGACAGCAGACGGTCCGGATGCTCTCCGCCGAAATCTTATCCAGCGAGTCTTCCGACGTATGCCAGTACCCGTTTCCCGGGCCGTAGTGAAAATCGATCAGATCGATGGCGGGGATTCCGGCCTTCTGGAACGGAACATGATCGTCCACCATGACGGAAGACGATGCCATCATAAGGCATCTGAATCCAAGACGCCGCGCCGCGGTCCGGGCTGTTTCAGCCAGAAACGGCGGCGTGTCGGCGGGCAGAGAAAGACACAGATTCCGATCGCCCACCATGTCAAGAAGGATCATGGCGCGGCAGCGGGCGAGCTCGCCGGCCCCGCGGAGCCTCTCCACGGCATGACGGCTTCCGTGAAGTCCGTCCGAGGGTCCGTACGAGAACCTCGCTTCCTCGCCGTCGAAAAAGATGAACCGGATCCCCAGTTTCGGCTTTGCCTGGTCCAGACTGCGGATCAGGGCCAGAAGGGCGGCGACTCCGGAAGCGCCGTCGTTGGCGCCCTGAAAGGAGACGTCGGGCGGGAAATACTTGGTGTCGTAGTGGGCGCCGATCACGATGAAGGAATCGGTTTCCCCCGGAATATCGAGCACGACGTTCCGGAATGTCACGGTCCCCAGCGGCGTTTGATCCGTAAAAACGTCCAGCTCGGCCTTGCGGCCCGTTTCGCCGATCCGGGTCCGGATCCATTCCGCCGTCCGTTCCGCCCCCGGAGAACCGGAAAAGCGGGGGCCGATGGCGATGCCGTCCCGCACATCCTGCAGGATGCGCGGGAGTTCCGCTTCCGGGATCTGAAGTTCGGATTGCTCCTGCGTTTTTCTGCATGAGCCGCCGAAAAGACAGAGCGTAGTGAACAGCGGGATCAGCAGGAAACGGAAAAGAGAGGAAGAACCGTTCATCAGGAACCCTTGTCGATGTTGAGATCCCGACGCTGGAAGGTGGGGACATCCAGATCCATTTCGTGATACCGAACCAGAGGCAGCCGGTCGAAGATGCCGCGCGAAAAACTGGTGAGGCCCAGTTCTCCCTGAACGAAGAGACCGCTTCCGCTGTTCTCTTCCGGACGGGCCTTTTCCGCTTTCGTCCGGGAAGCACGGCGCGGCGGCGCCGCATGACGCCCGGCCCGGGGCTCCGGTTCCTCCTGATAGTGTATGGCGATGGCCGTCAGGCGGATCTGCCCCTTGATCCCGGGCTCGACGGCCGTTCCGAGAAGGGTCTCCGCCTGAGAGGGAAGCAGCGACGCAGCCTGTTCCATGGTCCGCTTCATTTCCGCCAGCGTGAGGTCGGTTCCGCCGGACAGAACGATAATGGCCGAGTCGGACGATTTCAAATACTCCTGGCCGCCCAGGAACGGCGAATCCAGCATCCGCTCCAGTGCCAGAGGCGCCCGGTCGAGCCCCTCCGAAGGTTCCGCCGTTCCCGTACCGATCCCGCAGGAGCACCGGTGTCCGCGCAGAGCCGACATGAAGACCGCGAAATCGGCCCCGGCCAGTCCCCGGCTGCGAAGCACGGACGCGATCCCGCCCACCGTTGCCGCCAGTTCCGAGGAGGCCAGGTCGAACGCCTCGGAAGCGGAACAGTCCGGAGAAAGACGCGAAAAGAGGAGGTCGTCGGGAATAGTGAGAAGGATATCCGCCAGGGGAAGCAGTTCATCGATGCACGCCTCGGCATTCCGACGGCGTGAAAACGCTTCAAAAGCGAAAGGCAGAGTCACAAGAAAGACCGAAGGGGTCCCCAGTCCGCGGATCACGCTGGCGACGGTTCGGAGTCCGCCGGTGGCCGTGCCGCCGCCCAGACCGGCCGTCACCACGATCAGATCGTATCCGCGCAGCAGCGCCGTCAAAGTGGCCCGCTCCCGGGCCAGCGCCCGTTCGCCGCGGATGACGTCGCCGCCGCAGCCCACGCCGTCCTTCAGGATCCAGTCGGACGAGGCGGGAATGCACCGGTCGGCGGGATGCCCTTCCAGTGCCGAAGAATCCGTATCCACCACGGCCGTGTCGAAGTTCTCGGCCAGGCCGGAATTTTTCAGACGCCGGACGACGCCGCATCCGGTTCCGCCGATGCCCAGGATCAGGACTTTGCTCATAGACGATTTTTCCGGTCCGTTCATATGCCAAGCCCTCCCGCGGTCTTTTTCCATTTTGAGAAGACGCCGTCGATGAAGCCGACCAGCGACTGACCGATGCCGAACCGGCCGGAATCCTCCGACTCCGAGATCAGCGCGTATTCCAGCATTCCGAACAGCGCGGAATAGCAGCAGGGCGCGGATTGAAATTCCGTCATGGCTCCGTCGTGCGCGCCCGGCTCGCCCCGGCGGACCCGCATTTCCATGATCCCGCCCAGGATGTCGCACGCAGAATCGATCATGCTGCCGCCGCCGGTAAGGACGCAGCCTGTCCCGATGTCGGGCAAAGCCGGTTCGACCGCCGTCCGGATGAATCCGAAGGTCTCCCGGAGCCGCTCGCCGATGATCTTTTCGAACGAATCCAGCGGGATCCGGCGCAGACGGGAGTGAGCGCGGTCGGAATACTCCAGAAATCCCACGCCGGTCTCACGCAGTTTCCGCAGGCGGGATTCACGCAGGAAGGAAAGACAGAACTCGAAGGGCAGATCCAGTCCCACATGAAGATCGTTGGCGATATTGTTGACACCCACCGGGATCACGCCGCTGAACTGCGCGCCGTCCCCGGTCACGACCGCATACGTGGTCACGCCCGAGCCCATATCCACCAGAAGCGCCCCCATATCCCGTTCCTCGTAGGTGAGCACGCTGAAAACGGAAGCGATGGCCGCGGACATGGCGCTGCCGCCCTGTTCGAAGCCGAGTTCCCGCAGCATGGCGTTCACCTGATCGATCCGTTTGCGGTCCACCGAAAGGATGTGCACAAACGCATCCAGCCGGTCGGCCAGCTTTCCGATGGGATCCTTGATCCGGGTCGTCCCGTTGATCACGAAATAGGAGTCGAAAATTCCGAAGTTCACCTGATCCGCGGAGGACGGCAGACTTTTCGCACGCTCGATGGCTTCCGATACATGATCGGGCGTCACTGTCTTGTCGGTGCCGCCGATCATGACCGAGCCCCCGCCCTGCCGGGCGGTAATGCCGGGCCCGTTCAGCAGAAAGAAAACAGGTCCCCGTTCACTGGAGGAAAACCGGAGGGACTGATCGGCGTCCTTGAAAGTCTGGGCCAGGATCTTCATGGCCGCGTTGCAGTCATGAATGGCCCCCTTGTACACCGACCCGGCCGACGGTCTCTGGGCGAAGGAAAGGACTTCCGGACGGCCGGACTCTCCCCGGGTCCCGTACATCACGCAGATCTTGTCCGTGCCGAACTCAATCAGCGTATAAATGGTTTTTCCGTATCGTGGCATAAAACTCCTTTTCTCTCGTTACCTTCTAAATATGCCTCGAATGCACAAAAAGTCAAGTACACGTCACGATATTTTCACGACGTTTTCCTCACCGTTCCGGACCCGCCGCCTTCCGGATCCCGTCCGCCGCAAAATTGAACGAGGTAACGGTAAGGAAGATGGCCAGTCCCGGCCACAGCATGAGATTCCAGTACGTCAGCGGATCGGCAAAGGCCTCCCGCAGAAGCTCGCCCCAGCTCGGCGACGGATCCTGCACGCCGAATCCGAGGAAGCTCAGTCCGTTCTCCGCCAGGATGGCGCCCGCCACCTCGAAAGCGCAGGAAACGAAAATCGGGCCCGCAGCATTGGGCAGAAGATGAAACAGAAGGATCCGCCAGACGGGCAGGCCGATACATTCGCAGCTCCGGATATAGGCCATCTGACGCTGCTTCAGCACCTCGCCGCGGACAAGGCGGCACAATCCAGGCCATCCGGTGAGGCCCAGCACCGCGATCACCAGCAGGATGGACTGACGGGATCCGCGGTCCAGCATTACGGCCATCAGGATCAGAAGCAGGAGGAAGGTCGGGAAGCAGATCACGATCTCCACCAGACGCTGCACGATCAGATCGATCCTGCCTCCGCGGTATCCCGAAAACAATCCGATGGCCGTCCCGAGAAACAGGGAAAGCATCGTCGCCAGAATGCCCACCGCAAGAGAAATGCGCGTCCCGTAGATCATCCGGGCAAAAACGTCGCGCCCCACCTGATCCGTGCCGAACCAGTGCGTCCGCGAGGGCGGCGCATAGGTGTCGCTGGAAGTTTCATAAGGTCCCGCCGGACAAACGGCGAACACGCAGAGAGCTCCGGGCTCACGGGCCTTCCATTCGCGCCAGTCCGTGTGATCCGATACACTGCGGCTGAGGATGAAGGGCAGCGCGATCAGGACCAGCAGGACCGCCAGCACGGAAAAACGGATCCGCTGCCGCCAGGCCCGGCTGAAGAAAAGAAAAATCGCAGAGACGGAAACGGCCGGCAGAAGAAAATTGAAAAGCCGCTCCACCAGCGCCTCCTGACAGTCCGGCGCAAAGAAATCGCGGAGTGCAGGACTCCGCAGCGTCCCGCCCAGATCGGTCAGCAGCGGCTTTCCGTTGGTGATCAGAGGCGCCAGCACGGCCAGAACGAACAGAAAAACGATAAACGAAAAACCGGCGACCGCCATCCGGTCATGAAAAAAACGCTCCGATGCCGCCCGGAAGGGACTGAACGCCGCCGAATCTCCATCCGTCCGGGCCGTCTTCATTCCCTGCCTCCGGAAAGAAGAAGCGGGATCTCTCTTTTCAGAAGAGGCGTCAGACCCTCGGCCTCCCCGCATTGGATCCGTTCAGCGAGCTCGCGCAGATCGAAAAAACGGACTTCGACGATCTCCTCCTTCTGGAAACGAAAGGGACCGGAATGCACCAGGGAATATACCTGTATGTTTTCCGACTCGAAGGCATTCCACTCCCGGATATCGAACCGGAAGCGGAATGCGGAGGGCGGGACCTCGATGCCCAGCTCCTCTTCCGTTTCGCGGAGAAGAGCATCGGACCAATCCTCCCCCGAAATCAGATGTCCGCCCACGGAAATATCCCATTTCCCCGGCTGAACACGCTTGGTCGGAGCCCGCTTCTGAAGAAGGAGCCGTCCATCCGGATGAAACACGGCCGCATGCACGGCCCGATGCACCAGCGAGGGATCCCCGTGGCAGAGATCGCGGGGCGCACGCCCGATGACCCGCCCGGTATCCGGATCCAGCACATCGAACCATTCATCAGCCATGCTTTTTCTCCGCAGTCCCCTCGTCCGGCAGAAAGAGTATCTTTTTGTTGTCCACCACGGCATGAACGCCGGAGACGCCGTTGAAAACACCCTTGAGGATATTTTCGGAAAGGGGATCCTCGATCCAGCGTTCGATGGCACGCCGGAGCGGACGGGCGCCGTATTCGGGCTGCCAGCCGTTGTCCAGCAGGAAGGCGATCACCTCCGGATCCACCCGGAGAGTCCGCCCCTGAGCACGCATCCGGTCCGCCAGCTTTGCGATTTCCAGACGAACGATATTCTCCAGATCCGCACGTTCCAGCTTGCGGAACACGATGATCTCGTCCACGCGGTTGAGGAACTCCGGCTTGAAGTTCTTCCGGGCAATATCCAGCAGACGCTCGCGGCTCTTTTCCGAATCGACACCGGGCGAGGCGAAACCGAGCTGTCCGCCCCGGGTCAGCTGCTCCGCTCCCACGTTGCTGGTCATGATGACCACCGTATTGCGGAAGTCGATGCGGCGTCCGAGGGAATCGGTCAGCTTGCCCTCCTCCAGGATCTGAAGGAGCATGTGCATGACGTCGGGATGGGCCTTCTCGATCTCATCGAACAGCACGACGCTGTACGGATGACGCCGCACCCGTTCAGTCAGCTCTCCGCCTTCCTCGTGGCCCACATAGCCGGGCGGCGAGCCGATCAGCCGGCTCACGTTGAATTTCTCCATGTATTCGGACATGTCGATCTGGATCAGCGCGTCCTGGCTCCCGAACATGAACTCGGCCAGCGCTTTCGCCAGAAGAGTCTTGCCTACGCCCGTGGGTCCCAGGAAAATGAAGGATCCGATGGGCCGGGCGGGATCTTTCAGGTCGGCACGGGAACGGCGCAGGGAACGGGCCACCGCGGAAACGGCATCGGTCTGCCCCACAACCGTGCCGGCCAGCTCCTGCTCCATGCGGAGAAGCCTCGCGGATTCGCCGGACTCCATCTGCTGGACAGGCACCCCGCAGAGACGGGAGAGGACCAGTGCGATATCCGGCCCCTGAATGACGGGCCGCTCCTTCTCGCAGGTCTGTTTCCACTCCGCAAGTTTCTCCTCGCGCTGCTTTTTCAGTTCGCGCTCCCTGTTGCGGAAACGGGCGGCGTCCTCGAAACGCTGTTCCGATATGGCCGAATCCTTTTCCGAGGCTGCCTGCGAAATCTCGTTTTCCAGTTCCCGGAGATCCGGCGCCTTGGGCATGCTGCGGATCCGCGCCCTCGCACCAGCCTCGTCCATCAGGTCGATGGCCTTGTCCGGCAGGAATCGGCCGCTCACATAGCGGTCGGAAAGACGGACCGCCGCCTCGATGGCTTCGTCGGAATACACCACGCCGTGATGCTTCTCGTAGGCGCCTTTGAGACCCTGAAGGATCTTGACCGCGTCCGGGACCGAAGGCGGCTCCACCATGACAGGCTGAAAACGACGTTCCAGCGCCGCATCCTTTTCGATGCCCTTCCGGTATTCGTCCAGCGTGGTCGCACCGATGCACTGAAGCTCGCCGCGGGACAGTGCGGGCTTGATGATGTTGGCCGCGTCCATGGTCCCCTCGGCGCTCCCCGCACCCACGATGGTATGCAGTTCGTCGATGAAAAGGATCACCCGTCCGGAGGAACGCACCTCGTCTATGACGGCTTTGATCCGTTCCTCGAACTGGCCTCTGTACTTGGTGCCGGCGATCATGAGCGGGAGATCCAGGGAAAAGATCTTCCGGTTCCGCAGGATCTCCGGAGTTTCGCCCGAAGCGATAAGACGGGCAAGCCCTTCCACAATGGCCGTCTTGCCCACGCCCGCCTCCCCGATCAGCACAGGATTGTTCTTTGTCCGGCGGCAGAGGATCTGGATCACGCGTTCGATCTCATCCGTCCGTCCGATCACGGGATCCAGCGCGCCCTTTTCCGCCAGCGCCGTCAGATCGCGTCCGAAGGCCGTCAGCGCATTGAATTCGCCCTCCCGGGACTCGTCTCCCATGCCGAAGGGTACCGGATCGCCGCCCTCGGGATTGCTCGCGTCCGGATCCTTGAACTTCGCATTCTCCTCCGTCTCCGGTATGTAATTGGGATCCAGCGCACGCAGGATCTGCTGACGAAGCCGTTCCCGATCCAGCTGCATGGACCGGAGGACCCGGGCGGCGGCGCTTCCGCCTTCCCGGAGAATGGCCAGGAGAAGATGCTCGGTCCCGATAAAATTATAATTCATGGAACGGGCTTCCGAGGCGGAAAGCAGAATGACCTTGCGGAGACGGCGCGAGAAAGGCTGATGTCCTTCCTGCCGGGTCTCGCCGCCCGGCCCGGAGATTCGCTCGACCTCCATGCGGAGCGCATTCAAATTGACGCCCATGGATTTCATAACATCTACGGCAATACCTTCGCCCAGAGCGATCAGTCCCAGCAGAAGATGTTCGGTCCCGATAAAATCGTGATTGAAACGCTCCGCTTCCTTCTGGGCCAGGATCATGGCATGTTTCGCCCGGGGTGTGAAATTTTCCAGACAGTTGTTCAGATCATCCAGTTCAGACATACGATTTCTTCACCTTTACACACATCATTTTCTGAAAAATAAAGATTCCGGCAAAAAGCGGGGACGCAACTGACGTGCGTCCCCGCAAATGACTTCGACTTTTCGGAAAACCGTTTGAAACGGTCAGTTCGACGGCTTGACGATGGTGATGACGTTGTCCTTCACCAGCTGGGCCAGGTTGTCTTTCGTCACGAACACATACAGAGTGTCGAACGCTTCCTTGAGATCCTTCGGAGCCGTGTCGTCCATGAAGTTGAACTTGCGGTCGTTGCGGACAACGATCACGCTGTCGAGAATACCGTTCGACAGTTCCGCAGGCTCGAAGCAGAGACCGATGTCGTTGACTTCCGGCAGAATGATCTTCGGATCCTTCTTGCTGTTCCACTTCCAGATCTTGAGTTCCTTGCAGGTCTCGCCCATGGGCAGTCCGGCAAGGTCGATGATGGCGGCGGGAGCAAGCGCCTGGCATTCGGCGAACTTCTTGTTGTAGAACGGAGCGCTGAGGCTCATCTCAAACGCGGGCATCATTTCGGGATCGCCGCCCATGGCCTTCAGCTCTTCTTCCGTGGGAGGAGCCATGATCACCGTCTCTTTGACCGTCACGCCCTTGAGCATGGATTTCAGCTCTTTCACGGGATCGACGCGGACGAAATCGGAGTTCTCCGAGGGAAGCATGTCCTGACGGACGAGGATAACGACTTCCTTGCCGGCATAGTTCTTGTTGACGAACTCGGCGATCTGGCTGAGTTTCGCCTTCTCGAACTGATTCGCGTTGGCAATGGCACGCTCCTGTTCCGGATCGCTGAAGAAGCTGACCAGAACCATGACGGCGGACAGGACGACCACACCGAGGCAGACGATCGCGTACAGCTTGGCATTCGCCACGCTCTTTTGACTTTTTGCACACCAGATCATTCCGACCAGGCCGACGGCCATGACGATGTACCAGAGGGTGAGACTCATTTCTTTCTCCTTACTTTGTTTTTTTGTTGTTAAGGTTAACTTAGAAGTCGAACTCTATACTGCTCTTCCTCAATATAGCCAGTATCCCGACAAAAACAAGTCCTGAAAAAAGTTTTTTTCGTTTTTTTTGTAAGATTTCCGCTTTTTTCCGTGTTTCAAGGCGCTTCCGCCGCCGTAAACGGGATCAGAACCGCACTTTCCCTTCCGGGAAACGGCGGGATCAGTCGAGTGGCTCCATGATGGTGATGGTTCTCTCCTTCGCCAGCTGGACAAGATTGTCCTTCGTCACGAACACATACAGCATGTTGAAGGCCTCTTCCAGATCCTTCGGTGCCGCGTCGTCCATGAAGTTGAACTTGCGGTCGTTGCGAACGACGATCACGCTGTCGAGGATGCCGTTCATCAGGTCCACGGGCTCGAAGCAGAGACCGATGTCGTTGACTTCCGGCAGAATGATCCGCGGATCCTTCCTGCCCCATCTCCAGATCCGGAGGTCTCTGCAAGTCTCGCCCATGGGCAGTCCGGCCAGGTCGATGATAGCGGCGGGCGCAAGCGCTCTGCATTCGGCGAATTTCTTGTTGTAGAACGGTGCGCTGAGGCTCATCTCGAAGGAGAGCATCATGTCGGGATCGCCGCCCATCGCCGCCACCTCCTCTTCCGTGGGAGGCGCCATGATTATGGTATCCTTGACCGTCACGTCCTTATTCAGCATTTTCTTCAGGGTCTTCACGGGATCAAGGCGGACGAAATCGGAATTTTCCGAGGGAAGCATATCCTGACGGACGAGGATGACGACATCCTTGCCCGCATATTTCTTGTTGACGAACTCGGCGATCTTGAAGAGTTTGGCCTTCTCGAACTGATTTGCGTTGTCTATGGCCCGTTCCTGCTCCGGATCGCTGAAGAAACTCACCAGGACCATGATGGAGGAGAAAACGATCACGACGCAGAAGCCGGTGGCATATGCTTTGTCATTCAGCGTTTTTTTCTTCTTTTTCGCGGCCCAGATCAACCCGGCCATGCCGAGACCCATGACGGTATACCAGATAACGAGGCTCATTCTTTCTCCTTCACGTTCAAATTCACTGAAAAGAGGCGGATTCGGTCCTTTTTGTCAATATAGCCATACTCCTGACAAAAACAAGCCGAAAAATGATTTTTTTCGATTTTCGGAAGATTTTCGTCTCCTTTTTGCTGTCCGCACGCAGAAAAAAAGCGCCCTTTCCCGCGAATATGAAATTTTTTCCGTTTTCCATTTGCCTCTTGACACGCCGCAGTGTATTTTAAAAGGATATCTGATATCCAAACCCGCTTTTCAAGCCCACAAGATGGAAGGAGCAGCAGAAGAAAAATGGCGGACTATTCTTTGGAAATGATCCGGCACAGCGCCGCACACGTGATGGCGGCCGCCGTCCAGGAACTTTACCCCGGCGTGAAATTCGATATCGGCCCCGCTACGGCGGACGGCTTCTACTACGATTTTGATCTGGATACGCCGATCCGGCCGGAAGACCTTCCCGCCATCGAGGCGAAAATGGAAGAGATCGTCAAGGCGCATCACCCCTTTGTCCGTACGGAAAAGACCCGGGATGAGGCGAAGGAATTCTTTGCCGGACGGGGCCAGACCTACAAGCTGGAACGCCTGGCCGACATCCCGGAAGGAAGCCCCATCACCTTCTATCAGTGCGGAGACTTCATCGATCTCTGCCGTGGACCGCACGTGGCCAATACCGCCAACATCGGGGCATTTAAGCTGATGAATGTGGCCGGTTCCTATTTCCGGGGCAACGCGAAGAACCCCATGCTCCAGCGTATCTACGGTACCGCATTTGCCGACAAGAAAGAGCTCAAAGCCTATCTCAACCGCCTCGAAGAAGCGAAAAAGCGCGATCACCGCAGACTCGGACGGGAACTGGATCTCTTCAGCATCTCCCAGACCGTGGGCCCCGGCCTCGTCCTCTGGCATCCCCGCGGAGCGTATGTCCGCAACGTCATCGAGACCTTCTGGCGGCGCGAGCACCTGAATCACGGATACGATCTGCTGTACACGCCGCATATCGGACGCAGTCAGCTCTGGGAGACCAGCGGACACCTGGATTTCTACAAGGACGGCATGTACGCCCCCATGGAGATCGACGAGACCAACTACTACGTCAAACCCATGAACTGCCCGTTCCACATCGAGATCTTCAAGAGCCGCAACCGTTCCTACCGGGAGCTGCCCTGCCGCTGGGCTGAGCTCGGTACCGTGTACCGCTATGAGGAATCCGGCGCGCTCAACGGACTTTTCCGCGTCCGCGGATTCACGCAGGACGATGCGCATATCATCTGCACGAAAGAGCAGATCATGGACGAGATCAAGGAAGTTCTGGACTTCTGTCTCTATATATGGAAGACTTTCGGATTCAGCGAGATCCAGGCATATCTCTCGACCCGTCCGAAGAAAGAGAAGAACGGCAAGGAGAAGGCTGTGGGCGATCCCGAACTGTGGAAAACCGCCACGGAGTCTCTGGAAAACGCCATCAAGGCCAGCGGCCTGGACTATCAGGTGGACGAAGGCGGAGGCGCCTTCTACGGCCCGAAGATCGACCTCAAAATCAAGGATGCCATCGGCCGCGAGTGGCAAACCTCCACAATCCAGTTCGACTTCAATCTGCCCGAACGGTTCAACCTGACCTATGTGGGCGCCGACGGACGCGAGCATCAGCCGTACATGGTCCACCGGGCCCTCTTCGGTTCGCTGGAACGCTTCTTCGGAATTCTGGTGGAACACTATGCGGGCGCCTTCCCCCTGTGGCTTGCGCCGCTTCAGGTCCGGTTCATCCCCATTACGGAACGGCAGCATGAATACTGCCGCAAAGCCTGCGCCGAGCTGAAGAAGGCCGGGATCCAGGCGGATACGGACGAACGGAGCGAAAGCATGGGCGCGAAGATCAAGGATGCGCGCCTTCTCCGGATCCCCTTCATGGCGGTCGTCGGCGAAAAGGAAATGGAAAGCAACACCTTTGCGGTCCGTTCCCGCCGGGAAGACCAGCTGGGTCAGATGACGCTGGAAAGTTTTCTGAAAAAATTGCAGGACGAGCTTGACAAAAAGTTTTGATGTGATATAGTAAAGGCCGTCCGGTTTTTCCGGGCGTTATTGTCCAACCCTGTAACGCGGAGGTTTTATCATCGCCAAGCTGCTGAAAGCCAATGACCGGCTGTACGCCGACAAGCCCCTTCTTGTAATCGGTCCCAACGGAGAACAGCTGGGTCAAATGAGACTGGGTCCCGCCTGTCTTGCTGCTCAGGAAGCGAAACTGGATCTTGTTCTGGTCGCGGAAACGAGTGTTCCGCCGGTTTGCCGGATCATGGATTTCGGGAAGCTCTGCTACGAGCAGAAGAAAAAGCTGAAGGACCAGAAGAAAAAGAACTTGGCGACGCAGAAGGTCAAGGAGATCAAGTTCCGGCTTCACATCGACACGCATGACTACGAGTGCAAGCTGAAACACGGGATTGAATTCCTTCAGGAAGGCAATAAGCTCAAGATCACGCTCATGTTCAAAGGACGGGAGATGTCCCGGACGGAGATGGGGTTCGATCTTGTGAAGAAAATCACAGACGATCTTCAGGAGTTCGGAGTTCCGGACGGGACGCCGAAACTTTTTGGAAAGAGCATAGGTATCACCTTCAGTCCGAAGGGAAACCGCTGAGGCAGGCTGGCATCTGCCGCCTCGGTATGAGTACAATCTTTTAACAGAGGAGATAAAACGATGCCCAAAATGAAAACGCGCAAGTGCATTGCGAAGCGGGTCAAGCGCACTGCCAGCGGAAAGTACATGATCAGCAAACCCGGCCGCCGTCACCTGATGAGCAGCAAGACCAGCAAGCGGAAACGCAACATGCGCAAGGATGCCATGCTTCCCTCCGCCCACAACCAGCGTCTGCAGAAGGCTCTGCCTTACGGCGTGTAATCAACGAACTGAATCAGGAGACAAGTCATGAGAGTTACCAGCGCAGTTCCTTCGAGAAAACGCAGAAAACGCGCATTGGAGCGTGCAAAAGGGTTTTACGGTGCCAGAAGCAAACGGATCCGTACCGTATACGATGCCATCGACCAGGCCGATGCTCACGCATACCGCGGCCGCAAGCAGAAAAAGCGCCAGTACCGCAGTCTCTGGACCGTGCGTATCAACGCCGCCTGCCGTCTGAACGGCTTCACGTACAGCAAGCTCATCGCCGGCCTCAAGAAGGCGGAGATCAACCTGAACCGCAAAGTTCTGGCCGATCTCGCCGTCAACGACGCCGCGGCGTTTACCGCTTTGGTTGAAAAAGCCAAAGCGGCCTGCTGAGCAGAGAAAAGTACAATTTCTGTTTCCCCGTGCGGGCCGCCTTTTCGAAAGGCGAGCCCGCCTTTTCTTTTTGAAATTCCATGGAGAAAAAAGCGATGTTGCTTGAAGAACTCTTGCAGAATCTGAACGGAATCCGGACGGATGCGCTGGCGGCCCTTCAATCGGCAAAGACAGATGCCGAGATCGAAGACGTGAAAAACCGTACCTTGGGACGCAGCGGCGCCGTCACCGCTCTCCGCGAAGTCATGGCGAAGATACCGCCGGAGTCCAAACGGGAAGCCGGGATGGCTTTCAACGAAACGAAAAACGCCATCCAGAACGCGCTGAACGAGGCACGGGAACGGAACGCCTCCGCCACGGAGGCCGCCGAGGCCATCGATGTCACTCTGCCCGGCCGACGCCCCGCCGCCGGAAGGCTTCATCCCCTCACGAAAACCATTCAGGAATGCTGCGCCATCTTCCGCCGTATGGGCTTTGTGGCGGTGACCGGCCCCGAACTGGAAGACGTCTGGCACAATTTCGATGCGCTGAATGCCCCGCTGAATCATCCTTCCCGGGATCCGCAGGATACATTCTATATGCCGGACGGACGGCTCCTCCGCACGCAGACCAGCGCCGTGCAGATCCGAACCATGACCGGCATGAAGCCTCCGGTGCGGATCATTTCGCCCGGCCGGTGCTATCGGCGCGACACGCCGGACGCCACGCACGGCGTTCATTTCCATCAGATCGAAGGGTTGTATGTGGATACGTCCGTATCCCTGGCGGACCTGAAAAGCACGCTGATGACCTTTGCGGGCGAATACTTCGGCCGCGAGGTGGCGGTCCGGATGCGCCCCAGCTTTTTCCCGTTTACGGAGCCCAGCGTGGAATGCGATTTTTCCTGCGTGATGTGCGGCGGGAAAGGATGCGGCGTCTGCAAGAATTCCGGCTGGCTCGAGATCGCGGGCGCGGGCATGGTGAACCCCAAGGTCCTGGAAAATGTGGGATACGATCCCCGCGAAGTCTGCGGCTTCGCCTTCGGGTTCGGGCTGGAGCGTCTGGCCATGCTCAAGCACCGGATCGGCGATCTGAGACTGTTTTCCGACAACGACATCCGTTTTCTGCATCAATTCTGAGGAGTCCGCCTTATCATGAAAATCTCATTCAAATGGCTGAAACGATATCTTGATCTGCCGCTCACCCCCGATGAACTGGCGGCGAAACTTACCATGGCCGGACTGGAAGTCGAGGCCGTCGAGCGCTCCGGCTCCGTGCCTGAGGGCGTCGTCACGGCAAAGATTCTTTCCCGCGAGAAACACGCGAACTCCGACCATCTCTCCGTGTGCAAGGTGGACAAGGGAGACGAAGTGCTTCAGATCGTCTGCGGCGCCCCCAACTGCGATGCGGGGAACGTCGTTCCCCTGGCCACCATCGGGACAGTCTTCCCCGACGGCGACGGCACCTTCACCATCAAGAAAGGCAAACTCCGCGGCGTGGAATCCTTCGGGATGATGTGCTCCGCCCGGGAACTCGGACTGGGAAACGATCACGACGGACTGATGATCCTGCCGCCTGAAACGAAACTCGGGATCCCCATGAACGACCTGCTGGATCCGGACGTCGTCTACGACTGCTCCGTGACCCCGAACCGCCCCGACTGGCTTTCGCATTTCGGCGTGGCCCGCGATCTGGCGGCGCTGCTGGATTCGGAGATCCGCGAGAACCCTCTCGCCCTCCCCGAAGCCATGGACAACGTTCCGGAGGATCCTGCGCTCGTTTCGGTGGAAGCGCCCGATCTCTGTCCCCTCTATGCGGCCCGGGTCGTGCAGGGGATCCGCGTCGGTGAATCGCCCGACTGGATGAAGCAGGCGCTTCTTTCCGCGGGGATCCGTCCCATCAGCAATCTGGTGGACATCACGAATTATGTCATGATGGAAACCGGCGTCCCGCTCCATGCGTTCGACATCCGGAATCTGAAGGGCGGAAAGATCGTGGTGCGCCGCGCCCGGCCCGGAGAGAGCATCGTGGCGCTGGACGGCAAAAAGTATGACCTGACGCAGGACAATCTGTGCATCTGCGATGAAGAAAAGCCCGTCGCCATTGCCGGCGTCATGGGCGGCGAATACTCCGGGATCCAGAACGACACGGAGACCGTCGTGCTGGAAAGCGCCTTCTTCGATCCGGACTCCATCCGCCTCACCTCCCGGAAGCTCGGTCTGGCCACGGACGCCTCCTACCGCTACGAACGCGGCGTGGACCGCGAAGCCGTTCTGGCAGCCGGACGCCGTGCCCTTTCCCTGATCCTGGAACTGGCCGGAGGCAACTATACGGTCCGCTGTGTTGCGGAAGCGCCGAAGCCGGAGCCCCGGAAGATCACGGCCGATTTCAACCGGATCCGCGCCCTGCTGGGCATGGATGTGGACGATGCGCGGATCGTGCGGATCCTCGGCAAGCTGGGCTTCCGCAAGGAAACCGCGGAAAACGTCTTCACGGTACCCTCCTGGCGGATCTACGACGCCATGGGCGAAGCCGACCTGGCCGAAGAAGTCGCACGCATCTACGGGCTGGACAAGCTGCCGGACGTGCACATCCGCGCCATGACGGCGGACTACGGGCTGGATGCGTTCAAGGTGCTGGAAGGACTTCGCGCCGACCTGACGAAATGCGGGCTCGATGAAATCGTCTGCGGCAGTCTGATCGATGAAAAGTCGGCCACGGCGGACGGGATCTTCGAGCCGGGCGATCTTCTGAGGCTGAACAATCCCATCAGTCTGGAGCTGGCCATTCCCCGGCCCAGTCTTCTGCCCGGCATGCTGGCAACGGTGAAGCGGAATGCCGCCCGCCGCTGCTGCGATCTGGCCTTCTTCGAGCTGGGACACGTCTTCTGCGCCAACCCGGCGAAATTCCCGGAAGAACGCGATGAACTGGTCATTGCCATGACGGGCCGCCGTCATCCGGAGCGTTTCTCGGCGGAAAGCCGAGAAGTTCTGGATTTCTACGACCTGAAGGGCGTGCTGGAAACGCTGATGGATCTCCGCCGCGTCAAGAGCTTCTCTTTCGAATCCGCGGAAGATCCGCGTTTCGTCAAAGGCGTCTGCGCCGTCCTGAAAATTGCGGGCCGGCAGGCCGGCGTCTTCGGAAAATTCGTCCCTGCGCTGACCAGAGGATTCAAGCTGCAGACGCCCGTCTTCGGCGCGGTGATCCAGCTGGAAAACCTCCTTTCCGCGCCGGAACGGAGCATCCTGTATCAGCCGGTTTCGCAATTCCCCGTGACGGCGCGGGATGTGGCATTCCTGGCGCCCCGCGATCTGGAGAACAAGGCAGTCCTGGATTTCATCCGCAACGCCCATGTGCCCAATCTGGAGTCGGTGGAACTCTTCGACGTATTCGAAGACGAGTCCCTGGGCGCCGGAAAGAAGAGCATGGCCTATTCTCTGGTGTTCCGTGCGGCAGACCGGACTCTGACGGACGAAGAAGTGAATCAGGCCCACGAGCGGCTTCGCGGGAAACTGGAGAAGGGACTGGGTGTGGAGCTTCGGTAAGGAAGCGAAAAAAACATGGTACGGCGGATTGAAAAATGCCGAAATCATGTTACATTTTCCCATTGAGGAATCATTGTAACCCATTTTCAACAGGTGCTGCATGGAAGAAAGAAAGATTTTGAGCGGCGATGAAGCCGTTGCCTATGGCGCACGGGCCTGCGGCGTCAGCCTGGGATGCGGATATCCCGGCACGCCCTCCACGGAAATTCTGGAAACGCTGGCCGCCATCGGCGGACGCGCCGAATGGTCGCCCAACGAAAAAGTCGCGCTGGAAGTCGGAGCGGGCGCAGCCATCGGCGGCGGACGCGCCATCGTCACCATGAAACACGTGGGGCTGAATGTGGCCGCCGATCCGCTGTTCACCCTCACCTACATGGGCGTGAACGGAGGACTGGTCATCGTCTCGGCGGACGATCCGGGCATGGCATCCAGCCAGAACGAGCAGGACAACCGGAACTACGCGAAGTTTGCCCGGCTGCCCATGCTGGAACCTTCGGACAGCCAGGAGTGCTACGATCTGGCCATCCGCGCCTTCGAGATTTCCGAACAGTTCAAGATGCCGGTCCTCTTCCGCATGACGACGAGGGTATGCCACTCGCGCGGTCCGGTGACGCTGTCCCGCAAGACGGAAGAGCGCCGGATCGGACACTACGTCCGTGACGTCGCCACCAAGGTCATGATTCCGGCCTTCGCCAAGAAAGCCACGGTCCGCCTGACCAAAACCATGCACGATCTGGCCGACTTCAACGAAAACGAAAATTCGCTCCGCGCCGTGTACGGCAATGCCTCCTCGGAAACGGGGATCATCACCTCCGGCGCCGCGTTCCAGCACGTCATGGAAGCCGCGCCCGATGCGCGGATCCTGAAGCTGAGCATGACCTGGCCGCTCCCCATGGATGCGATCCGGTCCTTCGCAAAGAGCGTCAAGCGCATTCTGACAGTGGAGGAAGGCTCCACGTTCCTGGAGGAAGCCTGCCTGACCGCCGGAATCCCCGTGGAACGCAGAGACGAAGTGTTCGGGTTCGGCGAACTCAACGCCGGCCGAGTGAAAAAACTTCTGGCGGGCGATGTTTCCGCCGATCCCGCAGGCGCTCCGGGCCGTCCGCCCGCGCTCTGTCCGGGATGTCCTCACAGGAAGACCTTCCAGGTCCTGCACGATCTGGGACTGACGGTTTCCGGCGATATCGGCTGCTACACGCTGGGCGTTCTGCCGCCCTACGAAGCGATCGACTGCTCCATCTGCATGGGCGCCAGTATCGGAGCCGGTCTGGGACTCCGGAAGGTCCTGCCGGAAAGCGAAGCCCGGAAGGTGGTCAGTGTCATCGGCGACAGCACGTTCCTCCACAGCGGACTGACCGGCATTGCGGAAATGGTGTACAACAAGCCGGAGACGGGCCATGTGGTCATTATTCTGGACAACTCCACCACGGCCATGACCGGACTTCAGGAACATGCAGCCACCGGATATCATCTGGACGGATCGCCCTCCCCGGCCATCCGGCTGGAGGAGATCTGCCGGGCCATGGGCGCCGATCATGTGGACGTGATCGATCAGGGAGACGAGGAAGCGTTCCGGACCCTGCTGGAATCGAGGCTTGCGGCCAATGACGCCAGCGTGATCATTGCGCGCCGTCCCTGTATTCTGCAGATGAAGAAAATGGCCAAACGGGCCGGGAAGAAGGTATGACCATGGGTAAGGATATTGTCAACGTTCTGTTCGCCGGGCTCGGCGGCCAGGGGATCATCCGGGCGTCCGATATGCTGACGGAAGCGGCGTTCCGCCTCGGATACGACGTAAAGAAAAGCGAACTGCATGGCATGAGCCAGCGGGGCGGATCGGTCTCCAGCGATGTCCGTTTCGGCAAAAAGGTCTGGAGTCCCATGATCCCGTGGGGCGAAGCCGATTACCTGGTGGCCGTCTCGGAAGATCAGGAAGCGGTGTGCCGTCCCTTCCTGGCGCCGGACGCGGTGATCCTTCGTCCCTCCATGCTGGATCCCAAGGATGCGGCCTCGCGGATGCTGAATATCGCGATGCTGGGGCTGCTGAACCGGTATCTGAAATTCGAAGACGGGCTCTGGGAGACGCTGATCCGCGAGAACTTCAAGGGTGAAGTGGCGGAAGCCAACGTGCAGGCCTATCATCGGGGAACACTCGTAAAAATTTAAGTTTAAGGAAGGAAGGGGAATCATGTCCTGCAAAGCATCCGGTCCGGCTGCCGTCAATCCGGTCAGCGCCATGGATTACATGCCCGTCGACAAACTGAGAACGATACAGCTGGAACGGCTCAAATTCATCGTAAAGAGAGCGTACGACAATGTCCCGCTCTTCCGGAAACGTCTGGAAGAACGGAAACTCACGCCGGAAAGCATCCGCTCCCTGGAAGATATCCAGAAACTTCCCTTCACTGTCAAGGCGGACCTGCGCGACACCTATCCCTTCGGCCTTTTCGCCAGCCCCATGAAGGAGATCGTCCGGCTTCATGCGTCCAGCGGGACCACGGGAAAACCCATTGTGGTGGCCTATACGGAAGAAGATATCCGGACCTGGTCGTCGGCCATGGTCCGTTCTCTGGCCGGATGCGGGATCCATGAGGGCGACATTGCCCAGATCTCCTTCGGATACGGCCTCTTCACCGGCGGTCTGGGAGCCCATTACGGTTTCGAATCCCTGGGCGCCACGGTGATTCCGGCTTCGGGCGGCAACACGGAGCGGCAGATCATGCTGATGAAGGATTTCGGCGTGACCTGCATTGCCTGTACGCCCAGCTATTTCCTGCACATGTCGGAAAAGGCGGAACAGATGGGCATCGATCTGCACGATCTGCCTCTCCGGGTCGGCGTTTTCGGCGCGGAACCCTGGACGGATGAGATGCGCCGCCGCATCGAAGAGTGTTCCGGGATCAAGGCGTACGACATTTACGGACTTTCGGAGATCACCGGACCGGGCGTGGGATGCGCCTGCGAATATCAGGACGGACTTCACATTTTCGAAGACCTGTTCTACCCGGAAATCATCGATCCGGCCACCGGAGAAGCTCTGCCCGACGGACAGGAAGGCGAACTCGTTCTCACCACGCTGAAGAAGATGGCCATGCCCATGATCCGGTACCGGACACGGGACATCACGAAGATCGTGACCGAGCCGTGCGCCTGCGGACGGACCATCCGCCGCATCGCCCGCATTTCGCGCCGCAGCGACGATATGTTCATCATCCGCGGCGTCAACGTGTTCCCGTCCCAGATCGAGACCGCCATCATGGCGGCAGAATCGGTGCTGCCCGTATACCAGATCATTCTGACGCGCGACCACGGTCTGGACAATATCGAAGTGGACATCGAAGTCAACGAGCAGATATTCCAGGACAAGGTGGCGGCCATCGAAGACATCAAGGCGAAGATCTCCCACTCCATCGAACGGACGCTGGGGATCCGCGTCGTCGTGAAGATGCTTGCGCCCAACTCCATTCCCCGGAGCGAGGGCAAAGCGAAGCGCGTCATCGACAAGCGAAAAATGTGAACCGGAACGAAAGGAGCCTGACCCATGAAACTCAAGCAGCTCTCCCTTTTTCTCGAAAACAAGCCCGGCGCCATCAACGATCCCTGCCAGTGCCTTGCGGACGCGGGCATCAGCATTTCCACGCTGACGCTGGCGGACACCAAATATTTCGGCGTTCTCCGGCTCCTGATCCGCGACTGGGAAAAGGCGAAACGGATCCTGGAAGAAAAAGGATTCGTCGTCAAGCTGGTGGATGTCGTGGCCATTGAGATCGACCACACCCCCGGAAGTCTGGCCCGGGTGCTGGACGTCTTCCGGGAGAACGGGATCAACGTGGAATATCTGTACGCGTTCCCGGCGGGCCTCGACGGACGCGCGGTCATCATCTTCTGTTTCGACGATCCCGATGAAGCGGTCCGCAAACTCAGCGACGTGCCGGGCATCGTGCTCGTCGATGGCGACGCCCTTTTCCGGGAGTGAGAGAGAATTGTCCCCCATGCGGAAGGTTATCCCCCCTATGATGACAAAGCGATTTCTTCTGACTGTTACGATCCTGTTTGCCGTCTGCTTCTATTTCGGACCGCAGCCCGAAGTCAAGGCCATCGACCCCGTCACGCTCGCCATTCTGGCGCCCATTGCCATTCAGGGTGCCAAGATCCTGGCGCCTTACGTGATGAGAGCCATGGGACACTTCCTGAAGGCGATTGTGAACATCGGAAAACATCTGCTCGGGTTCTTCCGCATTCCCATCGGACTTTTTCAGTGTACGCTGCTCGCCCCGTTCGGCGGTCAGTTCATGTACGGATTGGCCAACCTGGGCGCAGGCAGTGTGGAATTTCTGAAATTCATTGGATGCGTGCTCATCTTACCGCTCTCCTTCTTCGGCATCGGAGTCTGAGATGCCGGAGAACGGGAGAAAAAAGAAGACGCCTGAAGGTCCGGCTGTTGCCAGAACCCGCAAAAAAATCGCTCCTCTTCTGCGGGAATGGTATGGCGACAGCGCGCCGGGAGAAATGCTCAAGTATCTTCCCGAAGCCACAGACGTCGGCACGGCTCTGAATCGTTTTATGAAACGGCGCATCCCCAAGGCCGGACTGGTCGTTTTCACCATCCGGACAAAATGGGAGGAGATCGCAGGCGCCGTCACGGCGAAACGGACCCGCCCGTTCTGTTATCGCGACGGGATTCTGGACGTCGAAGTGGCGCATCCGGCGTTTCTGGTCCCGCTCCGTTCAAAAACAATTCGCGACACCATTCTTGCCCGGGTTCGGGCGATCCCCGGCGCGGAAGACTGCCGGGAACTGCGTTTTATTCCCGCGGGCCGGCTTGCTCCGGCATCCGGCGGCATGACAGGCAGCCCGGATACGATGCGGATGAGTCCGGACAGCGGAAATGTAAAAAAAGAAGGCAGGTGATACATGAGCGGACAATGCAGGACACGCTTTCTCGGAATCTCGGAGGCTCCGGCAAAAACCATTGCGCAGACCTTGCTGGAGGAATGCCGACTCGGAACGACAACGGATCTCGGCGGCTGTCTGGTCATTCTGCCGGGCAGACAGGCGATCCGCGCCGTCTCCGCGGAACTCACGGCGGTACACGAACTGATCCTCCCGCCCGAATTCACGACCACGGGCGGATTCTTCCGCATGGGTGGAAAACCGGATACGCCCCCTGCTTCCATACCCGAGCAGAAAGCGGTCTGGATTCAGGTTCTGGAGCAGCTGGACCCGGATGCTTTCCCGAAACTCTTTCCTCAGGGACTGGAGAAAGAGGAAACCTCGCTCTCCTTCTATGCCGATCAGTTCATCCGGCTGCGCGGAGAGCTGGAGCAGAGCATCGATTCCTGTTCGTTCCAAAGCGCCGCAAAGAGTCTTGCCCGGGATGATGAACGATGGGCCGAGCTGGCCCTGCTGGAAACCGAATTCCGTTCATTGCTGAAAAAAAACGGTCTGAGAGATCCCGTTCCGGCACCCCGGGATGCGGACACCTTCCGGAAATACAGAAAGATCGTGCTGGCCGCCGTTCCGGATCTTTCGTCCGCCGTCAAAGACAAACTGGCATTTCTGAAAGGCGAGTTCGAAAAAACGGAAGGGGGGAATCCGGCCGGACCCGATTTCGTGATCTGCATTGCCGCGCCCGAATCCAGGGCGGATTTCTTCGATGAATGGGGATGCGTAAGACCGGAGAAATGGAGTTCGCACGCCATTTCCTTCCCGAATGAACCGGACCGCATCCACTCGGTGCAAGATCCCCGGGAAATGGCGGATCTGGCCGCCCGGCTGGCCGTGGATCCGGCGACCGGAGTGTTCGATCCGGACACCACGGCACTGATCGTCACGGACACAGCCTTTGCGGGGCAGATGAAGAAGAGTTTCTCCCGCTTCGTCACAAACGAAAAAGAGGACGAACCTCTGGAAGTCTATGACCCCAATGGCACATCCATGAGCACACTGCGCGTCTTCGGGATCCTTTCTGCCCTGCGAGAGCTGATCCGGGGCGACAAGCCCTCCGCCGATTCCTTCCGCCGGCTGTTGGACCAGGAGTGTTTCGCCCGCCGGATCGCATCCCTCGCCGGCATGACCCCGGACGGACTCCGGGAAGCCGCCGACATCTACTTCCTCCTCCGGATCCCGGATGTGATAACGTCAGCCAACTGGCCGAATCCCGATATGTTCCGCAGCGAGCGGGAAAAGAAATACATGGTCTGTCTGGGCACGGCATTCGGAAAAATCATGGATATCCGCACCCGACTGAAAGAGGCGGAGGATCCCGTTTCCGAACTCGGCAAGATCCTGGGAGAGATCTTTTTCTGCGAACGGTACGAACCGCGCTTCGGGATTGAGCTGAATGCCGAGGCGGAGGCCTTCCGCGAAGCGTCCTCCGTGTTCTCGAACAGTCCGCTCCTCCGGGGGCTGCCCCCCGACCGCAGACTGTATCTGCTGGAAGATCATCTGAAGTCGGTCCGGCTCTATCCCGGACACGGCCCGAACGTCGTGGAGATCACGGGATTTCTCGACTCCCTGTTCCATCCGGCGGACCGGATCATTCTCTGCGGGATGAACGAGGGTCTGCTTCCGGAAAGCCAGACAGCCTCGCCGTTCCTGAACGAATCGATCCGGAAAAAGCTGAAGCTGCCGGACAACGAATCCCGGTTCGCCCGGGACGCGTTCTATCTGGAAAGTCTTCTGTCACTGACCCGGGGCAACATTCATTTTCTGGCCTGCAAGCGGGATGCCGAAGGCTCGCCCATGCGGTTTTCCTCCTTCTTCTTCCACGGGACGGAAAACCTCGCTGAGCTGCTGGACAGGACGGAAATCCTTTTTGCCGATTACCCGGTGCCATCCGAAGAACCCCGCTCCGGGGAAGAACGTGTTCCTTTCCGTGCGGAAACCGATATTTCGAAATCCTTCGGAGGACCGGATCAGATTCTTCTCAACGTAACGGATTTCAAGGCCATTCTTCAAAGTCCGCTTCGGGCCTTCTTCTCGAAAGGCCTGAAGATGGAAGCGGTGGATTACACCTTTCCCGAACTGGATGCGGCCGCGCTGGGCACAATTGTCCACGCCGTGTTTCAGGGATTCAATCTTCTCGATTCCTGGCGAAGTGTCCTTCTCTCCGACTCCAGCACGGAGATGGACAAGGCCCGTGTGCTGAACGAGGTGGAAGAAGCCTTTTATCAGGCGCTTCTCCGTGAAGTCCGGGCTCGCGTGGGAATGGAGATACCTCTGCTCGCCACAATCCAGACGGAAATCTGGCAATCCCGCATCCGGAAGGCCATGAAAGAATTCCTTTCGGTGCCCTCGTTGGATGTGCTGGAACGCGAATGGGATCTGGCAAACAAGGAGGGCATCCCCTTTGCAGGTGCGGTCATCAAGGGCAAGATCGACCGGATCGAGTACGATCGGAAAGAGAATACGCTCCGGATCATCGACATCAAGACAGGTGAAAAAGGCGCGAAGGAAGCCCATATCAAAAAAAGCGGCTTCCTGGATCTTCAGCTGCCCCTCTACAAAATGCTGCTGCCGCTGGACCCGGTCTTCCGGGCGATGCATCCGGAAATCGATCTGGAGAAGTGCCGCATCCGGTGCGGATACTTCCGGATCCCCGGCGACATCAACAAGATCGGATACGATTTCTGGGACGATATGGATCAATATGACGATGCGGCGGAAAAAACGGTCCGACAGGTCATAGAGACGGTGAAAAAAATGAAGTCCGGGATCCTGCCCGAGAATCTTGACCGGTCCATCCAGTACGACTTCGTGAAGGAACTGTTCCCGCTGGGACTTAAGAAAACCTTCGAGGGTTCCTTCCGGACAGATCCGCCTCCGGAGCCTCCTGACATGCCGAAACCGGAAAAGAAGGGGAAAAAAGAATGAAAACACAATCGCTTCCTTTTATACAGAATCTCGCCATTATGGCGTCCGCCGGTACCGGAAAGACGTATCAGCTGGCCATGCGTTTCATCGCGCTGCTTCTGGCCGGAGTGAAACCGGAAGAAATCGTGGCCATCACCTTCTCCCGGAAAGCGGCAGGCGAAATCCTCGAGAAAATCGTTTCCACTCTTCTGGAGCTGATCCAAAAGGAAGACAAGAGGATCGAGGCCGCGAAAAACGGGTTCATTCCCATCGGAACATCCGCGGAACAGCTGGCCCTTGTTTTACGGACCATCCTCGCCTGCCGGAACAGACTCCATATCGAAACGAACGACAGTTTTCTCTTCCAGATCATTCAGACCGCCCCCGCCGAATTCGGGATCCGTGGCGAAATCTCCATGATCGATGAAGGTGATGACAGGCCCCGCCAGCGCGCCCTGCTCCGGACTCTGCATGATCCGCAGTTCGCCGGTTCCGATTCAAACTGCGAAAGCCGCCGGAGAGAGATCTATCAGATCCTGCGGGACTGCGCCCGCGGCAAGGAAAAACCGACTCTCTATGCCGAGATCACCGAACTCCTGAAAGATCATTACCGCGCCTTCCTGGATTTTCCGAAAGCGGAACAATGGAACCTGCCGGACCACTCGACGGGTCAGAAGGATCTTCTGTCAGCCGCACAGCTTGCGGAACTCCGCAAACAGTTCGATGCACTGATGGAGGATGAAACCTGCCTGGCGGGCTTCAAGGATAAAAGAGTAAAGGGAAAGTTCACGGAACTGGCCGACTGCGTGGAAAAACTGCCGTCCGACTACCCGGTCCGTCTCGAATCGACAGACGTCAACAAACTGTTTCCCGTGCTTCAGGATATAAAGGTGAGGAGCGATTCCGATACGGGGGTCTGGATCTTTTCCAAAAAAGAGAACATTCTGAA
>JAFZZR010000087.1 GCA_017615635.1 Lentisphaeria bacterium
GCTTCGGCCTGGGCCTGCTGCTGGACTGCCAATGCCGCCGCCCGTGCCTGGGCTTCCGCCTGGGCCTGAGCCTGCGCCTGGATTTGAGTCTGCGTCTTCTGCGGTGCGGCCGGTGCCGCCGTTTTTGCCTGAATGACGGGCGTACCGGGCTTGTGTATGGCTATTTTGGTCTTTCCGCCTGCAACCGCCGGCTTATTGAAGACGACCTTTTTCTTGGCGGGTGCGACAAATTTCTTTCCACCGGACACAGTGGCCGCGGGCTTCTTTACGGGGGCGGCCGTCTGAGCGGGAGCGGGCTTTGCCGGTGAGGCCGGGGCAGCGGGAGCGACCATGCCTGTCTTTGAGTGGATGGTGGAGGCCAGGTCGGCGAATCCCACATTGACGGCCTTGGCGACCTTCACTTTCTTGTACGATTCCACTTGAGACCGGGAGATGGACATGGTGGAAGTGTTCTTCTTTTCGGCAGCGGCGGGATACATGACACCGCCGCAGGCGGGGCAATCGAATTCAGGCATAAAATCATCAAGTTCGCCGACAACACCGCATTTGCTGCATTTCATCAGGTAGGCCATGGTTTTCTCCTATTATCTCCGTTAAATGGTTTCGTCTGTTTTCTCGATGGCAAGACGGCATTTGTGTCCGTTGATATCGGCCGTATCGGCCCCGTCCGTCACTTCGGCGGACGTGCAGTTCACGGCGACAGCCAGCGTTTCTCCGGAAATGTAGGACCGGAATGCGTCGGCCGCGGCGCAGACCTCCGGATCCGCCGTTAAAGAAACGCGGATGCGGTCGGACACGTCCAGTCCGCTTTCCTTGCGCATATTCTGGATCCGGCTGACAAGTTCCCTTGCCAGACCTTCGCGGACAAGGTCGTCGGTCAGCGCGGTATCAAGAGCCAGGGTAATGCCTTCGCCCGCGGCCACGCAGATTCCTTCCTTTTCCGCCCGCATGACGGTGATGTCCTCATACGTAAGATCGACCTTTTCACCGCCGGAAAGAGTCAGCGTGCAGACCTTGCCCGCGATAAGGGATGCGACCTCGTCGCCGGACAGCTTTGCGATGGCGGCGGCGGCCTCTTTCATACGGGCTCCCAGGCGGGCGCCCAGTTTCTTGAAATTGGCCTTGGCGGAAAGATGAACCAGTTCCGCCTCGTTTGCCAGAATCTCCAGCTGTTTCACGTTCAGCTCTTCCGCCACGATTCCGCGGCTCTTCTCCAGAAGCGCACGGGCATCCGGATCGATGGAGACCGCGATCGCCCGCGCAAGCGGCTGCCGGACCTTCAGGTTCCGCTGGGTCCGGAGGAACCGGCCCAAAGAGACGGCCTGACGGGCAAGAGACATCTGCCGTTCCAGAGCGGGATCGCGCCGGATGAGACCGGTGCGGGGGAAGTCGCAGAGATGAACGGATTCGGGCATATCGGGGGTCCGGAGCGAACGGTAGATCGTCTCGGTCATATACGGAATGAACGGCGCGGCGGCCTTCACGAAGGTGATAAGCACGTAGTAAAGCGTGGCATAGGCTTCGGCCTTGTCGCTGTCATTTCCGCTCTTCCAGAAGCGCCGGCGGCTCAGACGGATGTACCAGTTGGTCAGGTCTTCCACAAATGATTCGAACCGGTTCGCCGCACGCTGCAGCTGATACGAATCCATGGCCGCCCGGATCTCGCAGACCATATCCTCCAGGCTGGAGAGGATCCAGCGGTCCAGCGCATTGGCCGGATTTTCCGGGGCCTTGAGTCCGCCGGGCGCGGGCGACCAGCCGTCCACGTTGGCGTAGGTCACGAAGAAGCTGAAACTGTTCCAGATGGGCAGCATGACGCCGCGCATGACTTCCCGGATCCCGTCCTCGGAGAACTTCAGGTCTTCCGCACGGACCACCTGCGATTCCAGCAGGAAAAGACGCAGGGCGTCCGCACCGTACCGGTTCACTACATCCAGCGGATCCGGATAGTTCTTCAGACGTTTGGACATCTTCTGTCCGTTTTCGGCCAGGACCAGGCCGTTGACTACCACGTTTTTCGCGGGCGGCTTGTCGAAGAGAGCGGCGGCAAGCACCACCAGGGTATAGAACCAGCCTCGAGTCTGATCGAGACCTTCAGCAATGAAATCGGCGGGGAAACCCTGCTCGAAACGTTCCTTGTCTTCAAAAGGATAATGCTTCTGCGCGTAGGGCATGGATCCGCTTTCGAACCAGCAGTCCAGAACTTCCGGCACCCGGCGGAGAATGCTTCCGCTTTGCGTCCGGATCTCCACCTTGTCCACAAAGTGCTTGTGGATGTCCGTGATCTTCTGGCCCGACAGCTTTTCCAGCTCGGCCACCGAGCCCACGCAAATCGTTTCACCGGTCTCCTCGTTGCGCCAGACGGGCAGAGGACAGCCCCAGTAACGGTTGCGGCTGATGGCCCAGTCGCGGGCGTTGGCCAGCCATTTTCCGAAGCGCCCGTCCTTGATGTGCGAGGGGACCCAGGACATCTTGGCATTGGCGGCAAGCATCTTTTCCTTGATGGGATCGATGCGGACGAACCAAGTGGAAACGGCCTTGTAGATCAGAGGCGAATCATCGCGCCAGCAGAAGGGATAGCTGTGGCGGATCGTTCCCCGGTGGATCAGCTTGCCCTCTTCCTTCAAGCGCTGCATGATGTCCTTGTCCGTGTCCTTCACGAAGCGGCCCGCGTAGTCGGAAACCTCTTTCGTGAAGCGGCATTCGGCATCCACGGGACAAACGCCGGGGATATTGTTGGCCTTCCCCGCGATGCTGTCCTCTTCGCCGAATTCCGGCGCGATATGCACAATGCCCGTACCGTCTTCCGTGCTCACGTAATCCGCATTGATCACGCGGAATGCGCCCTTTCCGCATAGTCGGCAAAATAGGGGAACAGCGGTTCATACCGGAGTCCGACCAGATCTTTTCCCTTGCAGCGGCCCGTGATCTCGGGCTTTTCCTTTCCGTAGTAGGCCGGAACCCGGGCTTCGGCCATGATGTACGTTGCGCCGTCGTCCGCGATCTTCACGTAGTCGATATCCGGACCCGCCGCCAGCGCCATGTTGGAAGGCAGAGTCCAGGGCGTCGTGGTCCAGGCCAGAATGTAGGTGTTTTCCTGATCCAGAACCTTGAAGCGGACCGTCACGCAGTTGTCCGTTACCTCCTTGTATCCCTGATTGGCCTCGAAGTTGGAAAGCGGGGTGGAACAGCGCGCGCAGTAGGGCAGGATCTTGTATCCTTCATAGATCAGTCCCTTGTCCCAGAGCTGCTTGAACACCCACCAGATGGACTCCATGTAGTTCAGATCCATGGTGCGGTAGCCGTTGCGGAAATCCACCCAGCGGCCCATGCGCTTGACGATGGACTCCCATTCGGAAGTATAGCGGAGCACGATCCCGCGGCAGGATTCGTTGAACTTGTCCACTCCGTAGCGCTCGATTTCGCGCTTGCCGGAGAGCTTGAGCTGCTTCTCCATTTCGTATTCCACAGGCAGACCGTGGCAGTCCCACCCGAAGGTCCGCCGGCAGTATTTGCCGAGCATGGTCTGATACCGGGGAATCACGTCTTTGATGGTCCCGGCCAGCAGATGTCCGTAGTGCGGAAGTCCCGTGGCAAACGGAGGTCCGTCGTAGAAAATGAACTCCTCCGCTCCCTTTCTGGCCTCAAGGGATTTTGCGAAAACATCCTCTTTCTCCCAGAAGCGGAGGGTCTCCTCCTCCATCTTCGGAAATTCCGTTTCCTGTGTGACTCGCTTGAACATCTTTCTTCCCTGTTCGTGGTATATGATTGTCTCTTCCTGTTTCCGTTCTCAAAACCGCGGACCGGACTTCATCGATCCTCCGATAAAATCCCGCATTTCCGCCGTCTCCGGCAAAATCCGCGATGACGATTCGTTCAATATAGCACGCTTTCGATGTTTTTCGAGAATTTTTCCTTTCTTTTTAAAAAAAAGACGCGGAAAGATGCCCCGGCCTGGTCGAAATACACGGTCTTTCCCGCTTTACCGGGGCACAATTTTCAAGACGACGTCCGTCACTTTTTCGCTGCCCGAGTAGAAGGCAAGACAGTGTGTATCGCCGCAGGAAAGCGCATTGACATTTCCCGCATGCTGCCGTTCCCGGCTCCCGAAAGCCGCAACTTCCGGGACCGGCCAGCGAAGCGGATCCGCCATCACAAGCGCGGGATCGGCAGTCCGGCATTTCAGCAGACCGGCGCACCGCTGAAAGTAGTAGAGATAAAATTTTCCGCGGTCAAAAAGCAGCGACGGCGTGGATTCCAGAACATCGGTGATATTGGTTTTGGCACGTTTCCAGGTTTTCCCGTAATCGTCAGACTCCAGCTGCGCCAGCGCGCGGGTCGTATCGTCCGCCCTGCCCTCCACACGGGCTATGACAAAGATCTTCCCGTCGCCCAGATACACGGCGGAAGGCTCCGTCGGCCAGTCCGTCTTGCTCAACCCGGATTCCACGACGCGCTGATCCCAGTGCCGCCCGTCGTCCCGGCTGGTCAGGAGTCCCCAGGAATGATCCTGCCCCTCCCGGTAGCTTCCCGCGAACCAGAGGGACATCAGGCCGATGCCGGGCACGGAGATAATGTCGGTGATCTGAATCGGCATGGGATCGGGCCGCACCTGCGCGATCCGTTCGAAATGGATCCCGTCCTCGGTCCGGTAGAGTTCATGCCGCCACTCCTCGCCGACATGCCGGACCCAGACCAGCATCGCCCCCGTCGAATCCATACCTTTCCCGATGGCCGAATCCGCTCCGTCTGACGTATTCACCACCGTGCTTTCCGGACTCCAGTTCCTGCCGCCGTCCGCCGTGGTCCGGGCAAAGACGCCGCGCCGGATCTCCCCGAAATAATGCTGCGTGCCCCGGGAATAGACGCAGCACAGACAGCCCTTCAGATTCTGAACGAACGGCCAGGAGTTGTATCCGGGCACGGAGGATACCGTCAGATTCCCCGTCGGCGCCTCCATCGGGACCAGACGTACGGACATTACGCCGGTCTCCGTCCGGCAGCTGTTCCGGGGATCCCCATTATCCCGCTCCAGACGGATCTTCAGCGGCAGAGACGGCTCCGCCTCGTAAAACGGCTCCGGCACGACGGTACGAAACGGTTCCACGGGAACCGGTACGGGTACGAAATCCCGTTCTTCCTCCCGGCCCGGCTGCGAAAGACGGATCCGGTACACATCGCAAGCCCCGGATTCGTGCGGCGCGGCTGCGATGTCCGCCTCGATCCGGAAATACCGGCACGGGACATTCCGGACTTCCGTCTCCAGAACGCCCGCCGTCTCCCCGCCGGAAAAAACCAGCGCGGGACGGTTTTCATACCAGTTTTCCACAAGTCTGACGCCGGAGATCACATTCCAATTCTCCGGCGTCAGGATTATTTTTTCTGTCTCCATGGGCAGGCTTCTTTCTCCATACGGACAACGTCCGGTCGATTTCCGAATAACGATCAGTCAATATAGCACGCTTTCGGCGTTTTTCGAGAATCCGTTCATCCGCCGTCGAAAAAAAAAGAAACCGCCGGTCAAAGAAAACCCGGCTCATTTCATCTGCTGGTCATGATGTCATTACCAGTAGAGATACGCAGCCTCAAAAAGAGAAAGGCCCTGCCTCAAGAAGACAAAAGAACCCTGCCCCGGATTTTCTGCGAATCGGGAAAAATCGTGAGGATTTTCTTCAAAGAAACCGCCATCTAGCGGATCAGGGGGAAAAACAGTTCCATTTCCGCATCGCCCCGGTTCTGCCACAGGGCATAGGGTATCGCCGTGATCTCCGCTTCCCGGTATTCCGGCTTTCCGCAGGAATACAACGCGTCCTTTTTCTCCTCAATCAAAGCTGCCCCCCGAAGTGCGACCGTGCCGGCAGGAAGATCCGGTTTCTCCGTTTCCGAAAACCGTATATTCTCCGGCAGTCGGATCTCTCCGGGAGCAAAATCCGTGCAGTCCGGGGATTCCACACAGTAGATCAGCGGTCCCCTCCGGATCGCGGCCATCCCCCGCGTGGAAGGGATCCTGCAGTCGGGGAAGATCAATTCCGCGCGGAGTCCGAAATCCAGCTCCAGGATCTCGCCTTCGCCGAGCGCTTTTTCCGGGCTCCAGCATCTTCCGGAGACCGTGCCCGGAAGAGAGAAGCGGAAATCCTCTCCGCACCAGTCGGGAATCCGGATCTTCAGTTCGCAAGTTCCTTTCTCCACCGTAACGCGGGCATTCCCGATCCAGGGCCATCCGGAAACGACGGACACGCTGAAATCCGGCGTTTCGATCCGGGCGGACGCGGGAATATCCACATGGAGGCATCCTTTTTCCGCACGATAGCAGAAATCCCCCAGCTGCGGCAGGAAACGGCAGTAACTGGTGGGACAGCAGCTGGTGGTATGCCATGGCTGACGTGTGCGGCAGAGGTGGGCGATCGCCCGGAACTCCCGGCTGCAGGAGTGCGGATTCGCGTAGAAAAAGCGGTCCCCCGAAAGGGAAAGTCCGCTGATCGCTCCGTTGCAGATCAGACGTTCCGCAACGTCGGCGTACTTCATTTTCCCCGTGTATTTCAGCATTCGGACGGCGAACTGGACCAGTCCCATGGCCGCGCAGCTTTCCGCATAGGCCCGGTTCAGCGGCAGTTCATAGGCAGCGCCCAGTCCTTCGCCGGGCAGACGGCAGCCGATGCCGCCGGTAATGTACATCTTTTTCCCGGTCAGATCGTCGAACAGCTCCTCGCAGCGTTCCATCAGAACGCGGTCCCCCGTCTCGTATGCGACATCCGCCATGCCGCTGTAAAGGTAGACGGCCCGCACGGCGTGCCCGGTCGCCTCATGCTGATCCCGGACCGGGCGGTGCGCCTGCCGGTTTTCCAGGTCCCGGCGGGCCAGGTCGGGAGAGTCTTCCGAAAGAAAATAATTCGGTTCTGTGCCCCGGCGGTCGATGAAAAGTTTCGCCAGCTCCAGATACCGGTCCGTTCCGGTGGCGCGGTAGAGTTTGACCAGCGCCAGTTCCAGCTCTTCGTGACCCGGATACCCCTTGCGTCCGGATGGGCCGAACTCCTTCCAGATCAGGTCCGCGTAACGGCACATGGCATCCAGGAAGTCGCGTTTTCCCGATGCCTCGAACCGCGCGACGGCCGCCTCGATCAGATGTCCGGCGCAGTAGAGCTCGTGCCAGTCGAAAAGATTCTTCCAGCGGTTCTCCGGCTCGACGACCGTGAAATGCGTGTTCAGATACCCATCCTTCTGCTGTGCGGAAAGGACCAGCTCCACCAGCTCATCCAGTCGGGATTCCAGCGTTTCATCCCCGAAGAGCGCCGAGGCGCGCGCCATGCCTTCCAGAACCTTGGCGACGTCGGAATCCCAGTAGATGTGAGGGGCATTCGGATCGCCGGGCTTCCAGTTCAGCTTGAAGGCGGCAAGACGCCCGGTCTCCTCGCACCGGGCCAGAGAGGCGGGGATCGTCACGCTCCGGCCGAGCTCCTGCCGCGGAGCGAGAAAGGTGTCCTGCAGATGGATTGCCGGTTTTTTTCTCATTTTTCACTTCCGAATGTCAATGTTCCGTAGTTGTCGGGCGAATGCCAGTTGCCCAGCGTGGCCAAAGGAGACCAGGTGGAGTATTCCGTGGGCTGTCCCTTGATATTGCGTTCTCTCGCAAGATTGAACCGCAGATCGGTTTTATCCGTGCCAAGTTCCTTCAGCGGAACGGCGATCTCCGCCGTCCAGCCGTCCGCGTTGCGCACGGTCGCCGCTTTCAAGCCGACCATCTGTTCCCAGCGGTTCAGCACACGGCCGCGGGTCTGGGAACTCCACGCATTGTTGTCGTTCACGATCACCTGCCAGAATTTTCTGCTTTTTTCCGCATAGAAGAAAAGTTCGATGCAGTTGTCCTTCCAGATGTCGATATTGCCGCTTGCGTGAGCCGGATCCGTCTTGCTTTCGAACATTTTCGGCTCCTTGAGTTCGGCCCGGATGAAGAGCGTATTGTCCGAGGCAAGAAGCCGGAACGAGCCCGCGGCTTTCAGTTCGGGCGCCAGTTTTTGAGCGCGTCCGAGTTCATATACCGGGGACCGGTTCCACTCTTCCTCCGAGGGGACGGCGTCCGCGGTCTTCGGCACGGCAAGGTTGAGTTTCTGACGCCGCTCCTCCTTCTCCATCACATCGCTCCGTTCGGACTCCATCACGCGGATCAGATACGTCTGCAGAAGCCGGGCGCGCTTTGCATAAACCGAGTCAGACGGGGAAAGACGCAACATTTCCTGCACCAGACCGTCGAGGATCTTCATTTCCTCCGCGGTATAGACCCGGCCCCAGGCCAGTTTCCGGGCATCCTCGGCATTCCCGCGCACGGCGCCGACGATCTCCGGATTTTTCGGATCGCCGAACACCAGGGGGTCGAGTTTGAGCCAGTCGTTTTCCAGACGGGTGAAGAGTTCCTTCGCGGGAACGGCGGCGGGACCGTAGTACAGAGTATAATACTCGTCCAGTTCCTTTTCCACGTTCCGGTCGGGATCCCACATCAGGCGCAGGAAGATGTAGAGATCCAGATTCCGGTACGTGTGCGTGACATTGTGGTTTTCCTGGAACATGCCGGCGCAGAGGGGCCGGACCGTTTCGATGAACTTTGCGGTGAGGTGCGGATACAGATCCGGGACCCCGGGCATGTAATTGCCGAAGGCGGTCGCACATTGATAGATCCAGAGCGGGATGTTTTCCGGTCCCAGAAAATCGCCCCAGTCCTTCAGCAGTTTCATATCCTTTTCCATCTGTGCAGGGTATTCCAGATCCCTCGGCCCGATCATGCAGATGCGGACCCGGATGTTCTTCGGTTTTTCGATGGTCTGCGGCAGTTGTTTCTTCGGCGGATAGATCAAGGTGCTGATACAGCGGCCCGGATACTTCTCCTCCACATGCCGGGCGATATCGCCCAGAACCTGCCAGATGAGCTCCGTATCGTCGGCGCAGGGATGTTCCTTCCGGAACGCATTGCAGCGTTCGCAGTAACAGCGTCCGTCGTTACCGCCCGAGTGATCCATGGGATCGATCATGAATTCGTCCGGAGAAATGAAGGGATTCGGCCACCGGGAATGCAGGTAGCCCTTGAGTTCGAACCCGCACTCCTGCGGCGTCTTTCCCGAAAAGCAGCCGTCCACGGCACGCAGCCAGATCTCCTTCGTGAACGGATCAGTCCAGCAGGAATGCCTGGGATCGCGCGTCCCGTCTTTCGCCATTCTGTGTGCGGAGGGATGCGCCAGCCATTCCGGATTTTCGAAGAGTTTCAGCGAATACTCCGAGTGACAGCCGTTGACCATGTTTCTCGTGGAGACGTTGTTGCGGAGTCCCCAGAGGAACACTTCCCCGACATTTTCGACATATTCTTTTGCGTCCGGGAATTTAAGGAAGCTCCAGGCATCGGCGATCTGGCGGTCCCTGAAATGGGGTTTGTACCGGATCTCCTGCTCCGGGATCCGAAGCACGGAGAGTCTGGGGATATGAGCGCCGTCCTCCCCCGGCGCCAGCCAGCGGACGCCCAGAGAATCCAGAAAATTGTATACGCCGCGCAGGGTCCCCTTATCCGGATTGTCGTAGAAATAATTGAAAAGGTCGTGCTTGCGGCCGGTGTCTTTTCCGTAGATGTCGATCCGGTTTCCCTTCGCCCGGATCACGAACTCGTCCGGGGCAAAATCCTCCGTCTCGCCGAAGCCCAGGAAGATCCCGGTTTTGTCCCCGGCTTCGCCAGCAATGACGAACTCCGCACCGGTCATCTTTTTGAGGTGGTCCGCCAGTTCCTTCGCGGCGAGTTTCACGATGGGCTTGGCCGGTTCCGGAATGACGATGACGGCTTTCGCCTCTCCGTTCTCCGCCAGTGTGATATCGGCGGAAAACATTGAAAATGAGGTCAATGCCGCCAGACAAAACAGGATCCGTTTCTTCATTTTCATTTGCTCAACCTCTCGACATCTTTTTCCGCTTGGGAATAATCAAACTTGTATTTGACCTTCTTCCCGTTTTCCAGCGCGAGACGATAATGTTCCAGCGCTTTCTCCGTGTCGCCCAGCTTTTCGTATGCTCCGCCGGTCATGCGATGGGCCGTATAGAGGTTCGCCGGATGCTGTCCCCTGACTTTCAGAACGTTTTCCAGGACATCGATCACGGCCTGCGGATCGCCCTTTTTGGAGTAAAGATTCGCCATGTAATAGTACGTGCGGAAGTACACGTTGTCGGTGGCCGGACACTTGCAGTTCTGAGCCTGCTGAAGAAGTTCCATCGCACGGTCTTCCCGGCCTTTCCACCACAGCATGGTCCCGGCCAGCGTGTTCAGTATGTGCCGGGCGTCACGCTCCTGAATGGATTCGTCCTCCACGCAGGCCAGAAGAAACTTTTCCGCTTCGCCGATCCGTTTCTGGCCGCGCATAGCCTCGAATTTCCCGAGAATCGCCTTTGTCTTCTGCGCCGAATCCGAAGCGGACTCCAGCGCCTCAGCATACTTCGCCTCGGCCGTGACAAAATCCTTTTCCTTCGCCGCCTTTTCCGCCGCTTCATTCAGTTCGTTGAAATTAGCCGCCAGCAGCATGCCGCTGAACAGAAGTCCCGTAAGAATCAGTTGTGTCTTCATAAAAAAACCTTCAATGTATTTTGTGATTCTTCCTCATTCCAACTCCTTCACGGAACTTTCTCCGTTCGGATAAAATTCTTTGGCGTAATCGCTCTTGCCACGGAGTATTTCCGGGATCTTCATCGTGTCTGCATGACCGTCGCCACGCAGATAAACGGATTGACCGTTATGATTGCTCAACCCCAGCGTTACTACGTTGCTGGCCTCATTGAGCCAACTGAAATAGAATACGCCAGGGCCCTCGGGACTGACTTCTCCGACAGTGACGTAGGCGGACGGATATTTCAGTTTGGTCTGTCTCCGCTGCCGGTTGTGTCCGCTCCCCTCCGCGTGGATGTATCCGTTTTCCCGGTTGGCACGGTAGAATGTCAAGGATCCGTTATACCTGGTATTGATCGAATTGATGGTCTCCTTCGCATACAGAAAGCGTTCCGGCGGGAGCGGTTTTGACAGCATGACAGGACAGATGGCCGCCAAAGCCTGCGTCTTGTCTGCAAGTCCCAGGTACGAACCGATAAGGTAAAAGAACTGCATCCCCGTCGCGGAAGGATCGTAAACGATCGTGGGAAACGCATCATTATTGTCGTCTCCGTACATGCGAAGAGCCAGACCGATCTGCTTATTGTTGTTCAGACAGGTTGTCTGGTTCGCGGTCTCCTTCACCTTGCCCAGCGCAGGCAGA
>JAFZZR010000088.1 GCA_017615635.1 Lentisphaeria bacterium
GGTGCTGCGCGGGACGGAAAATCCCGACGGCTCGCTGCATCTGGACACGCTGCGCCGGAAAGACGGAACTCCGGAAATCTATTTCCCGTTTCCCGGCGGGCACATGAAATTTCATATCGTCTACGATGAAAAAGAACGATTCTACTGGATGGTCGCCAGCCACGTGGAACACTCGACGACCTTCCCCGTCCGGGGACACATGGAGCGCCGGGTGCTGGGGCTCTATGCCTCCTGCAATCTTTTCGACTGGCAGCTGACCGGGATCGTGTCGGCGGGGGATCTCCGGCTCTGTTCGCGGCATTACGCCTCGCTGGTGATAGACGGAGACGATATTCTCGTAGCCAGCCGCTCGGGTGATTCCGAAGCCAAAGATACCCACGACACCGACATGATCACGCTGCATCGGGTCCGGAAATTCCGAAACCTCGCGCTCCCCGTGGTCGAATGAAATGAGCTGAATTCCCCGCCAATCTCGAAAGGTATGAAAAAATGAAACGGATCAACGGCATCATCGTTCCCATGATCACTCCGCTGACTTCAGCGTATGAACTGGATTTCACCGGACTGGAAAAACTGGTCGATTATCTGATCGCGGGCGGCTGCGGCGGCCTGTTCCCGCTGGGCACCACCGGAGGCGGGCCCTTTTACTCTATGGAAAAACAGCAGGAGATCAACCGCGCGGTCTGCCGGTTCTCCGCGGGCCGACTGCCTGTGCTCACCGGGGTCTCCTCCGCCTCACCGGAGGATTCGATCCGGCTGGGCCTGGCGGCGAAGGAAGCCGGAGCCTCGGCCGTGGTGGCGGCGCCGCCCTGCTATCTGAAGCTGACCGAATCGGAAGTCCTCGACTTTTACAGGCTTTTGACGAACGAGATCGGATTGGACGTCTTCGTCTACAATATGCCGGGCATGACCAAGATCGATCTGAGGCCGGAACTGCTGATGAAGCTGGCCGAGATCCCCGGCATTTGCGGATACAAGGACAGCTCCAACGACATGAATGCGCTTCATCAGGTTCTGCTGGCCCTGAAGGACAAGGCGGATTTCCCGATCTACGTGGGACCGGAAAGTCTGATGGTGGAGAATGTGATGTTCGTCGGAGCGGGCGGAGTCAGCGCGGGCGCCAATCTTTATCCGGAAGTCTACGTGAACGGGTACCGGGCCATGCGCGACGGAAATCTGAAGGAGATGCTCCGCTGGCAGAAGAAGATCGACACCATCCAGAAGATATACAGCGTCCATCCCGGCTTTAACTCTGTGGCCATGGGACTGAAGACCGGCCTCAAACTGAAGGGAATCTGCGGGAATGCCGTGCTTCCGCCGCTGGCGCAGCCGACTCCGGAATGCGAGGAAAAGATCGCGCAGATCATGCGGCAGGTCGATGCCATCTGATCCAGACAGGAAACATTTACCATGAATCGTCACTATTTTGCCTACCGTTCCTTCAATCCGGAATTCGAAACGATGAAGCGCTTCAGCGGGATCGGCCTGGATACGATCTGCTTTTTCCCCGGAAACACCAATAATTCCCTGGGATTGCCCTATTCGAAATATCCTCCCGTATGGTGCTGGTATGACCGGTATGACTTCGAATCTCTGGATCGGCAGATCCGGGATCTGAAAGCGATCAGCGGCAATGTAAAACTTATTTGCATGATCGACCTGAACAGTCCGGAATGGCTGGCCCGGCGGATCAGTCTCTACCGGGAAACCGGCGACAGCTTCACCCATTTATCCGAATCTCTGGCCAATATCCACTGGAAGCAGCCGACCATGGACTATCTCGCCGCCTTTCTGGAACACACGGAAAAGCATCATGCGGATTCCATCGTTGCGTATGTGATCGCGTGCGGCCATACGGACGAGTGGTTCGACCACAACAATGAGCTTTGCGGTCTGCCCAAGGCGAAAAAATACACGGCATGGCGCCAGGCCAGGGTGCTTGCATACGGCGAACCGCCCTCGGCCCTGCGGAGCGGCCGGGCTGCCTATGACGGCCTGCTGCTGGATCCGGCGGAAACGCCCGATGTTTTCGCGTACCGGAAATTTTGCAATGAGCTTACAGGTGATACCATCTGCGAATTTGCGGCGGAGACTCGGAAAAGGATCCGGAAGGAGGCGGAGATCGGTGTCTTCTACGGCTACGTGATCGATCGTGTCGAGGCGGCGGAGAGCACCCATCTGGCTTACGAAAAAGTGGTCCGCTGTCCCGACATCGATTTTCTCATTTCGCCCGGGACGTATGTCGATCGTGAGATCGGCGAGGGAAGCGGCTGGCAGAGCTGCGCCGGCACGGAAAAGCTGGCCGGGAAAGCGCACATGCATGAATGCGATCAGCGGACTCACTGCTACAATCATTATCTCACGCCGCATGTCAGCTTCGACGTCCCCTGCTGGAAGGATCAGTCGGAAGATCTGGCCGGGATCAAGCGCGAGTTCGCTCTCACGCTGATCAGTCAGGCGTCCCTCTGGTGGTTCGACATGTGGGGCGGATTCTATCAGGGGCAGGAAGTTTTCGACTGCATCGCCCGGATGAAACAAATCTACTCGGACAAAATCGATCTGCCGGTCCAGCCCATGGAGGAAGCGGTCATGATCGTCGATCCCGAGGCGGGTTATTACATTGCGCATGGAGCCGATCAGGCACGGCAGCGTTCCTTTGCCTGCGGCACCCGGCGGAAGTTGAACAGGGCAGGGTTCCCGTTTGAATGCTACTGCCTGAATGACATTCCGAAGATTCCGAATCTGGATAAGATCAAATTTGTCATATTCCCCTGCCAGTGGGAGATCACGCCCGAAAAAGAAGCCCTGCTCAGAAAGTATCTGCTGAAGGACGGGCGAATGGTCGTCTGGCTCTATGCGCCCGGCCTGAGCGACGGCACATCTCTGGATGAATCCCGTTGCGCCGGATGGATCGGCAGGGGGCTTCGTGAGGCGGACGGCATGGAAATCCAGTCGATGGGCGGCTGGAGTTCCGTTTTTGTCCGGAACCCCGATGATTTGACAGCCTCGAAGATAAGAGAACTCGCCGTCAAGGCCGGAGTCCACGTGTATGCGGATGCGGAGATCCCTGTTTTCGCCAACAGTCGCTTTATGGCCGTCCACTGCCGGGATGCCATGACATTGAACCTGAAGCTGCCGGAAGGCTTTTCCTTTGCGAAGGAACTTTTTACGGGCGAAACGTTTGAACCGTGCCGGAACGCTCTTGTCCGGCAGATAAACGGCCCCGACACTCTTCTCTTTGAATTGAAGCAGAAAGACGAATGAGGAGAAAACGGAAATATGAACAGCGGTTTGAGTTTCTGGATCGCGCCGGAGGGCGCGGCCGGACGGAAGAATTGTCACTTTTTTGCACAAAAGAGCTTTTCCTTGAGCACTCTGCCTCAAAGTCTGGAGCTCAAAATTGCCTGCGAGAGTTATTATGTTCTGAAAGTAAACGGCCGAATCATCGGGCGCGGTCCGGCCCGGGGATCCAGCCGGATATACTTTTATGATGTCTGGGAACTGGCCGACTGTTTGCAGGAGGGACTCAACACGCTGAGGGCGGAAGTCCTGTGCATGAACGTGCCGACCGGGCGGAACGTGCCTCCGCAAGCCGCGCTGCGAGTGGAATGCGGGGATCTTTTCGGCAGTGATGCCAGCTGGGAAATGGCATTGCAGGACCGGGAATGGCCCGAAGATCCGCCGTTCTACGATATGCAGCAGGGCTTTTGCGAATGGCGGGACCTGCGCCGCGGGAACGACATCCGGAAAGTGCGCTGCGCCGTAATTCCGGAAGACTCCCCGATCCATCGCCGGAAACTTCTCCCGAGCGGGATCCCCCTGCCTGTGGAACAGGAATTTCCGCCCGGAGAATCGCTGTTTCCCGCCTGGGTGCCTGCCGCGGACCTGAATGACAAGCGGATCGCCGTGCTTGCCGATGCCGAGCCTCATTTCCCGGTGCCGGAAGGACTGGCGTCCGATTTGTACGAGCTGACGCTCGGCGGCACTCATGAGGTTGTCCTGCCCGTCCCTCCCGAACATGGCGGGCTGACCGTGATATTCAGCTTCAACCGTCAGATCTCCGGACGGTTCGAGGTGGAACTGGATTCCCCGGAGGGAGCCGTGCTGGATATCGCCCATGAGGAGAAACTGTTCCGGGGAGATCGGCTGCGCAGCGATCACACCGCCACCAATCCGACGTACAATTTCAGTGACCGCTATATTTTGAGGGAAGGCAGACAGACGGCGGGGAACTATATGGTGGACCGGGGCTTCCGCATGGTACGCCTGACGTTCCGCAATTATGAAAAGCCGATCGTCCTGCGGTGCATTCGAGGGATCGACCGGCGCTATCCCTTCAGCCTGAGGAGCCGTTTCTTCTGCAGCGATTACCGTTTGAATCGGCTGTGGGAGACCGCGCGGGAAACCATTTCGGCGTGCACGACCGATGTTTTCACGGACTGCCCCTGGCGCGAGCGTCTGTTTTTCATCAATGACTTTGTGGTGGAAAACCGCAGCGCGCTTCAGCTTTCCGGGGACCGGAATCTGCTCCGGCATGCTTTCCGGATGATCTTTTCCGAAGCCGATGAAAACGGCATCATTCCCTGCGTGATCCCGAATACTCACTCCATGTTTATTCATCACGGGTTCCCGAAGGATACCACGCTGGAATATATCCCCTCCTCCAACCTCACTCTGCCGCTCTCCCTGTACGAGTATCTTCTGTACACCGGCGACACCGAACTCATCCGCGAGTGCTATGACCCTCTGCTGAAAATGATGCAGACGTTCCGTCAATGGAAGAATCCCCGCGGGATACTGGAACTTCCAGGACGTTATTGCGGGATCAGCAATTTCTTCGACTGGTCGTTCGAGCTGAACGGTTGTCAGATACCCTCATCGGGCAGTTCCCTGATGAATTACCTGTACATCATTGCGCTCAAGGCGATGGAACAGCTGAGACTTTCGACGGGGGACAGGGGGGCCGGGTTTACCGAGGAGATCCGGTCCATGCAGACCGCCACCTGGCACGAGTTCTACGATCCGGCGGATGAGTTCCTGCGGGACTGCCGGGAATACGTGGTCAATCAGCGGGATCTTGAGCTGTGCGGTGTGCCGGATCAGGGAAGGGCGGAGATCCGGTCGAGCCGGATCGCCCATGCGCTGGCTCTGCTGGCCGACGACACCCGCAAGGGATCCGAGCTCGAAATTCTGAAGGACAATCTGCTTTCGGAGAAAAATTTCAACCCGGAACTTTTCTACGGGTCCTTCGTCCTGCTGGCCATGAAAAAACAGGGCCTCCATCAGGCGGCTCTCGATTATATCCTGCGCTTCTGGGGGCCGATCCTCGATTCCGGCACGCCCACATTGTGGGAAAACGGAGTTTATTCTTCGGGAAAGGCCGGGTTCGGCGGTTCGGCCAGCCTGTGCCACGGATTCAGCACCTCGCCCGTGGATTTCCTTCAGACGGTCCTCCTCGGCATCTCGCCGATCCAGCCGGGATTCTCCGAGTTCCGGTTCCAGCCGGCGCCCTGCGGTCTTTCCTTCGCACACGGCGCGGTTCCGACGCCCCATGGTCCCATCCGGGTCAGCTGGAAATTGCAGGATGAGGCCATCCATGTGGAACTGCTTGTTCCGGAATCCACGCTGGCCCATACACCGGCGGGGGATTTCGGTCCGGGGAATCATGCTTTCTCCTGGAAGATCTGACGGGATTGTTTTTTTGCTGATTTCTTTGAGATGATCTCTTGACAAAGCGGAAAAGACGTGTATAATTAAACATGGTTAGCCAAGTTTAATCGATCGGGAGTTTCGCTTTATGCAGCCGTTCATGGATATTGCCAAGACCATCGCACACGGGATCAAGACCGGCGTCTACAGGGACACTCTGCCCTCGATCCACCAGCTGTCGGATCAGTTCGCGGTCTGTCCCGCCACGGTCAAGCGGATCCTTTCCCAGCTTCGGGACTGGGATCTGGTGACAGGCGAGCACGGTCGTTGCGTGCGGATCAATCCGAAGGCGGCGGGGAATGTGTTCTTCCACCGGAACGTGGTGATCCTGGCTGACCTTGCCACGATCTCCACGCCGTTTTACGCCAAAACACTGGAATTTCTGACCGACTCTTTGAGTTCGCTGAATATCTGCATTCACCTGTTTCTCTCGGGGAATCAGGTACGGGAATGTGCCTTCCAGCCGGAATGTGCTGTCGCCGTCAGCAATACCGCCGGCGGCATGGAGGAGATGCTGCTGAACCGTTTCCCGGATTGCCGGGTCGTGCGGTTGAATCATCCTTCCGACCGCTTCCCGTACGTCATGTCCGACGGGCAGAAGGCCGGATACGAGGCTCTTCGCCACCTGCACGAAGACTGCGGACATACGCATATCGGAATTTTGGCTACGCAGCTTCAGTATCCTCACGCCAGTTTCCGGCTTCGGTATGAAGGGGCCGTGGAATATGCCCGCAAACATCCTCAGGTGCGGTTGACCATGAAGGAGGTCCCGGAATTGGAGCTCTGCGGTCAGACCGGATTCCATCTGATGGAGGATCTGATGCGGAAAGATCCTGCGGTCACGGCGGTGTTCGCCACCTGCGACATGCTGGCTTTGAGCGTCTATTCCTTTGCCGCGGCCAATAAGCTCCGCATCCCGGAAGACCTGGCTGTCATCGGATTCGACAATGAAACCTTCGGCCTCACGCTGACTCCGCCGCTGACGACGCTTTCGGAGAACGAGCGGACCACTTCGGAATATCTTTTCAAGGTCGTCTGCAGTCTGCTGACAAACAAGAAGACAGCGCCGAGGTACCTGACCGATCCTCTGCTGATCGTTCGCGGCAGCACGGAAAGCAAACAGGCACGAAATGGCAAGGAACAAATGAAACGAAAAAATACGAGAATCAAAAATTGAATCGGAGGAGTTGAAATGAAGAGAAGACTCGGTGTTTTTGCATGGTGTCTGCTGGCCGGAACGATCGTCTGCGCCGCGGAGGAGGAATCATCGATTCCCGATTTGAGCGAGTACAGCCGTCCGGAAGCCTGTATCGTTTTCGATGAAAGCTTCAATTCCGACATCTCCCGCTGGAAGATACCGGAAAAGCCGAGCTTCACCGTGCAGAACGCCATCGGGGAAACGGGGTCTCCGGGGATCATCGCCACCAGCGTGGGGAAGGAAAATATGCCGTCGTGGGAGGTCCCGATCCAAGTCAAGCCCGGCACGGCCTACAGGGTTTCCTTCTACTACCGGCTGAACAACCTGCAGATGAAGGACGGCTCCCGCCGCCGGCCTCATCTGATCGTCTGCTCCATTCACAATCTGAAAGACCGGGAGACGGGGGCCAAGCTCCGGGATTTCAATTTCTGGATCACGGCAGACGATACGGGGAACGAACTTCGCGATTATTCGGGGATGGTGATCATTCCCGAAAACGCCGGTCCGGACGCCACCTTCTCCATCCACGTGGACTGGTGGTACAACGGCACGTTCATCTACGACCAGTTCACCATCGCCACGCAGGAGATCCCGTCGGAACTTCAGCTGGCGTCGCCCGACCGCATGACGATGAATGAACAGGGGCGGATCACCGTGCGGTATCAGAAGCACGGGGAAAAAGCGCCCGAGGGAGCGGAGCTGCTTCTTACGGCCGGAGACGCGAAGAAACTGGCCGCTTATAAAGACGGTCTTTTCAGCGCCGATTTCGGAAAACTCCCCGGTGAAAAAGTGAAAGTAAGCGCCGTTCTGTTCGACCGGGCGGCAAAGAAGATCCTCTCGGAGCACGAATGGGAATTGAGCAACGCGGTTCCGGAGAAACCGGTCTCGTATCTGGATGAACAC
>JAFZZR010000089.1 GCA_017615635.1 Lentisphaeria bacterium
ATGTACTGCCGCAAAACATTCGATGAGTTGCTGGACCCGCAAAGTCCGGTCAAACCCTTTTCCTTCCGTTACGACGGGGAACCCTGCGACCTGAGCAAAGTCCCCTGCGTCATCGAAGCGGGCGAGGGCGGGAAACGCAAAATGATATATGAGGTCGTTCCGGACACGATCCGTCTGACCCTGGAGATGAATGTGTATCCGGACTTCCCCGTTATCGAGTACACGCCGTACTTCGAAAACATCTCGAAAAAGGATTCGGGGATCCTTTCGGACATCTCCGTACTGGATTACGAGGCGGAGGACGCGGTGATTTTCGGGGAGCAGAAGCTGAATCAGTACGCGAAATTCGGAAACAGCCGTCTGCGCATCCGGTATCATCTGGGCTCGAAAGCCTCGGGCGCGGATTTCCTGCCCCAAAAAAAGGACCTTTTCTCCCGGCCCGGAAGCAACAGACTGGAACTGGCGTGCGTCGACGCCCGGAGTTCCGCGGAGTTCCTCCCGTTCGTCGGGATCGACAGCGATCCGCTGAACGGGATCAACCTGGGGATCGGCTGGAACGGAGCCTGGAAATTCATCGCTGAAAAGGAGGTCACGGATCCGCTCTGGGGCAACGGGACAAAGAGCAGGATCCGCTGCGGAATGAATCGGGCGGCCTTCCGGCTGCATCCGGGTGAACGGGTGATGCAGCCGGGAATTCTTCTTCACTTCCGCGAAGGAAAGAACGTCCGCGACGGGCAGAACGAATTCCGCCGCTTCATGCTGGCCCACAACTCCCCGCGCAACAGCCGCGGCGAACTGCTGAAGCCCCCCATGTGCCTCGCCTTCTGGGGCGGACTGGAGACGGACAAGCAGATCCGGCGCATCCGCACGGCGCAGGAGCACGCGCTTCCCTACGAAGAAGTCTGGATCGACGCCGGATGGATGGGGTCGCCCGGGCCGTGTCCTCATTTCCTGGAGGACAGCAAATACACCAGCGACTGGCCGAAACGGGTCGGCTCCTGGGATTTCAACACCTGGGCGCATCCGCACGGACTGAAACCGATTTCCGAGGCGGCGCACAAGGCGGGGATGCGGCTTCTGGTCTGGTTCGAGTCTTTGCGCGTTCACTCCATGTGCGGCGGAAAGATCCTCACGGAACATCCGGAATGGCTTCTGGGCGATCATGAGGCCGCCGCGGAGGGAAAGGCGGTGAGTTTTCTGCTCAATATCGGCATCCCGGAAGCTCGCAAGTATCTTTTCGATACTATCGCCGGAATGATGGAACGGGAAGGGATCGACGACTACCGCGAAGACTACAATATCGAACCCGGACCGTACTTCGTCCGGGGCGACGCGCCCGACCGGATCGGCATTACGGAAATGAAGTTTGTGGAAGGTCTTTATCTCTTCTGGGGCGACCTCCGGAAGCGGTTTCCCGATTCGTTCATCGACAACTGCGGCAGCGGCGGACGGCGTCTGGACTACAAGACGGCGGCCATGGCGTTTCCGCTTTGCCAGAGCGATTTCGGCTGCTTTTCCACCTACGAGATCGACTGTGTTCAGCTGGAAAACATGTATCTGGATGACTGGATGCCCCTTCACGGGACCCTGAACTGGGGCATGGATCCCGATCCCTACCACGCCGTCGGCGGTCTGGGCGGCGGCTTCGGCTGCAAGATCTGGCAGTTCAACGGACGCGACCCGAAAGAGGATCACGATTATGCCCTGCACCGCAAGATCCTGGAGTGGGGCAAGCTCCTGCGTGATATCCACCTGACCGGCGACGTCTATTCCCTGGTGGACGCGCCGGAAGACGACTGGACGAAGTGGAACGGACAGCAGATTCATGATCCGGAGAAGAACTGCGGTATGGTTCAGCTTTACCGGCGCAAAAACTGTCCCGATCCGGATTTCCGGCTCAATCTCACCGGACTGGATCCCGATGGAATCTATGAAGCGGAATTCTTCACGGGCGAAAAACGGCAGTTCTCCGGACGCGAACTCGCCTCTCTGACGGTCCGTCTGGATTCTCCGCGCTCCTTCCAAATCATCCGGTACCGCGAAATCTGAAGCATCCGGACCGCTTGAAAAAACGCGGAAAGAGACTATTGTACCTCAAGTCCGACACGGTCACAACCAATCAAAATGCAGGTTTTATCATGATGGAACATCCCTGGGAGGGCGCTTTCCCGCCTTTCCGCATTCTCGGCAACACCTGGTTCACAGGCACGCTTCCCGCATCCACGCACATCATCGACTCCGGCGACGGACTGATCATGCTGGACTGCGGATATCAGGAAAGCCTGTACCTGGTTCTGGACTCCATGTACAAATGCGGCCTCGACCCCAAAAATCTGCGATACATCATCTTTTCCCACGGACATATCGACCATGCGGCGGCCGCCCGGGCGTTGGTGGAACTGACCGGCGCGGAGACCTTCATCGGCGAGGGCGATCGGCGCATGGTGGACGGCACACGTCCGGAACTCACCTGGGCGCCGGAATACAACATGGCGTTTCCGCCTGCCTTCAAGCCGGACCACCTGATTCAGGACGGCGACAAGATCCGCCTCGGAAATGTGGAGATCGACTGCGTGGCGACTCCGGGGCACACGCCCGGCGTCATCTCGTTCTTCTGGAATGTGGAGAATAATGGAACGGTTTACCGGGCCGGTACGTTCGGCGGCGCCGGCATGAACTCCATGCAGTCGGAGTACGTCCGGAAATATCATCTCGAAAGCGAAGACTGGCGGGGTGCCTTCCGCACGAGCATTCGGCGGGCCAGACAGGAGAAGGTGGATCTGTTCATCGGCAATCACGCCGGTCAGAACAACACGCCGGAGCGGTACAAACGTCTCATCGGCGGCGATCCGCTGGCTTTCGTCGATCCGGACGCCTGGTCCTGTTTCCTGGACGGGTGCGAGGCTTCCCTGAATAAGCTGGAAGCCGAAGATCCCCTGTGATCGAGTCCGGCCCGGGCTCCGGTTTTTCCTTTGTTCCCTCCCGGGGAGGCAGACTTTCCTGCAGATGTTTCTTTCGGAAAACTTCCGGCGGGACCTGATATTTCTTCCGGAAGGACCGGTAGAAACTGTGGTAGGATCCGTAATGGCACAGGATGGCGATCTCCTTGCAGGAAAGATTGCTTTTCAGGAGCAGGGGGATCGCCTCGCCGAGCCTCAGGTCCTCCCGGTAATCCTGGAGAGTCTGTCCGGTTTCCTCATGAAACGTCTTGGAAAGATAGCCTCGTGAAACGCCCAGTTTTTTAGCCAGGATCGAAGTTGTCATGGATTCGTTGAACGCATTGCGGATCTCGCTCTGGATATCCCGCACCTGGCTCTTCTTTTCCTGATGATGGAATTCCATTCCGGCCGGACGCAGCAGCAGTTTCAGCAGATCGAACACCATCCAGGCCGCATCCTGCGGGGATTGAGAAATGGTCGCACCGGAAAATCTGCGGTACGAGAGCAGCCGTCTCTTCAGTTCGCTTTCCCCGCCCGTATAAAAATGATATCCATATGTCCGGTTGATTTCCGTGATGATGCGGCTGCCCGCTTCCCCGGGAAAATTGATCCAGATGAAATGCCAGTTTTCCCGGGCTTCCTTCGGACAGTAATAGGAAACCAGGGGATCGCGCACATGGTAGAGAAACGCAGTCCCGGGCACACACTCGTATTTCGTTCCTCCGACTTGCAGCACGCCATGTCCGTTCAGCGTGAGAATGAGAAGTCCGCCCAGCTTTCTGGGAATGAGCGAGGGGGAAACCGCAGGCAGAAAGTATCCGGGTTCCTCCACCTCTTCCACGACCATGCCGGGGTACGGCATATACCGCAGTTCGGGAGTCCGGACAAACCGCACGCTCCATAAACGGACTTTGTCGATATCGATCATGCTTCAGTTCTCCGACGGTCCTTTCGGGAAATCTGTGTACAATATGACATCACAAATGACAAAATGCAAGCATATGAAGTCTTGTTTTTCGAAAAAAATCCGTGTATAATTATTTTGAAAACGATCCAGAGGGTCCGGGAATCTGAGAAAAGTCTGACGATAAGGATACATCTTCGGAAAGGAAAAAATCATGACGAACAAAAAAAGTCGTTTCACTCTGATCGAGCTTCTCGTGGTGATCGCGATCATTGCCGTGCTGGCGGGCATGCTGCTGCCTGCGCTGGGCAAGGTGAAGGAGACGGGCCGGTCCGCCTCATGCATGAACAATCTGAAGCAGGTCGGCATCTTTTCGGCGGTCTACGCCGGGGACAACAACGACTTCGCCTTCGGATACCGGGTCTGGCATTCCACGGAAAGCAGCGCTCCTCTTTTCTGGCATGAATATCTGTTCCGTTCCGGATCGCTCCGGAGCCGTGTAATTCCCTATCCCGTACCGAGCGGGTCGCTTGCCGGCAGGGACAGCCGTATTCTGGAACTTCTGACATGTCCCTCGAACGAAAGGAAATTCGTTATAAGCCACTACGCATCGGTGAGCGTGAGTTATGGAATGAATGAATTCATCAATCCGGTCTGGAATCTTCCCAGTTCCCGGAGTTCGACCAAGGGCGGACTGGTCGACGGACATACATATTTTCTCAGCGGCGTTACCTATCTCAAGCGTCTGGCCGAGGCTAAAAATCCATCTGCCACCATGCATTTTGCGGACAACTGGCGATACTCCAGCGTCATGTCCGCCGATCTGGCGGATTATACCGTTGACGGCGTCTACGATCCCGCCCGCAACTCCGTCGGTTCCTACGGCGCACACGGGAGAAACCGGAATCAGGTGAACCTGGACGGGCATGTGGAGGCCCGAAGCACGGTGCTGGTCA
>JAFZZR010000002.1 GCA_017615635.1 Lentisphaeria bacterium
ATGAGGTATGAGGTATGAGGTAAAAATCTGCTTGCTTGTCCCGCTGTAAGCGCGGAAACGCGAAGGCGTATCCGGCCTATTTTGCCTATTCTGCCTACAACAATTCACGATACAAACCTTTAAGGAGGAGAAAAACATGAGTAAAAAAGAATTCACCCTGATTGAACTCTTGGTCGTGATCGCGATCATCGCGATCCTCGCCGGGATGCTTCTGCCCGCCCTGGGCAATGCGAAAAACTACGCGAAAACCGCCACCTGTTCGAGCAATCAGCGGCAGCTGGGCATGTTCTTCGCCTCGTATGTCTCGGACTGGGGATTCTATCCTCCCCGCAGATGGATGCCGCCCTACGGCGGAAATTTCGACGGCAACGATACCTGGTTCCAGTATTTCCGGTACGTCTATTACAACAACGACGTCGGGGCGCTCTCCTGTCCCACCGTGGCGGACCGCGGCATGGTCAGCCGCACTGTGTCTGGCAATGCCGGCTTTTTCGGGAATTACGGATACAACTACTACATCGGCGATCCGACCGCCACGGGCACGTACAAATGCAATCCGGCGAAGATACGGCGTCCCTCCGGCGTTTTGCTGGCGACGGACAGCATTCAGGACAAAAACAAGCCGTTCCCGCAGGCGCGGACGCTCTATTCTGTTTCCCAGGGCAGCGAGGTGGATTACCGTCACGGGCGTCAGGTGAACAATCCGAACGCGGGCGGCGGCCTGTTTCTGTACTGCGACGGGCATGTCCTTTCCAGGGAAGTCACCACGCCTTCCGCAGGAACGGATACGAGTCATCCGCTGTACAATGCGCTGTCCTGTCCCGTGGAAGAGCGGTAACGCTCCCTCTATTATCTGCACACTGAAACGGAGATTCCCATGAAAATCGTTTGTTTTCTCGTTCTGGCAGTGCTGGCCTTTACGGCAGGCGGAGCCGACAGCATCACGCCTGCTGCCAATCAGGAAGATTCATGCAGGATCGCGGACGGCGGCTTCGAAGAGGGGCTGACGCACTGGATCCTGAAGTGTCATGACGGAGCCGAAGGCAAAGCGGAGATCGTCGAAAACGGACGTCACGGGAAGGCGCTGAAGCTCACGAAGCTCAACGGCGAAGGATTCCTTCAGCTGGTTTCCCGCGAGCCCGTTCCGTTCCAGGCCGGCAGAAAAATGACGTTCCGAGGTTTCTACCGCTCGGAAAATTCCCCCCTGAGCACCCTGCTGCTCTTCCGCCTGACACCCTCGGCCGACGACGGACGGTGGGTGTACGACGACATCGACCGCTCCTTCGGATTCACCAGTCAGTCCATGCTGCTGAATGCGGCGCCGGGTGTCTGGAACAAACGGGTGATTAGCCGTCAGTCGGTCCTTCCGGAAAAACTTTACTGCAATATTCTGGTCGTGGGGAATCCGGTGGAGGTCGTGCTGGACGATCTGGAGCTGGAACCCTTCTCCAAATTCCGGCGTCCGCAGCCCGCGGATCTGGAAAAGCGGACGACCTTCCCCTATACGGAAGAACAGGTGTACGAGATCCTTGCGAAGCGGAAAGCGCCGGAAGCCTTTCTGGAAAAACGAGGGTCGAAGGTAGTCATGCTTCTGAACGGAGAGGAAGTGCCGCCCGTCCTGTACAAGTCCGAATCGTTCTACGATGACTACGTGTACAACCGCTACATTGAGTTCGGCGAGGCGGGCGTGCCCTTTGTGGGAAAGTCGGTGCCCCTTTCCCAGAGCCGTGCTCTGCCGGGCGTGGTGCTGGGCAAAGGGAAATACGACTTCAAGAAGCTGGATCAGCTGCTGATGTACGCTTTGCGGCAGAATCCGCAGGCGAACATCTGGCTGTGCTGGTACTGCCTCGAATCGTATCCGGGCTGGGGACTGGCCCACAAGGACGAGCTGTGGTACGATCAGGAAGGACGCTTCGGCTACGGTATCTGGGGAAACTGCGAGGGTTTCACGGACGACATTTCGAAGGCGCGCATCTCCGACGTTTACCGGAAAATGGGGGTGAAGCCGTGGCCGTTCCCCTCCATGTCCAGCGACCTGTACCGGGCGGAGGTCGTGCAGATCCTCACCGACCTGACCGAATATGTGATGAAGTCGCCTTTCCGGAACGCGGTGGCCGGATTCCATATCGGTGGACTGCATGACGGACAGTTCCAGTACTTCAATCACGACTACGGACCGGCCGCGCGGAAAAAGTTCCGCAAATATCTCCAGAAAAAGTACGTGACGCTGGATGCTCTGAACAAGGTGTACGGCACGGCCTATGGCAGTTTCGAGGAAATCACCATCCCGGAACGGCCCCGGGGCGAAAAGGCGGTGAAAACTCCCTTTTCCGCCGAGTGCCTGCTGGCCGACTACCGGGATTTCCAGCTTTCCGAGACCTTCGGGATCAAACATCAGTTCGCCGATGCCGTCCGCCGCGCCGCCGGAAAGAAAGTGTTCGTTTCCGCCTACGGCCATCCCATGGAGTATCAGACGGAAACGTTCCTGAAGCATGATGACGGCGGGATCGACATCTATGCCGTCCCCTCCTGGTATCCCTTCCGGCTCCCCGGATATCCCGTGGGCGCGAAGCCGGACGGCGGATTCGCCCTGCGCGGCAAGATCTGGCTCAACGAAATGGACATCCGCTCCTGGACCGAGGCGGCGAAAGGCGAAATGTACGATATGTGGATCGGCTCCATGATCACGCCGGAATGGTGGAAACAGGCCAACCGGAAGTTCGCCGGGATCTCCCTGGCCGCCCGGCAGGGATGGTGGTACTACTCCATGTACCGCTACTTCGACCGTCCGGAAGTCATGGCGGACATCAAACACCTGGTGGATTCGGCGAAGCGGGTCCTCCGGGCGAAGGAGATCCCGTTCCGTCCGGATGTCTGTGTGGTCCGGACCGAGCACAGCGATTCCATCCGCAGCGTGAATATGCTTCACAATCACGTGGGATTCCCGATCTTCTACCAGATGCTGGAGATCAGCGGTGTGCCGTACGATCTGCACAATCTTTGCGACGTCCTCGAACGGAAGGAACTGCAGGATTACAAGATGTACATCTTTGCCGATGCGAACTACATTTCCTCCGCTGACCGCGAAAAACTGAACGCGCTGCTGAAAAACGGAAACCGCGTCCTCTTCTTCGTCGACGGGGCCGGATATGCCGATGAGACGGGCAAATCCGCGGAGCATATCCGCGATCTGACCTCCTTCGAGATTTCCACGAAAGAGGAATTCGGACGGGCGACCGCCATCGGCGTCCCCGGACATCCGCTCAACAAAGGTGTGCCGCCCTTCGTCTCCTGCGGCGATCTTCTGTACAGCACCCAGGCCGTTCGCGGTCCTTCGCCCTTCTCGGCACGGTATCAGGTATTCAGCATCGAAAACGCGGGCGGGGATGAGATCCTCGCCAGATACCATGAGACGGGAAAAACGGCGGCCGCCATCCGTGAACATGGCACCTGGACCTCGGTCTACTCCGCCGGCCCCTATGCCGTCCTGCCTGAATTTCTCAACAATCTGGCCGCAAAATACAACTGCTTCCGCGTGGCTCCCGCCGCCCAGAGCATTCACATGAACGGGAATTTCATTTCCATTCACGGCGTCCGCAACGGCGAACTTCCGCTGACCCTCCCGGCCGGCGTCTGCAAGGTCACCGATCTGGATTCCGGCCGCGTGTACGTCGTCCCGGAGAACGGGAAAATCACTGTGGATGTGATGTGCGGCCGGTCCATTTGGCTGCTGCTGGAAAAGGAGTAAGGGCGATCCGCCCTCGGTTTTGCCTGACCGATTTTTGTCCGTCCGCTTGAAAAAACGTCCGAATGCCGCTAATGTATGGGGTTGTACAAAAGAGACGACCGAGAGACAGATCGGAGAACGGATAAAATGGATGATAGACCGAAGATGAGTCAGGCAACCTGCAAAGAGGAAAACGCTCCGGCGGTCCGTACGCTGGTGCGATACCGTCTGGCGGCTTCGGCCTTCTACTTCATCCAGGGATTCGTCGTGACCTGCTGGGTCAGCCGTCTGCCGGACATCAAGGAGCGCCTTTCTCTTTCGGACGGCGTGCTGGGGCTGGTCCTGCTGGCGCCTCCGGCGGGACAGCTGGCGGCCATGGCTCTCTCCGGATGGCTGGTCCGGCGTTTCGGCAGCTTCCGGATCTTGTGCATCGCGGGCCTTCTTCTGCCCTGCTGGCTGCCGGTGCTTGGTCTGGTTTCCGCACGGGCCGGGCTGATCGCCGCACTTGTCTTTTTCGGCATGGCGACCAATCTCTCCAACATCTCCGTGAACACGCAGTGCGTCGGGATCGAGCATCTGTACGGAAAAAGCATCATGGCCACGTTCCACGGGATATGGAGCCTGGGCGGGATCGGCGCCATCCTGCTGAGTTCCTTCTGCGCCGTGCGCGGTATTTCGCCCGCCGTGAATTTCCTTTTCTGCTCCGCCCTGATGATCCTCCTCTATCTCGCCAACTTCCGGCGTCTCCTCCCGCAGGACCGCCGGACGGCCGGAGACGGGGCGAACAAGGTCCGTCTCGCCTCGCTGCTGACCGATTCGCGGCTGTGGATCCTGGGGATCATTTCCCTGGGCTGTCTGGGATGCGAGGGCGTGATGAACAACTGGATCGCCATCTTCTTCCAGAAATTCGTGACCGCAAAAGCCGAATTCATCCGCCTGGGCCTCTTCACCTATATGCTCTCCATCACATGCTGCCGGTTCACCGCCGACCGCTTCGTCCGCAAATGGGGCGGGCGGACCGTGATCCAGATTGCCGGGTGCCTGATCCTGGCGGGCATTTCTCTGATCGTCCTGATCCCCTCCCTGTTCACCGCCGCCGCAGGCTGCATCCTGACGGGCATGGGAACTTCGGTCATCGTGCCCGTCTGCTACGGGATCGCGGGAAAATACGAGTCCGTCCCGGTGGCGGTATCCATCACCATGGTGGCGACGGTCGGGTTCCTGGGATTCCTCTTCATGCCGGCGGCGGTGGGCGTCCTGTCCGAACTGGCCGGACTGAAAACGGCGCTGTTCCTGACGGGGCTCGTCTCATGCGCCGCCGCCCAGCTGATCTGGAAGGCGGGGAAGGCTTGAAGGACGGATCCTGCATCGCTGCATAGGTCCGTTTCGGAAAAAAGGGAAAAAAAATAAAAAAGGTGCTTGATTTTCATGGAAAGGATGTTATCTTGAGAGAGAGGTAACACGAGTAACCAATCGACCTCCGGGGACTGCGCAACATGATTCGAGGCAAAGATATCGCAGCTCTGGTCGGCGTTTCCCGTCCGGCCGTAACGGCTGTCCTCAACGGCAGCCGTCCCAACTGCGTTTCCAAAGAGAAGCGCGAGGCCATTCTCAGGATCGCATCCGAACATCAGTACCGGCCCAATCAGGCCGCCGTGGCCCTCAAAACCGGGAAAAGCCGCATGATCGGCGTGGTGATGCCGCCCTGGGGAAATCCCCATATCGCCGAACTCTGCATGGGGATCCAGCGCTGCCTGGCGGCCAGAAATTATACCTCCGTCTTCACCATCGACAACAATTACAATCCCGTGCCCGGCAATCTGGATCAGTTCCTTTCCCTGCGTGTGGCGGGGATCATCACCGTGGCGTCCTCGCTGCTGCCGGACGATATCGGAGTTCCCGTGGTGAGCTATTATCACAACGATCCCCGCTTCGACAGCGTCTGTCCGGATCTCGCACGGGATGCCCGTCTGATCGTGGAACATTTGAAGGAGTACGGACACAAAAACTTCGGATATCTCGGACTGCACGGGGACAAACGGATCCGCTATCTGGCCGCGGAGGCCGCCCGGTGCGGACTCGACTTCCCCGAGCGCTGGCAAAGCTGGAATCCGGGCGGAAAAACGGAAGGAACGGATCATTTTTCCCGGCTTCTGAAGGTAAACAAGGGGCGGGATCTGCCGGGTGCCCTGGTGGTGCTCAGCGACAACGTCGCTTTTCACGCATATCAGAGCATCCGCCGGCACAAGTTCCGCATTCCGGAAGATTTCAGCATTGTCAGCCACGACAACATCGCCTACTGCGGCTGCCTTTCCCCGGCTCTGACAAGCCTGAGTTTCGGCTCGCCCGACGAGGTCGCCGGCGAAATGGTCCGTCTTCTGCTGGAACGGATAAAAAATCCCGGCAAGCCCCGGGAAGTGACGCGACTGAAGTCGGTGCTGATCGAACGGGAAAGCGTTGCAAATAAGGTATGAGAGATGAGAGATGAAAGATGAGAGATGAAACGGTATATAAAGGAGAGGTTTTTCCTATCCGGCCTATATGTCCTATTCAGCCTATTTTTACATAAAAAACTTTGAGGAAAGGAAAGAGAAGATGAGAAAGAAAAGGTTTACTCTGATCGAGCTTTTGGTGGTCATCGCCATCATCGCCATCCTGTCTGGCATGCTGCTTCCGTCGCTGGGGTCGGCGAAAGCGAAAGCCCAGTCCGTAATCTGCCTCAACAATCAGAAGCAGACAGGCATGGGATTTCTCCAGTACACCAATGACAACGATGAAAAACTCTGGTATTATGATCAAAACTCGGACAGGACCTATCTCGTCATTCTGGGCGGACTGGCCAAGTACAAGTACACAAACGAATACTCGCAGAGGTATATCGATCACCGGAGCGCATTCTGCCCGCTGACGGCGGATGACTCCGCGACCGGGGACGATCTTGTCGTGTTGAAGTTCCGCACCTATGCTTCTCATTCGACGCACAAACATTACGGGACCAAGGACGAGTGGCGAGAGGAACTCGACACCGGAAGCGGCAAAAAACGGTTTTATCTCAAGCTCAAGGCGATCAAGGGAGCCGATCTGAAGCTGGCCTGGGGGCTGGCGGATTCCCGGGCCAGTCTGATCAAGCCGAATCAGGGATATTTCAAGATCTACATGACCGCGGACGGACAAATGTTTGCGGCACGCCACAGCGATCGTGTGAATATGTGGTATTTCGACGGGCACGGCGCCGCGGAAACGCCGGCCGACGTGGCCAAACTGTACAAGGATATTTCCGGGCTGACCACGTCCCGCATCTACATCGGAGACAGAGGCATGTGGGCCGAATTTTGATTCCTTCCGGACGCCTGATCCCTCGCTGTACAAGAGGATGAAGCATGAATTTTCAGACAGTACTATCGGTGACGCTTCTGTTTTTGATGGTGATGGACCCTTTGGGGAATCTCCCGTTTTTCGTCCTCATCCTGAAACGGAAATCCGCGGAGGAATACCGTCGCATCATCTTTCGCGAGTCTCTGTTTGCTCTTGCGGCGATGCTCGTCTCGCTGTTCGCAGGCGGCGTGTTTCTGAAGCTCCTGCACCTCTCCGAAGACAAACTGGGAGTCGCAGGCGGATTGATCCTCCTCATCATCGGGCTGAAAATGGTTTTTTCATCCTTTACGGAAACCAATGTCTCGGAGGGAAAGGAACCCTATATTGTGCCGCTCGCCATTCCCCTGATCTGCGGCCCCGGTCTGATCGCGATGCTGATCACGCAGTCGGAACAAAAGGCGGAAAGCGTTATCGCACTGCTGGTTGCCTGGATGATCCAATTGCTGATTCTTCTCGTAGGGAAAACCATATCCGAAAAACTCGGGAAGAAACCGTTGGACACGCTGGAATCTCTGATGGGGCTGCTGCTTTCCGTCGTGGCGGCAGGCATGATCATCGACAGCATCAATCAGATTTACGGGATCGGTCCGACAAAATGAAACGAATATAAAACAAAAAGGTTTTTGACGGACAAATCAAAAAACTTTTGAAGAAGGCTGAAAGATAATGGAGGATCTCATGAACCTGAAAAAATCGATTCTCGCAGGACTGCTCCTCTGTGCAGCAGGAGGGATGATCGCCGCCGCTGAAAACAAGCAGAGACAGGCACAATCCGCGCCGGAAACGGAGGTCTCCCTGATCCGGAACCGCGATTTCTCCGAGATGGGCCTGAACGGCATACCGAAGTACTGGTCGTTCAGTTCGATCTCCGAGGTAAGAGCGGCGGACGATGCCGAGGGAGAATGTCTCGTCCTGACCTGCCTTCCGAACGGCAAGGTCGCGAACGCGGTGCAGCACGGGATCAAACTTGAGGCGAATAAGGATTATATCCTGACCGCATACTGCAAAGGACCCGAGGGGAGTTTCTTCCGCGCGTATCTGGAGGCGAGCAAACCGACATGGCAGACCCGGTCGTCCGCGTGGCAGACATGCAACGGAAAATGGCAGAAGGTTTCATTCCTGATCAAATTCGAAGATTTTTCATCCGCGCCCTATCTGGTCCTCTCGGTGAAGGGAACCGGGGACGTATTCATCCGAGGCCTCGAACTCGCGGACGGATCTTTTCCCCTCAACGGGGATTTCACGAACGGAACGGAAAACTGGACGGTCCAAGGTGGCTCAATCATTCGTATCGGGGCGAACGGGGGAAATGTTCTGGAGCTGAACAGCGCCTCGAAACCGGCCAGTGCCGTGCAGACCGGGATCCCCGTCAAAAAGGGACAGTACTACGAATTGAGCTGGCGGGTCTGCGGCGGCACAGACAAGACCCACCGGGATTCCCAGAACGCCGTCTGGTTCCGCGTTTCCGCGATCATGGACGGCAAGCGTCTTTCCCCTGAAACATGGCAGGATTGCTTCAATGCGTGGCAGACGAAGTCGGTTCTTTTCGTCGCGCCCAAAAACGGAAATATCGACATCCTGCTGGAGGCGCAGTCTCCGTACTGCGTGGATTTTGACAAGATCAAACTGACGGCGGTGAAGCCGCCGGAGCCTCCGCTGGTCCTGCTGCCGAATCCGCCCTTCAATTTCCGGAACGGGGTCTATTCCTCCAACCGTCATGTGACGAAGGCAAAGTACACGATCCTCAACAACGTGGTCAAGGGTGTTGCGGCCTATGAAATCAGCTTCAACGGCGGCCGGTTCCGGATCCCCGTGGAACCGTCTGCGACCTTCGAGCTGGATCTTCCTTCGAAGCCGGGCTCGTATCCGATCCGGACGGATGCCGTGGATGCCGGAGGCAAGGTCCTTGCTTCGGTCACGCTCCCGCTCGAAGTGAATCCGCCGGCCGCCCGGGAAGTCTCGTTCCGCGAAGACCACGTCATGCTGATCGACGGGAAGCCGTTCTTCCCCCTGGGCGTCTGGTCCGTGGGCGGCGGTAAGAGCAATCAGGAAAAGGCGAAACGGATCGCCGAGGCGGGATTCAATATCGCGATGGCCGGATCCGCCGGCGCCGACAGGATCGACGATTATGCCGAACACGGCATGATGGTCATGCTTTCCGTGCTGGAGAAACTGCCTCAATTTAAGGATGCGGAGCATTTTGCCAGATGGGATATGAAATACCGCAAAACGCTGCAGAAGTATCAGGCACATCCCTCTCTGGTCGCCTATTTCTCCATCGATGAACCCGCATGGATCGGCGCATCGAGCAAAGATATTCAGGCCGCCTGCGAATATATCCGGAAGATCGATCCGTATCGGCCGATCATGCTCAACGAGGCGCCCCGCGGCGAGATCCCGGCGATCCGTCATTTTGCCGTTGCCGCGGATGTCTACGGCGTGGATATCTACCCCGTACCGGAACCCAATCCGCATTCCGGGCTCGACGATAAATACATGACCTGCGTCGGGAAATACGTCGACCGGAGCCGCGAGGTCGTCTACGATCGGAAACCGATCTGGATGACCCTTCAGGCGTTCGCCTGGAACAGACTCACGCGAAGCGGCAAGGAACAGCCGAACCATCCGACGGAGCACCAGAACCGGTTCATGGCCTACAACGCCATTGCCCACGGCGCCACCGGTCTTTTCTGGTGGGGCATCTGCCGCGGCAAGGAGGAAAACTGGGATTTCGTCGTGGAGCTCGGCAAAACCGTTTGGGAATTGAGAAAAATGAGCGCGATCCTCGTCGCGGAGACCGTACGGCCCGCGGCCATGAAGTCTTCTGTGCCGGAAGTGAATATCCTGCACAAAAAACTGGACGGCACCGACTGGTTTATCGCCGTCAACGAAAGCAATAAGGATGTGACGGCTGAACTCAGAGGCGCGGGAGACAAACCGCTCAACGTCTTCTTCGAAAACCGCAAAGTCGATCCCGCCGCCGGCGTTTTCCAGGATTCTTTCAAGGCGTATGACGTCCATATCTACAGCGCGGCGGAGAAATTGCCGCCTATGCTGGAAATACCGGAAACGCACCGCGTCACGCCGCGCCTCGATCTTCCCGAAGACTACCGGCACACCAACTGGATCTGGTATCCGGGAAAAAACAAAACCCTCTGGCACAAAACGTGGTTCAAGCGGGAAATCACGCTGGACTCACAGCCGCAGAAGGCTCTTTTCTTCTGCGCCGGAGATGATTGCTTTCAGCTCTTTGTCAACAATCAGCTGGTCATGGAAGGATTCACCTGGAATCAACTCCGATTCCGCGACCTGGCGCCGTTTTTCAAACCCGGCAAAAACACGATCCTCATCAAGGCCGCGGATGGCGGCGCCATTCCCTGCGGTCTGCTTTACGCCGGGATCATCACGGAAAAGAACGGGAACGTGATCAAGGTCATGGCCGATTCCGAAACAATGGCTTCCGAGGACGGCAAGAACTGGGTTCCCGCAGAGGTGATCTGCAAATTCGGAACCAGTCCCTGGGGCACCATGGGCAATCCGGAACCCGTCAACGTGGAAGAACTCGGGACGGAAGAATTTCCATTCTGAAAACGGAGAGAAAAAAACTCAACCTTGCAATTTTTTGATTTTACATAGACAAACACAAAAACACAGGAGGAAAGGAACCATGAGTAAAAAGCGTTTTACCCTGATCGAATTGCTGGTCGTGATCGCCATCATCGCCGTTTTAGCCGGAATGCTTCTCCCCGCGCTGAGCGATGTGAAGATGACAGCCCGGAGTTCACAATGCATCAGCCAGGAGAAGCAGATTCTCCTCTGCCTGCTCAATTACTCCGACAGCAACAACGGCTGGGGGCCCGTGGTAAAATACTCCGGCGGATACACCCGGTGGCCGGCCGTGATGTTTGTCGGCGGATATCTCACGGCTTTGGAACTTTACATCTGCCCGGAGGCTGCGCTGTACGATAAAGCGCAATACGTTTTTCATGCAAGAGGCTTGACTCCTGCGCAGCTGCTGACGGATTCGGGGAAAACGTATTTCAACTATACGCACTACTCCCTGAATAAGTTTTTCATCGGATCGACGGATTCCGCCGACAGTGATCTGCGGACCATGAGCAAAGCATTTATGCCAAGCTCGAAAATCCTGGCCGCCGACAGCTGCGGTTCACCTTGTACTGTAGTCAACTACGGTGCCACCCCGGTTTCGGAACGGCGCGGGCTCAGTTCCGGGTTTTTTTCAACATCTGCGGCTTTGAAGGAAGTCCAGCCCTTCATTCCTCTCCGGCACAAGAAAGCGGGAAACGTTACCTGGCTTGACGGGCACGTGACCACGGAAAAGGATGCGTGGCAGATCTATCAGGCACACACGAGTCCGGCAAAGAAGTATCACTGGGATCCGCAAGTCAGCAATCCGAACAAGTAACATCCGGAGGATGTCCGCATGAAAAAAATGATTCTTCTGATCCCCGCAATGCTTGCGGTCTCCGCTCTGTCCGCGGAAACGATTCCGCTGTCCGAATGGAACCTTCCGGAAACCTCAAAGAAGACCAATACCGCCATCGAGGCCGTTTTCGGCGGGGAGAAATACGGAACACTGTTCTGGGGTCCGTTCCGAAAGGCCGGCAATGCAAAGATCTGGCAGCTCACGGTGAAGCTGAACGGCTCGGGGGAGATCCAGGGCTCCCTGGGCTGCTACAGCGAGGACAAAAAACGGTTTCTCACGAGGCATCCCTTTTCGTTCGAAACGAAAACGGTCCATGCGAGGGAGAAGAGCCGGGATCTGACCTGGTATCTCACGCTGCCGAAAGATGCGGGCGCCGTCGGCTGGATCCGGCCGGTGCTCCGGATCGTTTCCGGAAAATTCACCATACATCAAATACAAATCGAGGAATTGGATCAGATGCCGCCAAGAAAAAATTATCTTGACACGACCTGCCGGATGCCGGGGGAAGTCCTTCCGGATTACACCGAACCCAACCTGTTTGCCGGATTCAAGGGCCGGGATGGAGGTGAGCCCCTGGGGATCCAGCGGGAACTGAAGCTCGCTCTTGCGGAAAACGCGTCCAGCGTCTCGCTTGTTTCGGATCCGATCCGGGTGGAGCCCGGGGATAAATACATTCTGACGGGACTGTATCACAGCGCCGATCTTCATTTCGGGAATGCGGGCGGACTGGCCGTCCTGACCGAAGAAAAGGCGAAAAACTGGACCGGAGATCTGGAAGCGTTCCGTCCGTACAGTCCTCTTGCCGTGACGGAACTGGTCAACCGCAGGGAAGGCGAATGGGCGCGCAGGACTATTCAGTATCAGGTCCCGGAAGGCGTGAAAAGCGTCCGGATCGGCGTCTTTCTGCGCGGTGATCCGGCCTCGGTCCGCTGGCGGAGCCTCTATTTCGGACTGGGTCCGTGGCAGCAGGACACACGCTCGCAGGATTTCGATCTCTCCTGGCACTACGAAAAGAACACGGAGCCGCTGCCGGAGGAGGAAGTCAATGCCGTTCTGGCATCCCGTCCCGAGGCCTCGGCGGAGATATTGCCGGGCAACTCCCCGCGGGTACTGCTGAACGGGAACAAAGAGATACCGGTCATCTATTTCGGAGACGCCATCGATGCGGCGAGGAACAAGACGGCGGCGTTTCAGGAGGCGGGGATCGACCTGCAGATCATCCCCATTTTCCGGAAAGGGTATTACTGGACGGGATACCGGCAATACAATTTTGAGGCGATCGACCGGACCATCATGGAAAACATCCGGCGCAATCCGAGGGGAAATTTCATCATCGGGATCAGTGTCACGCCCTATCCGAGCTGGGCGGAAGAGTTTCCCGGCGAAACGGCCGTCAACCGCGTCGGGGCGCAGCAGACCAGCCGGGACGGACGGAAGAATCTGCCGTGCTACTACAGCCGGGTATATCAGGAGCAGGTGCTGGAGTACATCCGTCAGGCGATCGAGCACATGCGTCAGCAGCCCTATTTCAAGGCCATTGCCGGATTCCATATCATCGGCAACGAGGACGGCCAGTTCTATTATCAGGTCAAGTACGGCCGGTATATGGATGAAGCCTATTCCCCCGCCGCGCGGGAACCCTTCCGCGCCTTCCTCCGGAAAAAATACGGAAACGATCCCGAAGCCCTGAAAAAATCCTGGAAACGGGAGGACGTCACCTTCGAGAACGCCGAACCGCCGCGCACGCCCCGTCCCCTGGACACCTTCTTCTGGGACCGCTCGGCGGATATGGCCTACTGGGATGTTTCCATCTTCATGAACGAAGCCATGGGCGAGTTCGCCGAGGCCATGTGCCAAGCAGCCAAGGAGGCCGCGGGCAAAAAGGTCATCGCTGTCATGTGGTGGGGACGCGGAGGCGAACAGTTCGTGCAGCCTCATTTCGCCCAGACTCACGTGATCCTGCCGGCCGCAGGCATGGACCTGATGGGCGGTCAGCCCGGATATTTCGGAGAACGGAACAACGGCCTGACCAGCTACTATCCGTGGATTCCCGACTCCCTGCGCCTCCACGGCAAGATCCCCATGATCGAGGCCGATTTCCGGACCTGGACGACCGTATACAAATCCCTTCAGCAGGACAGCCATGTCGTCCGCTACTGGACGCCGGATTCGTTCCGGAACGCTCTGCTCCGGGAGGCCGGACGGCTCTTCAGCGTGGGCGGCGGGCTCTGGTTCTACGATATGACCGCCGGATGGTTCGACGATCCGAAGCTGATGGAGTCCGCGGCTCTTGTCAAGCGGATCGCCGCGAAGCTGGAGAAGAACGATACGCCCTTCTCCCCCGCGGAGATCGTCTTTGTCGCCGATGAAGACAATTTCCTGGCGACCACGGAACAGCTTCACTGCTGGAACGGGCCGAACTTCCATTCCGTGCGCAAGACCCAGCGGGCCATGATGCGGTCCGGCCTGAAATACGACTTTCTGTATCTTTCCGACCTCATTGCGCAGGAATCGACCCATTACAAGGTCTTCTGCTTCCTCAATCTGTATCATGTCACGCCCGAAATCGAGGCCTGGCTGGACACCCTCCGCCGGGACGGCAGAACGCTGGTCTTCGTATACGCCCCGGGATACAGCACCGACAAAGGTCTGGACGTTGACAACATCAGCCGGATCACCGGGATCCGGACCGAAAAGATCGAAGCCGGGTCTCAGAAGTCCGTCTTTGTCGATTCTCCCTGCACCCAGGGCCTTGCCGGAAAAAACGCCGGACTCGAAAATGCTCTGGGCCTGGTCCGGTTCCGTATCGATGATCCCGATGCCGTGCCGATCTGCACGTACACGGATGGCAGCGGGGTTTCCGGAGCCATGAAAAAATTCCCGGATTACACTGTTATTTATCTGGCTCTGCCTTCGCCGTTCACTCCGGCATTTCTCTCGCGGCTCGCCGGTTACGCCGGGATCCCGGTGTTCAACCGGACGCCCGGAGATATGTTCGTGCACCGGCGGGACGACCTCATGGTGCTTCACGGTGTGGAGGCGAATACCAACATTCTCTGCCCGCCGCAAGGCAAAAAACTCTACGATATGACGACCGGCGAAGAGCTTCCCGCGAACAGCGATTCGACGGTCGAAATCACTCTTTCACCCGGTGAAACCCGTATTTTGGAGTGCCGCTGACCATGATCTGCTTCACCGATTTTCAGTCTGGAGGCAACGCCTCGACCGCACCTGCACCGTTCTTCAAGTTTGAAAACGGATGGGAAAAGCCGCCGTGCGAAGAAAAGAAAGGTTCCGTTTCATGATGAAATCATTACGTCCGATTGCCGTATGTTTTGCCGCTGCGCTCACGCTGGGCGCCGCCGAGATCCGGAATCCCGGTTTCGAACAGGGCCGGAAGTCTTTTGAGGGCGTAGGGGACTGGTGGTTTTCCACGGCGGATTCCTGCGATTTCGACACGGAAACCGTTCATTCCGGGAAACGGGCCATCCGCCTTTCGGTAAACGATTCCACCAGCCAGAAAGCCAGTCAGCACTGGTCGCGCTACGCATACCTCACCGGACGGGTGAAAGACGTCAGGCCGGACACCATCTACACGATCCGCTGTTTTGTCAGGACGGATATGACGGCGGGCCAGGCGGGTATTGCCGTCTGCCTGCTGAAAGAGAAGATGACCATGCCGGACCGGATCCCGGTGAAATTCCTCCCCGTCCGGAAGACCGTGGACTGGACGGAGCTGGTTTACAGCTTCAAGACGGGGAAGGATACTACGGGCATAGCCCTCTATTGCGCCGTGGAAAACTTCACCGGCAGCGCCTGGTTCGATGATTTCAGCATCCGCGAGGGGATCGACATTCCGGCGGTCCCGGAGTCGTCGGACTGGGATCAGGCGCTTGTCCTGAATGAGTTTATCCTGATCGGAGACGCCGCGCTCGAGAGAAAGCAGCCGAAGGCACAGACGGAGATCCGCCTTCTCTCCTGCGGGGACAAGCTGATGATCTGCGGCACCTGTTTCGAGCCCGACATGAAAAATCTGAAAGCCTCTGTATCCGGGCACGATGATCGGGGAGATGTCTGCAAAGACGATTGTGTGGAGCTGTTCCTCGATGCCCAGCGCAGCCGGTCGTCGTATTATCATCTCATTTTCAACGCAAACGGCGCATTGTACGATGCCTTCGGAAAAGACGCCTCGTGGAGTCCCCGCGATATTCAGCTGACGACGGCTAAAGAGTCGGACCGCTGGACCTTCGAACTGATTCTTCCGTACACGGCCCTGGGCTACGGACAGGTGGAGGCCGCCCTCCCGGACAAACAGATGGCGCTCTCCGTATTCCGGAGTCGGAAGACCGTGTCGCCTTCGGAAGTTTCCGGCTGGCAGCCATGGTTCCAGCGATCCAATTTCCATGCGCCCATGCTGTTTCAGCCCATTCTGGCCGGTTCCGGAACGAAGGGGGAACAGGTGAATTCCATATATCGCGGGCATATGGGGAACTTCATGCGTCTTCCGCTGGCCTGGAAAGTACCGGATCCCCTGTATGAGGAACTGATGACGGACGAACCCATGTTTCCGGAAACGGGCTCGATCCTCAATATCGGCTTCCGCGGATCCGATATCACGCCCAGGGAAACGGCCTTTGCTCTTCAGCATGGCATGAGGAAACACTACGCGGAGACCAGCGCGCTCAAAAACGAGATGCGGAGCGTCTACAATATGATCACTCTTCATCGGGAGGACCGAGCGACCTGGGACCGGATACGGAAGTATGATCAGCGGATCGGGCTTATGCCGATGGTCCAGTGGGGCGGCGCATACTACGGATACGATTTCCGGTCCGATGCTCCGAAATTCAAGTTCTACTCGGGGGCATACTTTTATCCGGATTCCCGTGTGCGCGAGGGATTCGAAAAACATGTACTGGCGCTTTTCGAAAGCACGAAGGACGTAGTCGATGAAATCACGCTGGGGCATGAAGGCCGTTACCTGTATTTTGCGCGGTACAATCAGGTCCGCGAAACCTACATGAAAAACGATCCGGCCGCCTGGAAAGCCATGGAAGATCAGGCAAAGAAGGAGTTCGGACACGGCACGATCGGTTTCCCCGAATCGTACGAATCCGCCACACCGACGGAACGCATGGTCTACCAGAGATTCGTGTTTTCGGAATACAACAAGGGAATCCGGAAACTGGCTTCGGAACTCCGGAAGATCAAGCCCGGGATCCGGCTCATTTCGGAGCTTGACCCGGACGGCATGAAGCCCTATTTTTACGAACAGATACCCGGAACATACGACTTCATCTGCCAGCAGATGCTCTGGGGGAACGGCGCTAACCGGCAGAGCGTCGCCTTCAACTGCAAGTTCCTGGGGGATATTGCCGAAACGCCGGTCCGGGGCGGCCCCCACATCGAACACTACTTCGTCTCGCTGAACCCGGAGGAGACCAACGAGGTGATCTCCAGCGTGTTCCGCGTGGGCGGGGAATCTCTTCAACTGTGGCTCAACGACTGGTTCGGCAACACCCTGGGCGATTATTACGGTGCGCCCGAACGATTCCACGAGATCCGCAGTCTCTGCAAACATATCGCCGCCATGCGCAAGCTCAAGTTCCCGGAACCGGACTCCGCCATCCTCTACTCCAATATCAATCAGACGGCCAGCTGGGTGAAGGTCGGCGGGATCGGCGGCGGATATGAGGAGGCATTCACCGTCCTCGGACCGCGCGTTCGTTCCTGGTTCAAATTCATCAGCGACACGCAGATGATGCTCGGACACATCGACTGCGCCCGGTTCAAGGTCCTGTATGATCCCGGTTCGCCGTATTTCGAGGATGACGCCTACCGGAAACTGGTTGAGTATGTGGAGAACGGAGGAACCCTTGTTGCGGCCGATCCGCGGAATTACTCGCTCCGGACCGACGGTTCGGCACGGGACACCTCGAAACTGCTCGGGGTGACGATTGGGGAAAAACCGGCGAGTCCGGCCGCGGGCGCAATAAAACTCCGGGAAAATCCGCAGTTCCCCGAACTCTCCGGAATCGCCGATGCCGCTGTCCTTCCCGCCAGCGGTGCGGCGAGCCTGATTCTGCAGCCCGGCACCGCGATCCTGGGCTCATATCCCGACGGCTCTCCCGCGATCGTCCTTAATAAATATGGAAAGGGACAGGTCATCACCTTTGCGGCTTCGCCGTTCACCGGCACCCTCTTCAGTTCCGCCCCCTGGTGGAAATTCTTCCGTGCCCTCCAGCAGGATCTGGGCTGTGCGGTGGACCGCGATATCTGGCGGTTCCGTTTCCCCCGGGCGGCGGCGCCTCCGCCTCCGCAGGTCCCGGACGGCATGAACTGTCTCACAGGGAACTCCTGGTACTATGAGTGCGATGTGCCTGTGGAAGGGCCGAATGTCGCGATTCCCTATGCCGTTTCCTACGAAAACGAGCCTGACCTCATTCCGGATAATGACCGGAAAGATAAGCTCTTCAATCGGAAACAGTCCATGAACGCCAGAATCGCCGCAAACCTTAAGGACGGTATCCTCCCCTGGGTTGTGGCCTGGAAGAAGAGCGGCGAGACCGCTGTGAAACTGGAGTTCGCGAGAGATGTTTCCGTCCGGAAAGTCCGGCTCTGGGCAAGCGGCGACATCCCGGAAATCGAATTCGGCCGGCTCGTCTCGGGCACATACCGGAAACTGGGCTCGGCTTTGGCTCCCGTTTCGGAAAAAGGCGATGTCCGGGAGATCGTGATCGACATTCCGCCCGCCTCCGGCAGAGACTTCATCCTGAAGTTCCGGAAGACAACGGGAGAGCCCTTTTATCTCGCCGAGCTGGAACTCTGGGGCGATACGGAAATCCAACGTACGGTGCAAGCCGATTCGAAACCATAATTACAACAGAAAGACGGAAATCATGAAAACGAAAGAAACACGTTTTACCCTCATTGAACTGCTGGTCGTCATTGCCATCATCGCGATCCTGGCGGGCATGCTGCTGCCTGCACTGAGCAAGGCCAAGGGATCGGCAAACATCATTCAGTGCGTCAACAATGAAAGACAGCTCGGGCTGGGCGTTTTTGCGTATCTGGATGCCAACAACGACTTCTATTTCCCGTTTAACATGATGAAGGAATCCTGGGGCTACGGCCTGGTCAACAGACACAGCGATGTCTGGCTCGGCCAGAAAAGGGACAGCATGAACCTGATCGATTATTCCGTCTGTTTCTGCCCGGCCTCCAAAGCCTCCATGGCCGAATGGCAGGCAACATCCACCTTTTATACGGATTACGGCTACAACTACAGCATCCTCTCCATGAAAAAGAAAACCTGTCCGCTGGAAAGACTTACGCACTGCACTAAACCATCTGCCCAGTATGTGTTCATGGATTCCAGAAAAACGGTCGCGGAAGAAGACGGCAAATCGAAGGTATACGCTAAATCGGGAGGCTCGGACACGAACTTCGCGGGGATCCCCGATGCCATCCGCCACGGCGGAAAGGTAAATATCCTTCATGCGGACGGGCATGTGGAATCGACGCCGGTCCGGGACCGGGCGGATCCATACTCGACTCTGGGAATGGGGGACGACTATAAGCGGATCAGTTCGAACTGGTCCTGGAACCGTTTCTACAACTGCAGCAAATGATGATAAAGAGTAATAAAACATCAATGGAGATGATTATCATGACGATTTCATTCAGCAGACGGGGAGGGGCAGACGCCCCCCGTTTTTCAAAGGAGTATTGCTGACCATGACCAGCTTTACCGATTTTCTGCACGACAACAAAAACGCCTCAACCGCGCTGGCGCCGGCCATCCGGGCCGCCGCGGAAGGAGACCGGATCCTCTATTTTCCGGCAGGTGAATACCATTTTTATCCGGAAGGATGCCGGGGAAAGTTCTGTTACTTCTCCAACAACGACGAAGGGGTCAAGACCATCGCCCTGCTGCTGGAGGATCTGGATGACTTCACCGTGCGCGGCGAGAACGCTTTGCTGATCTTCCACGGGCGGATCTCCCCGCTCTGCGCCTTCAACTGCCGGAACATCACGGTGGAAGGACTGCGGATCGACTTCGAAGACTCGTTTGTTTCGGACGCCGATCTGGTGAAACGGGAAAACGGCGTGGCGTGGTTCCGTTTCTTCGGGAAATACCGCGTGGAAGACGGAAAACTCGTCTTCACAGGTGATTTTTTCGACAATCTGAGCGGACGACTTCCGTTTTATCCCTACAACCGGGAAAGACGGGAACTTCCGCCCGATTTCCGCGTTATTTCGGTGAAAAACCGCGGCATCCGGTTCCGGGACGGTCTGGTGGGCGTGGAGGACCGCTTTGCCGATGCGAAAACCGACGCCTTCATGGTCAAGCACGAAATGAGACTTTGCCCGGGCATGGTGTTCGACGGCTGCGAAAACGTTCTGGTCCGGAACGTATTTCTTCACCACGCCGCGGGCATGGGCCTGCTGATCCAGAACACGCAGGACTGCCGCGTGGACGGTTTGATCGTGGAACCCCGGGGCAGACGGGCGGCCGTCTCCGACGATGCGCTCCACATTACCGACTGCCGCGGGAAGATCCGGATCGAAAACTGCCGTCTGGCCGGAACGCTGGACGACTCCATCAACGTGCACGGCGTGTTCCGCAAGCTGAAATGCCGGATCCCCGGCGGAAAGATGTATTATCTGGAGGCCGGACACTACCAGCAGATGGGCGTATTCAACGTCAAGCCCGGCGATACCATGAGGCTGTTCGACCGGAAAAGCGGCCGTCCGACCGGAGATATCCGTCTGGATTCCGTCCGGCCGATCACCCGGGCGTTCGTCATTGTGGATTTCGATGAATCGAAGCTCCCGGAAGGATTCGTGCAGGGCGATCCGGCGCTGATCCTGGACACTATGGCGGAGCTGGATGTGGTCAACACCGAATGCCGCTCGATGAACGGACGCGGCGTGCTGGCCTCCGGCATGAAGAAGGTCCGTATCTCCGGCTGTCATTTCCATACTGCCGGATCCGGGGTCTTCATCTCCGGCGACTGGAGCTTCTGGTACGAGTCGGGCCCGGTGGAAGAAGCGGTCATAGAAAATAACTTCTTCGACAACTGCAACTACGGGATCCACGGCGCCACGCAGGAGCCCATGGCGGTCTTTCCGGAACTGGCCGCGCTTACGGAGGATTACTTCTATCACGGAACGATCCGGGTGCGGAACAACCGGTTCCGCTGTGCTCCCCGTCCGCTGGTTTCCATGATGTCGGTAACCGAGGCCGAAGTCACCGGCAACGTGTTCGAGCCGGATGATACATATCCCTTCGTCCCCTGCGCCAAACCAGGATACCATTTCACGAAGCCGGATTCTCCGGCGGCCGCCTTCCTGCATTGCGGAAAGGTCATCGAAAAGGAGAATCCCGGATTCCCTTCCTGAGACGGCTCTGTACGCACGGATCTTTTTCCGAGTGCTTGATTTTTCGGGAAAGGACTGTATAGTATGGAGTTCTGCAAAGTTCCGCCGTGCGTTCCGCATGGCGGAAAGCTTTTTGCGGGATCGACATTCAACACGGGAGGTTTTCTATGAAGGCAAATAGACTGGGCTTGACTTTGGTTCTTTCGGCGGCAATGGTTTCCGCCGCCGTTGCGGACGACGATGTGGATCTTCCCCTCAACGGCGATTTCCGGGGCGCCGCGGTCGGACGCACCTGTGCTCCGGGGTGGATCCTGAACGAACAGGAGGGGGAATCCCGGATCCTGGCGACAAACGACCGGGACGAATTCGCTCTGGAGCTGAAGGCGGCGCCGGACCGCGCGAAGACCGTGAGGTCCGAACTGCATCAGGTTCCCCTACTTCCAATCTTTTTTTCGTCATCGGTTCTTTCCGTTGGGAATCTTCTGACTCTCCAGCTCGAAGCGCGCGGGACCGGCCGGGCCGCTTTCGGTTTCGAAGCCTTCGATGACACCCGTGTGAAGCAGACGGGTTCCGGAAGTCAGGCCATCGCTCTTACCGGAAAGGAGCAGGAGCTCAAACACGCCTTTGCGCTGCCGCCGCAGACCCGGTTCGTCCGGATCCTTTTGACTGCCGAAGCCGGATCCTCGGCCGTGTTTCAGGATGTGGAAGCAGAGGTTTCCATTACGCAGGTCACTCTTCCGTCCGGGACGGCGGAACCCGCTGCACGGTAACGGCAAGATCAAAACGGGCGTCAAACCGATGTCAAACCGGTGAAAAACCGGGAATTTTTGGAAAAGTTTCGGAATTTTTCTTGAAAACCCCCCCGGTGCGGTGCTATATTATACATTCGAACAGATTTTGAATTTTTTTTAGAAATTGCAACATCGAAAGGAGCATCATGCCCAAGACAGAAATCAGAAAGTCGGCCGTCAAGACCCATCGCAAGAGCGAAGAAGCCCGGGTCAAGAACAAGGCGAAAAGAAACTCCCTCGCCACCGGCGAGAAGAAAGTCCGCGCCGCCGCGGCAGGCGATGACAAGACCGCCGCGCAGGAACTTTTCCGGAAGCAGTGCTCCGCTCTGGACAAGGCTGCGAAGGTCGGGATCATTCCGAAGAACCGTGCGAACCGGAAGAAAGCCCAGTTGGCCCGCGTAGTTGCGCCGAAGGCCGCCGCGAAAGCCGAATAAGCCGATTTTCGCATAAGAGCGTTCCATTCCCTCGGGAGCGGAACGCTTTTTTTGTACACCATGGGCAAAGGAAGTGAGAAAAAAAGAAACGGCGGATCCTCCTCTTCCGGACGTAAACCGGAGAAGAAAAAGGCCGAAAAAGGCCGGAAGGGAGAGAAAACTCCGCCGGCAGCGCAGGAGGAACGGCCGGTCATCCTGCCGGGCTCCGGACGTCGCTTTCTGCTGGGCTGCTGTCTGCCCGCTCTCCTGGTCCTTGTGCTTCTGTTCATCCTTTCTCTGCCCGCCGTCTGGTGCGTTCTGCGGGCGCGGATGCCGCAATACATCCCGCGTCCCCTCTCCGACTCCGTGCATCTGCTCCGGTATGCCTCCTCCCTGTTCTACCACCTGACGGAAAAGGGATACGCGCTGGCCGGCGGGACGGAAGATCCGCTGGCTCTGGCGGAGGATTCGCTGTTTGCCCGCGTGGAAACGGAACGGACGGACGGGACCTCCCCGCTGGTCTGGAAGATCTCCGCCTACCGGGCGCAGCGGACGGGCGGCGGCGCGCCGCCGGAGGATTTCGTCTTTCAGGACCGCGCCGCGTTTCTGCGGACGCTTCGTATACGGGGTGAGTACCGGGACGATCTCCGTTTTGCCGCCAGTACGCTGTACAAGGGAGGAAAGGCGTTCCGGATCCGGATGTGTCCGGCGGAAAACGGAAACTGGATTTTCGACTGCCGGTTCGTTCCGGACGGGACCTCCATGATCCCCTGGGCCGGATGGCGGCTGAACGAAGAACCGGAGGCGGGCGGCCTCCCCGCGGACCGGGCGGAACTGTATCTTGCGGGCGTCCGGATCTTCGACCGGGCCTTTTCCGTCTCCTGCTGTTTGCGGGGGGAGGAAGGACTGCTCCAGGTCAAGCCGGAGGAACGGATGTTCTATCAGTATGCGTTCTGCGGAAACGGAGAACGGCTCCGGGCCGCGGTACGGAGCGGAAACCGCGGTTCGATCAGCGCGCTGATGCTGAAAAAACGGATGATCTTCGGGCCGGGCGGAGCAAGTCTGTTCCCGGATCCGCTGATCCGGATGGCGGTCTGGAACAGCGATCTCACGCTGCTGAACACGCTGCTGCGGGAAGAGGCGGCGCTGAATGAGATCACGGGGGAATCCGCGGGAGCCGCCTCCTTCACCACGCTGCACGCGGCGGCCATGCAGCCCGATCCCCGCGTACTGGCGAAAATCATTGCCCTGTATCCGAACGCCCATCCCGTGGAGCCGCTTTCCGGCGCTACGCCGTTTCTGGCGGCGGTCATGACGGACCGGCCGGAAAACGTTCTTCTTTTTCTTCGCCGGAAGGAGAAGGAACTGACCCGGACCCTGCCTGACGGATCCTCCGCCCTTCATCTGGCTGTCCGCAATCTCTCCCCGGCCGTCGCGGAGATGCTTCTGCTTCACGGGGCCGACAAAGCCTGTAAGAACAGGGCAGGCGAAACGCCCTCCGATCTTTTGAAGCGGATCGTCCGGGAAAACGGCTGGGAGAACGATCCCGATGCGGAGGCGCTGAAGGCTCTTCTCCCGTAACGGAAGGACTTCAGCGTTCGAAGTAGGTGTAGCCGCGGAGCCCGCCTTCGTACAGCGCCATGATGTCGCGCCGTTCGGAGGGCGTGATCATCTTTTCCCGGACCGCGCGTTCGGCCACGATGCGGAACCGGTCGATCAGGTCGTGCGGAGTGTACTCCACATAGGAGAGAACATCGGCCACGGAATCGCCTTCCAGTTCCTTGACGATCTCGAAGCGGCCGTCGTCCGGTGAGATCCGGACGCTGACCACGTTGGTATCGCCCAGAAGGTTGTGCAGATCGCCCAGAGTCTCCTGATAGGCCCCCACCAGAAACGCGCCCAGATAGTACTCTTCATCGGGCCGCAGTTCGTGAAGCAGGATCGTGCGGCGGACATCGTGCAGATCGGTGAAGTGGTCGATCTTTCCGTCGCAGTCGCAGGTGATATCCGAGAGAATGGCGTTGCGCGTGGGGCGCTCGTTGAGCCGGTGGACCGGCATGATGGGGAAAAGCTGTTTGATGGCCCAGGAGTCGGGCAGGGACTGGAAGACGCTGATATTGGCGTAGTAGACATCGGCCAGAGCCGCTTCCAGATTCTCAAATTCATCGGGCACGTACTTGAGTTTCTTCACTTCCTTGCTGACCGTGACCATGATATGCCAGAAGGCGCTTTCCGCCAAGGCCCGTTCCCGCAGGGGGATCCGTCCGTTCTTGAAGAGGATCCGGATCTCGTCCCGGTAGTAGATCGCGTCATGGAAGCATTCCTGGAGGTTCTTGGAATTGATATTGCCCAGAATGCCCACCAGGTCCTTCGTCATTTCACTGGCGTCCTCGGGGATCCGGTCGGGGATCCTCGAAGGTTCGAACTTGGTCACATCCAGAATGTTGAAGAGGAGCACCGAATAGTAGGCGATCGTGGCGCGGCCCGATTCCGTAATGATGACGGGATGCTCAACGCCTTTGGCCGTCAGCGTTTCCGCCACGGTTTCGATGACGTCTACGCAGTATTCGTCCAGCGTGTAGTTCCGGCTGTGCATGTAGTTGGTATGGGATCCGTCATAGTCCACGGCCAGTCCGCCGCCCAGATCCAGATAGCCCATTTTCGCGCCTTCCTCCACCAGTCCGACGTAGACGCGGGAGGCTTCCAGCACGCCGGCGCGGATGTCGCGGATGTTCGGGATCTGCGAACCGATATGATAATGCAGAAGCCGCAGGCAGTCCAGCATGTTTTCCTGCCGCAGACGGTCCACCAGGGCCATGATGTCCGCCGTATTCAGCCCGAACACGCTCCGGTCGCCGCCGGATTCCATCCACTGGCCGCCCGCCCGCGTGGAGAGTTTCATGCGGACGCCGATAAGGGGGTCGATCCGCATGGCGCGGGCGCGTTCGATGATGGTGTCCAGTTCGGACGGCATCTCCACCACGAGGATGCAGCGGAACCCGAGTTTGCAGGCGGAAAGGGCCAGATCGATGAACTCTTCATCTTTGTATCCGTTGCAGACGATACAGGCTTCACGGTCGTCCAAAGTCCCCAGCGCCGCAATGAGTTCGGCTTTGCTGCCGGCTTCCAGCCCGTGATGGAAATCCTTCCCGAATTTCGTGATCTCCTCCACCACCTGCTGCTGCTGATTGACCTTGATGGGAAAGACCCCTTTGTACTCGCCGCGGTAGTGTGTCTGGGCAATGGCTTTGCGGAAGGACGAGTGCAGAAGCCGGATCTGCGAATCCAGAATACTGCTCACACGCAGAAGAACCGGCATATTCATGCCGCGTTCCTTGATTCCCCGGATGATGTCCGGCAGGCTCGCGGACGCCGCACTCTTTCCCGGAAACGGCGAAACGCACAGCTCCCCCCGGTCGTTGACGCCGAAATAACCCGCTCCCCAGTCCTTCACGCCGTAGAGATCCGCGGAATCCGCCGCGCTCCACCGCTCGAATGTATCCTTGTGAATGTTCATTTTTGCCCTTTCCACCGGTACATGGAATTCCGTTGAAGCCGAGAGTCCGCTGTTTCCGCGGACAGACAGGGACCTTTACTATATCACCGAAGACGGCTCTTTGCAAGTTTTTTCGAAGGAAAAGACGTTCGAAAAATGTTTGATGCGGCCGGCATGGTCCGTTTCAGCGCGTAATGTTGCGGACCCATTTGTAGCGGCGGTGATGGGCCAGGACCCACGGGACTTTGCCCACTTCATCCAGACACGTACAGGCATAGGCGACCAGCACGGGGAAGTGAAAGAAGAAGGCGCTGGCGAAGGCGCAGGGCAGCGCAATGCCCCACATGCAGACGATGAGGCTGTATATATCGAACAGCGTGTCGCCGCCCGCGGAGAAAATTCCGTTTATGACGATGGTGCAGATGGTACGTCCGATCATGTAGACGGAGAGGATGATGAACATGCCCTCCATATAGGTCCTGGCCTGATCCGTCAGGAGCAGACAGCGCGACACGACCGGGATGCAGGCCAGTACGCAGACCGTGCAGAAAAGGCCCAGCAGAATCGAGAAAACGACGAGCCGGTCTCCGTATTTCTTTCCCTGTATCAGCCGCCCGGCTCCCAGTTTGTTGCCGATGATGATGCCCGCCGCTCCCGAAAATCCGTTGCACAGACAGCACATCAGATCGCGGACCACCGCCGCCACGGAGTTGGCGGCCGCCGCATCGGGCCCCAGATGTCCCATGATCGCCGTGTAGGCGGTAAATCCGGTCCCCCAGAGAAGACCGGCTCCCAGGATCGGCAGCATGTAGCGCAGAAAATCCAGTTCCAGCAGACGGTCGAAGGTCCGGAGATCCCGCAGCGTCAGACGGATGAACCCGCGGCGGAGGGAAATGCCGGTGCACCAGATCAGTTCCGCCGCCCGGGCCGCCACCGTGGCCAGCGCGGCGCCCTTGACGCCCATGGCGGGAAAACCGGCCAGCCCGAAGATGAAGACGGCATTCAGAATGATGTTCAGGATCACGGCGCCGGAACTGATCACGGCCGCGCAGGCCACATGATCGCTGACTTTCATGATCCCGAGCGCGCACTGGGAGAGACCCGTCAAAAGATAGGACCAGGAGGCGATCTCCAGATACTCCGCGCCGATTCGGACAAGTTCGGGATCGTGGGCGAACAGAAGCATGAGCCGGGAGGGGAAGAAACGGCATCCCAGGAAAAAAACGAGGCAGACGATCGACGCCTGGCGGGCGCTGATCGCGTAGATCCGTCCCATTACCGCCCGGTCCCCTTTGCCCCAGTACTGAGCTCCCAGAACCGCAATGCCCGACACGATCGCCCAGAGCAGCATGTTCTGGACAAACTGGATCTGCGTGGCCAGGGAGACCGCTGCCATGGAGATCTGATCCACCCGGCCCAGCATGAGCGCGTCGGCGGCGGCCACCAGCGCCAGCATCAGCGACTGCAGAGAGATGGGCAGAGTCAAACGGATGAGACGCCAGTTGAATGCGCGGTCGCGCAGGATGTCGTGCAGAATCATAAAACGGGATCCTTTTTACTTTTTCCCGGAAGCACCGTTCCCCCTGCCGCATACCGCCGGGAGGCAGCCGAAGGCGTTTTCCTTTTTCAGCAGCTGCGGGACACCGTATCGATCATGTTCCGGAATCCGGTCATCAGTGCGCCCGTGTCGTTGATGCAGCCCAGATACTGGATCTTCCTTCTGCGGATCCATTCGTCCAGTCCGGTTTCCGCATAAGCGCCCAGCAGAAGCCCCGCCTCCCGGGTTTTCCGGCAGACTTCATCCAGCGAGGCGGAGACCTCCGGATCGTCCCATTCCCCGGGGTGCCCCAGACTGCAGCTGAGATCGTAGGGGCCGATCATGATGCTGTCGACGCCCGGCACCTTCAGGATCTCATCAAGGTTGCGGACGGCTTCGATGTGCTCGATCTGAAGGATCACCAGCGGATCGTGGCGCGCATTCCGCCAGAACTCCTCCATGGGCATGGTCCCGTAACAGTGACAGCGGCGCATACCGCAGCCCCGGTTGCCCTCGACGGGATACCGGCAGGCGGCCACCGCGTACCGGGCGTCCGCCGCATTCATGATCATGGGAACGATGATCCCCGCGGGCGCCAGGTCGATGACTTTTTTGATTTCCGTATGATCGCAGGCCGGAACGCGGTAGAAGGGCGCGCAATCCGTTCCCTTCAGGGCCATGATGTGCATGAACGCGGTGTTCCGGTCCAGAATCCCGTGTTCGCCGTCGATCCAGCAGAAATCGAAACCCGCCTCGGCCGCAATTTCCGTTACCGCCGGATCGGTAAAGGTGATGCAGCATCCTTTGCACAGTTTGCCGCGCCGGATGGAGTCCAGAAACTTTTCCAGATTGTTGTAACGCATTTTTGCCTCTTTGTGAAGGTATCGGACCAGGGGCCAGGGTGCCCCGGTCCCATCTCAAACCAGCTTCGCCCGCACGGACCGGATCTCCTTCCGGAGTTTTTGGACCTCCGCCGGAGTGAGCTCGGTGCCGTCGGAGGTCCGGGGCGAAACAAAGTCCACGGACCCGTGTCCCAGCGCTGCGATCAGGGAGACGTCGCCCCACCGGAGGAATCCGGGAATGGAGAGTGCCAGCGAATAAATGGCGCCGGGCAGGAACGGGACGAACGGACTGACCCCCGTGAAGGAAACGGTCCGGGCATCGAAGAGAAGGGATCCGGGCGACTGAACGGGTTCGGCGGAATCGAAGTCTGCCGAGAGCGCGTTGGCGCAGAGCGCGGCGAACCCTGCCTCTTTCAGACCTGTCACCCGGATGGACTTCGCCTTGAAATCCTTCCGGAGCATCTTCGCCAGCGCCAGCAGATCGAAGGTCCATTCTCCCAGCAGGGAGCGTCCGACCCAGAGAAGCTGACGGAAGAACTGATGGTGAAGTCCGATCGTGTGGTTCGGCTGCGCGGTTTCACCCGTCCCGAAAAGATCGGGCAGGATCAGCGTGGCTCCGTCTTTGGCCGCGAGCTTGAGCGTCTCCGCATCCAGCTGGGCCTTCCCTTCCGGGTGGAGCACGATCCGGAAGAGACCGGCCTTTTTCCCCGGCCGGATCAGGAAGGGGATCACATGGTCGGCGGCTTCCAGCGCGGCCCGGCCCGTACCCTCGGAATCGGCGTAACGGTGAAGCCGGAGACCGGACGGCAGATCGCGGAGCCGGAGCATTTTCCGCAGCTCCTTCGCCGCATCTTTCGCGGAAATGGTCTTTCTCGACAGATACTGACGGCGCAGTTCATCCCCGACGATCCGGCAATGCTCCGGGATCGAGCGTACCGAATTCTTCGCTCTCTGGTCCGGCGAGGCGAAAAGACGGAGTTCCTTTTCGGGAATGATCTCGTTGTCCGGTTCGGGCAACGCACCTCCGCAGCCCTCGCCTTTCAGCGTGGCGGCGAAGAAGCCCAGAACGGATTCCCGCTGACGGCTGGTCATGCCGTGCACCTGATTCGCCACATGGAAGGAGATGTTGTCGGGACAGCCGAGCTTCCAGTAGATCTGTTCGACGGGATGATAGGTCCGAAGCATCTGCGCCACGCTGAAGTCATGATTGCAGTCGTACAGCGCGTTGCCGAGGCGGAGCGGACGGGGCGCGATAAGCGCCAGAATGCCGGATTCCTCCGTCATGGTCAGTCCGTCGGGCAGCAGTTCGCACATGCAGTTCATGCCGTATACGTAGGATTCGAAGGATCCCACGCTCACCACGGGCATGGCGGCCGCAACACGCGTATCCATGGCGCTCAGCCACATGGTCTGATTGCCGCCTCCGGACGCTCCCGTGGCCCCGATCTTATCCTTCCGTACATTGGGCAGACTCCGCAGCAGATCGATCCCGCGCATGTTGTCCACCACCTGAGCGCCCATGAGGGTCTCTCCGATATTGAGGAGCGCTCCGCCCAGGATATTGCCGTGATTCTGCTTCTGGTACGTGTCGTGCGCACGCTCGAAGGTCCCGAACGCATCCACCGTCAGGCAGACGTATCCGTTTTTCACAAGATCCAGCGACATGGCCTGCGGATTGACTCCGAACTTCCCTTCCGGATTATGTCCGTGCATCTGCAGCACCGCCGGAAACGGTCCTTTCCCCGCAGGCTCGTAAAGCAGCGCCGTCACGAAAATGCCTGGCCGGCTCTGGTAGATCAGCTTCGTGATCGTGTATCCCTTTTCCTTCCTTTTTCCGAACGTCTTGACCGAAAGGGGCAGTTTTTCATCATAGCGGCAGCCGAATTTCTCCCACAGCCGGGCACGCAGATCCTTCTGGAATTTCTCCAGCGTTTTGCGGTCTTCCAGTATGTCCAGCTGATGCAGCTGCGCCAGACGGCCCGCCTCGAACGTCAGAAGACGGTTGACCTGACAGTACGGCGACATATCCAGGTGAAACAGTCCTTCCCGGGGGAAGGGCGGCAGTTCGAAGTTCCAGACCTTGACGGCGGCAAAGTTTTTCATGATGTTTTCTCCCCGGAGGACCGTGTTGATTTTGCAGTTGACGATCTGCTACTATACACCCGCCCCGGTTTGTTTGCAAGAGGTGTGACCTTCGCTTTTGCCCGGCGCGGGGGATGGAATCGGACCATATCCTTATCGCGCGGCTTCATGACATCGCGGTAGACGGCGGGCGTCATCCCGAACTTCTCCTCGAAACGCCGGTAGAAGGCATATTCGCCGGAAAAGTTGACGCGTTCCACGATTTTCGAGACGGGCAACTGCGTAAGTTTCAGCAGTCCGGCGGCTGCATCCAGCCTCGAATTTATGATGTACTGCCGGGGCGTGATATCGATATAGCGCCTCCACTCCCGATAGAACTGCGTGTAGGTCAGATTGTGACACCGGGCCAGCGCATGAAAATCCGTATCCTCGGTGCAGTGGACTTTGAGCCATGACGCTATGGCGTTTATCTTCTGCTCCATCGACTGTTCGGCCGGCCGGCTTTTTCCCGTCAGCAGGATCTCCTTGATCAGGCTGAACCCCAGCCAGTCCAGCTGATCCGCAACGCCCGGGGAATAGAGATCGTTCACCAGGCGGATGAAGCGGTCCGCGAGATGGTTGATTTGGTCGTTCATGGAAAATGCGATGCAGCCTGTTTCGGGGATCAGATCCGCTTTTCTGAACAGCTCCACGCTCTCCGGCGGATACATCAGCGCCAGAACCTTCCGCGCGGAGTTGTCGCGGGCCGCCGCTTCCTGCATCGGCATCTTCCATACGGCGTGCGGGTACGCGGTCCGGATCGGTACGCCGTTGACGATGTCGCGGCAGAGCCCGCCGTCGGATTCCAGGCGGATGCAGATTTCAAGCCAGTTGTTCCGGATGGGTTCTCTGTCCGCCCGGAGGCGCAGGCCGCGGCAGAAGAACACCTTCCACAGCCGGTAGGGGAATCCGCTCTCCCGTTTCCACTTCGCCATGTCCAAAATGAACTGATACATTCCGCCGTCTCCCGCTTCTTTGCAGCATGAAACAATATAACGGTTTTTTCCGCTTTTTCAAATCCGGATCCCGCTTTTCGGAAAACAGGTATCTCCATGATTGTCAAACAGGGAAAGACGATCCGACTGTCTTTTTTCATCTGATAGATTTTGACAGTAAAGAAAGTAGAATTTGACATTGTCCGTCCTTCTTTTCGCGGATACAGTAAGGCATGCTTTCGGAGTTCCGCATCATGTCAATGAAAATAACTTCAGAAAGGGCAAAGATCATGCACACACGAAAAGACGCATCCGGACGTTCGTACCTGAAGCAATTCACGCTCATTGAATTGCTGGTCGTCATCGCGATCATCGCCATTCTCGCGGGAATGCTCCTTCCGGCTCTGGGCAAGGTGAAGGAACAGGGCAAGAACGTTGCCTGTTCCAACAATCTGAAACAGCTCATCATGCTCAGTCTGGTCTATGCCAATGCCAACGACGATTTCCCCTGTCCCGCCCGGCAGTACCAGGGGCAGTGGTCAAGCGGATCCGATCTCTTCTGGACGGATATGCTCGGTTCTCAACGGCATTACGGTTCGGCTCCGTATCAGACGAACGGCGGCAGCGAGGTCGCGCCCTCTCCGCTGCTTATATGTCCTTCGGAGCCGACGGTCATTTCCGCTCTTGCCAACCGGATCTGGAGCACCAACTACACCATGACCCGGGGAACGGGATTCTGCGATCCTGCCAGTGAATCCTCCCCCTGGAACAACGGAAAGGATGCTCCTGTGCGTCTTTCTTCCTACAAAAGACCGGCCCACGCGGGAGTTCTGGCGGATGCCTTTGTCCGCTGGGTTGCGCTTGGTTCCTTCGCCCCGAGCAATATGGTCTGCTTTGACGGCTACCCTGACAACGGGGAGACCAATGCCACCAAAAAGTACTGTATCTACCAGGAGCCCATGGTTAATCAGTCTACTGCCAATCCGACTCTGGAGGCCCGTCACGGCACGGGCTACAAACGCACCATGCGGAACGATTCCGTTACGGGCGGCCGCTGCAATATCGCTTTCGCCGACGGCCACACGGGCAGCTCCAAGCTGATTCCCGGCAAAACGTGGGGCGGCGAAAACTGGATCGATCTGGGCGAATAACGTCTTCCGCCTTTTTGCCGGAGTTTCTTCCGGGAAACCGTAACTTGAACAGGACCATTCTCGAATGAAAAGTTTCTTTGTCTCCTTTCTGCTTGCAGTCAGCCTTTCTCTCCATGCCGAAGTTTCGCGGGTCTTTGTCTTTCCTGCGGACTGGCAGGGGAAGTCATACCATTTCATTGAAGGATATCCGGCGGGCCTGGTCCTCTCGTTCGGATGCGACCGCGGGCCCATGCCTTCGCTTCTGCTGGAACTGCCGGATTTTCTGGAACTGAAGGCCGTTACGACCCGGATCGGCTGGCCGAAAACCTTCCCTTTCCGGCAGGAGAGCTTCCTTGAGAACGGACGGGCCATGGTCCGGTACCGGGTCGATTTCCCTGCCGAAGCGAGGCCGCACCTTACGGGATGGCGGAACGGATTCCACTGTTTCATTGAGCCTGTGAAGGGGAATGCGGGCAAGGACGCCTCGTTCCGGATCGCGTTTCTGGAAAACGGGAAACGGACTTTCGAACAGGTCTACCGGGCCTCGCTTCTTCCCGAACCGGCGATGCCCGCCGAGCCCCTCCGGTACTTCAAGACGGGGATCACCACGATCCGCAGCGCCGCCCTGGCCGATGACGCCCTGTTGAAGGAGGCTTCCGGGTTCTGGCACAAGCTGGATCCGAGGCCGTTTTTCAGCGTGGGCTGGTCGTACGAATCGTTCCCCGCGGATCGCAAGGCTTTTCTGGACGAAAATTTCACCATCATTACGGGTGTTGCCGCCTGCCGGTATCCCACGGTGAGGTTCCCCGCAACCAACTTCGAGGATCTGGGCTTCATGGTCCGGGGCGCCGTCACGCGGCCCGGCGTGCCGCCTTTCATCGGGAGCGATGGAAAGCCCGTCAGGGGGGCGATCTGTCCGGAGTATCTGATCGCCGATCCGGAAGGGCTTTACTGGGGCGAGTATTTCAAACGGGGCTTCGAAACGTACCTGAAGAATTTTCCGCGCTGCCGGGATCTGTGGCTCGATTTTGAACCCTTTGTCACGGAGGGCGTCTGCGACGACTGCCTGAAAAAGTTCGCCGCCTCCGCAAAACTGGAGGATGTCCCGAAGCGCGAGGATATCCGAAACGGACAGCCCTTGAACCGGAAATGGCGGGAATTCAAAGCCGGTCAGTTCCGGACCATCCTGGAGAAATTCGTGGATGCCGCGGAAAGACATTTTCCCGGTTTCCGGATCCATCTCTGCACGGAAACTCCGTCCCCCGACTATCTCTCGACCTGGAACGTCGTGGATTCCTCCACCGTAGCCTCCCGGGTTTACGCGTTCGATCCGATGAACTACACCACGGGTCTGGCGTATTTCGACGCCGTGGCCGCCGACAAAAAGGTTCTGGGCAATACCCTGGATTTTTCGTGGGTGGATCCGGCGGAGGAGAGTGAACGGTTCTTCAACCGCTACAAGCCGGAAACGATCCTTCAGAACATCGTGGCGGCGGCCTCGCTGGGGATCGGCGGGATCGTCTTCTATCCCTCGGATTCGCTGGACGGACGGATGCTTGATTCCATTGCGGCCGGCTTTCGGGCCGTCAAGGAGGTGGAGGAGATCCTCGCAAACGGGGCCGATGCCGCTTCCCGCTTCACGGTCACGCCGCGCAACGGACTCAGTCTTCAGCTTCCGGATGAGCTGGGCGAACTCATAACGCTGATGATCCCCGATTTCAGCAAGGACCTGCGGACCGTTCTGAAGGAAAAGGATGGCGTATATGCGGCGGCGGTCCTGAACTATTCCGGCCGCGAGGTCTTCCTGCAGCTTGCCGTCGCCGGTTTCCCCGGAGACGGCGAGACGGTCGTGATCGATACCGTATCCGGAACCCGGTACGAAGGAATCACGGCGGAGAACGTGCGGAACGGTTTCCTGGTCCGGATCCCCGAGGATGGCGTTCTTCTGCTGCGGATCGGCGGCGGGGCCGGAGAAAATACCGCATCTCTTTCTCCTGAGACGCTAGAAAACACTCTCCAGACCGCATTGAAAACGCTTCAGGGCGGCGACTCCTTTCTGGAGCCCCGGGAGCAGGGCGAAGCTTCCCTTCGCCGGGTCATTCGGAACAATTCTCCGGTGATTTGCCTGGGCATGGGAAATCAGAACGTTATTATCGATCCTTCGGGCGCGGTGGTCACCCGATGGAAGCAGGAAAATGGTACGCCGCTGGGCGGTCCGCGCACTTCCTTGGGCGAGGTCTGCTTCAATTCGCCGGAAAACCGGAAAAAACAGGAGTATCAGATCACCGGATTCGAGGCCAATGACGATTCCGCACAAGTCACGCTCTCTCATACGGTGCCCCGCGACACCGGTTTCGGCGAGGAGGACCCGCTGGCCGATCTTCAGATCGTCAAGCGCATTACCCTGAAAAACGGCGGGCCCGGAGCCGGTTCTCTGGAGTTCCTCGTCACCTTCCGCAATACGGGAACACGGACTCAGTCCTTCAATTTCCGGTTCCGCAATATCCCCTTCTCCGAATGGAAGGCCGTCGAGCCCGTGCCCTCGACCTTTCTTGACGGCGTGGCGCTGGAGCCGAGCCGGTTCTACGGCCGGACCGACGGACGGATCTCCTGGCACGCCGCTGCCCGGATCCTTCCCCACGACGGGCCGATGACGGCCGAGGTGCGGGCTCCGTGGTACACCTATACATTCCTCGCGCCCGGCTGCGCCGCCTTCTACAGCTGGAATGACGGTGTTCTGGTAACGGCCGAGGAGGTTTTCGAGGATGTGTCTCTTGCACCGGGCGAGGAAAAGAGCTTCACGCAGATCGTCCGGTTCCGCAGGAAGGAGTGACCCTTGCGGCTCGGCACTCACTGTTCCCGCGAAAGATGGTCCAGATAATTCCGCCGGTATTCCCTCGGCGAAACGCCGAACATCTTCCGGAACCGCGCGGAAAGGTAGAACGGACTGTCGAAGCCGTGCATTTCCGCCAGCTCCTTCAGTGAGCTTATGCCGTTTTCCAGCTCCTGGCGAACGGCGTTGAGCTTCTGCTGTTCGCGGTACTCGCACGGCGGCATCCCGAAGGTCTTTTTGAATTTCCGGAAAAACACCGCCCTCGAAAGGGAACAGCGCTCCGCCAGCTCATCCATGGTGGCTGTCGAGGAGAAATCCTGAAGGATCCGTGCGGCAAAGTCAATGCTTTTCTGATCCAGTCCCTGCTCATTCAGCATGTTCCCCCGAAGCAAAATCTCCTGGATCAGGCAGTATCCCAGACGGTACCAGCCCGCACGGCGCACCCGGCAGAGACTGGATATCTCGGAAAACAGATGGATGAACTCAACTCGGTCGGATGCCGGCGGATGAAGCAGAAACACGCCCGGCCCCCGGGTCGGCCACTCCGGCGGATACTGAAGGTGCGCATCCAGGTTGAAATGGATCCAGTGGACCTTCAAAGGCTCCAGCACGATGAACTCCCGGGGCGGGCCCGGAGCCAGCAGGACCAGATCGCGAGGCCCGAACGTATAACGGACGTCTTCGAAAACGGCACGGAACTTTCCTTCCTCGGGCAGTACCAGATTCCAGTTCCGGTTGTGCGCATAATACCGTCGGCCCGGTTTCTGATTGTCCTCTCCCGCATAAAGCTCGCAGCCCGTCCGGTCCCATGAACCCGGCAGGACCGGCTCCGTTCTGTTTTTTCCTTTTCCGTTGCGCATGACAGTCTCCCGCATGGATGTACGGCATTACCATATCACGGGAACTGATTTTTTCAACAAAAAGTGTATTTTTTATGCTGATTTTCCTGTTTTTTTATTTTATGGAAAGTTGGAATCTTCTTGCAACTTCCGTTTCCGGATGTATATTATACACTGTGAAGAATGTGCCGTCCTGCACGTTTTTCTACGCAATCATTCACCGGAAAACGATGAGGAGTATCATCATGATGGATATCGGTTGTTATTATTTTCCGAATTACCACACGGGCGATCCCAGAAACGAAGATTTTCACGGATCCGGATGGAGCGAATGGCAGCTGGTGAAAAATGCGACGCCGCGTTTTCCCGGACACCATCAGCCGAACCTGCCTATGCGCGGATTCCTGGATGAAAAACAGCCGGAGGTCATGACGGATAATATAAATCTCGCCGCTTCTCACGGAATCAGCACTTTTATCTTCGATTGGTACTATTATAATGACGGACCCTTTCTCAACCGGGCTTTGGAGGAAGGTTTTTTCCAGGCGGAAAACCCGCGCAATTTCAAGTTCTGCACCATGTGGGCGAATCATGACTGGATCGACATTCATCCGGCCACGAGATTCGGTGCAAAGAAACGGCTGTACGAGGGAATAATTACACGGCAGACTTTTGAAAAAGTCGCACAGATCCATATCGATAAGTATTTCTCGAGGCCGGATTACTTCACTATCGATGGAAATCCCTATTTCTCTTTTTACGAACTGAACAAACTTCTGCAGAGCTTCGGTTCGGTTGCCGAAACTCGCGCCGCACTCGAGGATTTCCGGACTGCATGCAAATCCGCCGGACTTCCGGGACTTCACCTGAACGGCGTGATCTGGGGCCGGCCCATTCTGCCCGGTGAATCGACTCCCTGCAACCTCCCGGATCTGGTCGCCGACCTCGGTTTCGACAGCGTCACCAGTTATGTCTGGGTCCATCACGTTCCCCTTCCGGAACATCTGAACAAGTTCGACGACATCCTTTCCGGCTATATGGAATACTGGGATTCCGTTCGGAAGAACTTCAAAATCGAGTATTTCCCCAATGTCTCCATGGGCTGGGATCCTTCCCCACGCACGGTCCAGTCGGAAATTTGGGACTGGGATCCGAGGCTGGGTTATCCTTTCACCAACCTCATTTCAGGAAATACGCCGGATCGGTTCGAGCGTGCGGTCCGGTGTGTCGCGGAAAAGCTGCTGAGCCTTTCGCAGAAACATAAGTTCATGAATATCAACAGCTGGAACGAGTGGACGGAAGGCAGTTATCTGGAACCCGATCAGCGCCACGGCTGTGCCTATCTGGAAGCGGTGAAGAACGCTCTCGATTCCCTCGCCGGAAAGTGATCCGCGAACCGCGGCCGGACAATCGGGCGGAGTCAGCGCTTCTTTTCTTGCGACGGCCCGTTCTTAATCCTTGAATTCACGGACATCGTTGTCTTTCCGTGCCTTTCCGCCGGCCCAGTAATAAAAGTATATGCTTTTGTACTGGTTGTATTCGTAGTAGATATCACCGATATCCATCTGGGAAACATGTCCATCCAGCCAGAGCATATTGGTCTTTTTGTTATGACATCCCCAGATCGTATTCCAGCGGGAAAGCACGGCATCATAATACGAATAATTATAGGTGCCTGCATTCTGATAGTATTGATAGTATCCGTTTTTCGTAAGCGAGCCTGCACTGTCCGCCAGCATGGATTGAGCACTGGGCGATTTCCTCAGTGTCGTGACTTTCCGGCCGTAGGACTGTGTATTGAACACGTAGTTGTTGTACACGACCTTGCCGTCCATTGCCTTCCTGGACCATGCATATTCCGCGGAGGAATTACCGATTTCCGGATATTTGGCTGCTCCTTCGGGGCAGACGGCTATCCCGTTTTTCGGCTGGCCTTTTTCGAAACAGAGGGTCCAGCAGACGGTCGAATAACTGTTCGTGTACATGGTGTATCCGTCGAAGGTGTCGGAATAGAGCGAGATCAGGAGTCCGATCTCCTTCATGTTGCTGCTGCACGAGGCCGTGTGCGCAAAACCTTTGGCCTTTCCCAGCGCAGGAAGAAGCATGCCCGACAGAATGGCGATGATGGCGATGACGACAAGCAGCTCGATGAGCGTAAAGAAGCGTATGGTTTTCATCATGATTTATCCCTTTCCTTCAGGGAAGATCTTCCGGAGTGATCAGATAGATTCCCGGATTGTCGAACCGGACGGTTTCTTCCGGCTTCAGCCCGGTCCCGATAAGCAGGTGGAGCCGGTTGGCTTCCGGCGGAACCTGGACAAAGCCGAACGCTCTCTGCCATCCCTGTTCGTCCGGCTCACCGCAAAACGGGATCGGAACATCATATTTGTAGGTGATGAGCCATTTTTTATCATGCATCCACCGGATCTTCATCCGGCTGTTTTCTCCGCCTTTTTTGAACGCTTCGCACGCATAAATTTCCCCCGGTTTCACGTCTATGCTGTGGATGAAGCAGCCTTCATCCACCCCGGATGCCTTGACGGAAAACGAGTCGCCCATTCCCGTTGTCGTATCCAGTCCGAAGCTGCCCTCATTGGGATTTTTGCGCCAGAACACCCAGCCCGGAGGAAGATTCTCGGAGGTCCAGTCCTGTGCTCCGCCTTCGGCATTCGCCTTTTTGCCGGGTGAACATTCCGGATTGGCGATGCGGTTCACCAGCTTTCCGGTTTTGACCAGATTCTCATACGCATCCCGGTATGCTGTTTCTCCCTCGGCAATGAACCGCAGGTTTTTGGTGAGGCCGGGCAGCATTTCCTCCCAGGTCTCCGGGCGGATCTTCATGTGCGGCGGCGATCCTCTCAGTACCTTCTCCTGACAGTCCCACTTGATCCAGCCGTATCTTTCGCCGTAGATCCAGCAGTACTCGTCGGCGCAGGTCATGGCCTGTGAGAAGTCATTGAAAAGTGTTTTCATCCGCGAGCCGTCGGTGGCGGGATGGGACCACTCGTGACTTTCGGGGGTGATGTACATGTCGATGTACAGGCCGAACCCGACCTGACACTGACGAAGGAATTTCTCGTGGTTCTCGGGCGCGATGAGTTCGCGCGCCATTCTGTTGATGCTGAAAGCCAGATGGTAAAAATCGCTGTATGCGGCGGAACACACATATCCGGCCTCCGTCGCATCCACTATGCGGGCTCCGGGCGGAAGTTCATCCAAAATTCCGTTATAAAACTGGATCCAGAGGTTCCCGTAGGAAAACCCCTTTTTCTCTGCCTCGGCTTTCATGTCCGCGAACTTCTTGAATGTGCCGCGCAGAAATCCGAAGCAGAGAATGACGATGTCCGGATTCTCCGAGGCCATGGCCTTCATGATCTGCGCGCCGCGTTTCCGGGCCAGGGCCGTGGTCTCCGCATAGGACGGATCGCCGGGCTGGAGATAGAACTGATTCGTCTTCGGGTAATCTTCCGGATCCACCATGATGCCCCGTGCTCCGCCCTCCTTCACGATCCAGGCCAGGACGGCGGCGTTGCCGGCCGCTTTTTCCCAGGCTGCGTCGTCGGTCCAGTCCAGTCTCTTTTCGGGGGCGAAATTAGTCAGCACGAAATTGTGTTTCAGCTTTCCCGACGATATCTTTCGGATGTTCTGGATTTCCTCGGCGTATGATTCTTTTGTCCACACACCATCGGAAAGAACGTTTCTCGTATAGTTCCTGCGCTTTCCGTCGTCGCTTTTCACGGAAAGGGAAATGGAGATGCCGTCCAGCGGCAGTTTTTCCAGCTCCGCCAGATTCCGGACCAGGTCATCCGTATTGACTTTCAGCAGATCCCAGCTGTGTCCGATGAAATGTTTTTCGGCGGCGAAGGCGGCGGATGCGGCCATCAGCATCAGCAGAGCGAGTATCTTTTTCATCTTTGCTCCCGTCTGTTGGAAATACGACTGTTTTTACGGCGAAAGAACCTCTTTCCGGGCGTAATATATCATGGCCGATTTTGAAAACAACCGTTCATCCGGGCAAAAACATATAATATCGTATCGTTTATATTCGATATCGTATCACTTTTCCCCCGCTGTACGCAGGTTTTCGGCGGACTCCGATCGCCGGGCGTCCGGGTGGGGACTTGTCAGTTCCCCGCCTCGTAGAGGACATCCGCGGTGAAGTAGCCGGAAACGAGACGGTATTTCCCGTTTTCCTGTCTTTCCGCTTTGCCGTATTCCGAATGGAAAACTTTTCCGTCCGGAACAGAGATTTCCGCATCGACGTTTCCCCACGCCACGATCAGGATCGCTGCCTTGCCGGAATCATCGAAAAACATCCGGGCCTGGATTTTTCCATCCTTCCCGTTTTTCACATTCAGCCATTGCGGCTCCTTATCCGAGGTGAGGAAGGGGGCCAGTCTGCGGAACCGGGGGATCATGGCGGCGATCTTGGCGAACATCCGCTCGGAATATCCCGGATCCCCGAATTTTGTGCTTGTCCGGATGTCATCATGGCGTATGGGACAGGTGTAAAACCAGTAATCGGAGGCGCCGTAGATCGCGAAACTCATGGCGCTTGCGAAGAGTTCGTTTTCGGAGGGATCCCGGAACAGACGGTATTCTTCCGGTGTCTTCGCATTGTAGAGGCCCCAGTTGAAAGCCTGCGGAATGGCGAAGAAGGGCAGCCCCGCCTGCGCGGTGTTCGCCATGACTTCCGGAATGGCTTCCGAGGATTTCGCGGAGAGTCCGGCATTCTTTTTTCCGATGGGATAGCAGTCGAAACCTACGACATCTCCCGTTACGGAGATTTTCGGCAGGGTGCTGCGCAGATTGGTGCAGAGAAAGCAGGGATGCCACGGATCGGCCAGATTGATCGCTTCATGCAGTTTTCGGACCATGGGCCAGTCCTTCTCCGTCAGTTCGTCCAGCAGATAGTAGCCAAGAATGGCGGGATGGTTCCGGACCATCTTCACCAGATTCACCGCCCCTTCGAGATTCAGCTTGTCCTCCCCGATGCGCGTTCCGTAGTAGCGGCCCATGTGGGGCGCCGTGTAGAAATGGCACAGATTGAGGCGGATCTTCAGTCCGTTCTTATGAAGAAAATCCAGTTTCTCAAGAAGTTTCTTCCCGTGTTCCGGATCGTCCCATTTGACCAGATTGAAGGGGCCCGTATCGATAACGTTGAATCCGGCCTCTGCGTGGCGTTTCAGGTGTTCGTCGTTCGGCGGATAGGCGCACCCGAGGGAGAGTCCGAAGAACGGTTTTCCGTCCACTTGGATACGGTCTTTTTCATCGAAGGAGATATATCCTTTCGGCGGGACCGCGCCGACGGGGAGGACCGATACCGGGAACACGTCGTTTTTCAGAAGCAGTTTTTCCTCTTCCGAGGCGAAAAAAGCGTGGATCTCGCCGATGCCTTCGGGCAGATCATACCCGAAGTCTCCGCGGAAAAAACCGTCTTCTCCGGGCCGCATGACAAGCGATTTGATTTTTCTGCCGTCTTTCCGGTATTCCGCCAGAAGAACGGACTTTTTGACTCCGTGAGACATCGCGTAAAACATCGCTTTTCCATTGCCGTCCTTGAACGCCTTCATCACGGGCTTCGCCATATTGATATGTGCGTCCCGGCCGCACTGATAAACCCGGAGATCATCGAACCATACATCCCCTTCATACGGTCCGGCGATCATGAAGTAGAGGAAAGGATCCGCGCCTTCCTTCCCGGTGAACCGGTAGGAAAACTCCTTGAACTCCGTGATGGAATCCGGATCATGAGGATAGGTCGTGAAGGGGAAGACGCCGAGAGACCAGTGAAGATCTTCGTTTTTCTCGCGGTCGCGGTACTGCGTTTGAATGAACCGGTACGAACCGTGCTTTTTGCCGTCAGTGGCATGGATATTGCCCCGCACGAAAACGCGGATCTCGTACTCCGCTCCGGGCTTGAATGCGTTTTTCGGCAGATTGAGCCGAACATGGACATCCTTTTCCCCTTTTTCCTTTTTCAGGTGAAGCGCCGTATTGCCCGTGTTTCCCGCGCCCTTCACGAAATATTGCTCTTTCCCTTCCGTATAAAATGTGAATTCCTCTGCCGACGGATCCTCGAATCCGGTGCTGTACACAAGTTCGTTCCCGCTTGCTCCGGACCAGGAAAGGATCTCTTCCGCCGAAGGAAGCGCATCCGCCTTTGACATCGCTTCGTCAGATTCGTTTTTTGCGATGGAGTGCGTATTGCAGCCGGACCCGAGAACAAGAACGGACGCCAACAACAGGAATCTTTTTATCATGACAATGGACCTTTCATTTTTGAAGCTGTGAACGTTGCCGTATCACCATTCGTAGAACGGGGTCCCCTGGTTCCGCCGGTAGCCGCAGTTTTCCGCCGTGGCCGAGGTCAGGCGTGCGGAGAGTTTTTCGCCGCTGGTGGAAAATCCGGCCGAAAGTTCCTGTGACTTGACGGAGGCGGCATGGCCGTCCATGTACACCAGATTGGTGCTGCCGGACACTTCCGGAGGGATCGCCGCATCAGTACGGAGATCTTTGCCGCCATGGCGGAAGGCGAAAAGAGACGTTTTTGAGGTCTGGACTTCGTTGAAAGCCAGATATGCCAGGGAATCTCCGGCAAAGATCACGCGCGCCGGAGAAATCATGCAGTTCGTTTTCCGTATGTAGTTCAGCGCCACATTGGCCGTACCGGCGGGGGCTATTGCTTTCGGCCCGATCGCGTTCATGATGTATTTCGCATGCCGGAACAGCCTTTTGCCGCTCTGGTAGCCGAACGGCGTGGGGTCGGAGGGACAGTCGAACGTCCCCCCGGGTACGATGTAGTCATTTTTCAATCTCAGATTGACTCCGTAATTGGTCTTGCCGCCCAGGCCGCCCAGCGTACCCCACCAGCTGGCGTGGGTGTTGGCCGCGGAACTGACGGCCCGCGTCGCATAAAGGATCCAGTCGTCATTGTCGTTCGTATATCCCGTCTGCGCGAGCCCGATGGTCTTCAGATTGTTCAGGCAGGATATTGCACTCCCCTTCTCCTTTGCCTTTCCCAGGGCGGGCAGGAGCATGCCCGCCAGAACGGCGATGATGGCGATGACGACCAGAAGCTCAATGAGGGTGAAATCCTTCCGGCAAAGGGCAATTCTTTTTTTGTGTGCGGTTTTCATCATAGCGATCCTTTCCGTTAATTCATGTATGAGTCGAAATCATCGAAAATCAGCATCAGCGGATAATCCCGGAGCGGCAGGTTCTTCAGGTAGAAAGTCGCCCGCCCGCTGGCTTCGATCATGCTCTCCGGCAGTTTGTAGACCTCTCCGGTTTTCAGATCGGCCAGCTTCAGTTTGGACGGTTCGGCGATCACCTCCACGGTAAGCGTTCCCTCGTAGGACGTGGTCACGATATCCGCCGGTTTCCAGTAGATCCACACCGGGCAGTTGCCGGCGAGGCGGAATCCGCAGGAAAGAAGATCGCGCCATCCGTCTTCCGGCTGAAGCATCTGAGGAGAGTAGAAGAAAGATGTATCGAGAAACACCGGGATCTCGATCCGCTCCGGGCGTTCCCGGAAAATGGAGGCAAGCACCTGAAGCGTGCGGTACGAGGGCTTCGGCGTATAGTTGCCGGTGGCTATGCCGTTTTCATCGAAGTCCGCGCCCAGCACGCCGAAATATCCGAAATCCATGTAACTGGCCTTGTCGCCCACCCGGCCCTTCAGTGCCTCCACCATATCCACGGACGTGAAATACGAGACCAGTTTCATTCCGGCGGCTACATGGGCCACCAGATGCCGGGCGGCGAATTTCGCCTGCTTTTCAGGAGACCAGCAGCCTTGCCGCAGAGCTCCGGCTCCATCCGGACGGGACTGTGTCCCGACCTCGCCCTGGATGAGTTCCATGGCCGGATTGTACCGCCGGGCCAGCTCCCGGATCGTCCGGTACTTCTGCCCGAGAGAATAGGTTTCATCGACCAGATAGCCGTGATAGCAGAGCGCATCCAGGTCGGCGGCGCAGCCGGTTTCGAACATGTCGTATATCCAGTCCATGTGCGTGGTGCAGAACGTTCCTCCGATCACCTTCGCCTCCGGACTGCCCTCGCGGATCGCCGCCGCGGTGGCTTTGGCGAATTCGCCGTACTCCGTCCCGTTGGGACCGTGCTTCCAGGCCCACGGACCGTCCGGCTCGTTCCAGATCTCGAACCATGTCACGCGTCCGCGGTAATGCCGGACCGTTTCCGCAACGTAGCGGCGCCAGGCTTTTTTCTGTTCGTCGGTCTTGATCGGCGGGCAGCCGACCGCCCCGAAAACCTTGGCTGCGTCTTCGTCGTAGAGGCCGTTCCCGTAGCAGAGACACATCCACGGTTCCAGACCGCGCCGGATCAGGTTGTCCACAATGTCGTCCAGCCAGCGGAAATCGTAGACTCCCGCCTGCTGTTCGGTTCTGGCCCAGCCGGATTGGATCCGTACCCATTTCACGCCCAGGGCCGCGATCTTGTCGTAGGCGGGCGCCGGATCGAACACGCCCCGGTCCAGCTTTTCGAACCCGATCCCCAGCGGAGAGTCGGATACCTCCGCGGCACTGACCGCTTTGATCTCTCCGCATTTCTTCAACGGATACACTTTTTTTCTCCTTTCGGACCGCGGGAAAGAAAAAGGACGACATCTTTCTGCAGCCCGATCTGCGTAAAACACTGCATTTCCATCATGGTTTTCTTTCCTTATACTTTTGAGCTTTTTCTTGTGCGAGACGGATCATTTCTTCCAGTCTGGCCGATTCCTGATCCAGTTTGAAGCGGGGATGGATCACGGAATTGCGGAGGCGCAAGGGAACTATGACGTGCGAGGGGAATCTTCGGTCATCCGAGGTGATTTCCAGCGTTATGTAGCTCATGACGTCCGCCAGATCGTCCGGCGGCGTCAGATCCGTTTCCGCGGAAGTGGGACAGTAGATCTGCCCGGAAACACAAAACTCCGTCCGGGAAGAACGCCATCCTTCCGGGAGACGCCAGCGGAATCGGAATTCCGGCATGGAGGCGATGGGATCCAGGCGGATCCGAAGGGGGCATCTCTTTCCCGGTTCCACCAGAGGACCGTCCGGATACTCCACCGCGATCTTCGCAAAGGAGATATCGAACTGCAGTTCGTAAGCCGGTTTGTTCCAGAGCGCGGCAGCGGCTTCGGCGGAGCACAGATCGGTTGGGCGCGGTCTCGGGAATTCCGAGGCTGTTCGGGCCTGCAGGGCCAGGACGCGGTCCGTCAGTTCCGTAACGGATCCCGGCGTTTTGAGCGGCAGATTGAAATGATTGAGGCTCTTGGTAAGGATCTTGTCGCCGATTGGTTTCTTCCATTCCTCGGGGATCCCTTCCGCACCGAGGAGAATGCCCATAACGGAGCCGGCCGTGGCCGCGGTGCAGTCCGTATCGTCGCCGCAGTTCACAGCCATACAAATGGTGCGTCCGAAATCGCCGCCGCCGTAGAGGAGGCCCAGAACGGTGAATGCCACATTGGCGGGAGCCTGGAACCAGCCGAGGTCCTCGGAGTCCGCCACCACCTTGTTCCGCGCATCGATCCAGCCCTCGCCCTTGTCGAAACAGTCGCATACCAGCCGAACGCTGCGGGCGATCCGGCAGTCTTCCGGGATTTTGGAAAGGCCGATGGCGATGAGTTTCCGCAGATCCTTTTCCGCAAACGCGGCCGATTCCAGCGCCGCGGTGAACATTTCCGCGTAGATTCCTTCTCCGGCATGGTCGCAGCAGGCATCGAGACGGGCGAATTCGATAGCCGCATCCGGATCGCCGGGGAACAGGCACGCCCAGATCTCGCTGCGGATCCATGCCCCGTTGCTCCACTTCCATACATCGTTGTCCACCGCGCCGGAGAGCGGCGGATAGAATCCGGTCTGGCAGTTCCAGCGGCATACGGCATATTCGTTCCACGGTCCGATGACGGCGTTGATCCAGTATTCGCCCAGCAGGCGTGGCGTCAGCCGGTACAGTCCGTAGTATTCGGCCAGGACCAGCCAGGCCAGCTGCAGATCCAGGTCATCGTTTGGCTCCGGATTGCCGGCCAGATTTTTCTGAACGTAGAACGTAACATTCTGAAGCTGCCGCTGTCCTTCGAACGGAGCGCCCAGCGTGCCTCCGATATTTTTTCCGAGCCAGCACCCCCGGACGGAATCGGCGAACGTGATTTTCTTTTCCGGTATCATTTTTTTTCTTTCCGTATCGCTTGATTTGTTGTCTTTACAGCATAATCTATCACAAATGAACCTGAAAAACAATCGTCTGTCCGGGCAAAAACATATAATATCGTATCGATTATATTCGATATCGTATCACTTTTTCGCCGCTGTACGCACGATCCATGCGTTTCGTTTACAGACCTTCCGCATCGGATTTCACATTGAAGGAAGACCACAGCTATTTGCCGTACCGGATGACTTTCAGTTTCGTATCATCCGCGCCATTGGCAATTCCGTCTGTGAAGGCCAGATAATACGGAGCGGCCACCTGCTCGGTCGGGAAGTCATTGTTGAAGACCACAAAACCAAACCGGACAGCCCTCCCGCCGATTGCGCTCCAAGGGACAGCCGCCTCGTAGAACGTGGTATCGCCCGAGCGCGTTACATTTGCCGGATACTCCTTGATGCCTCTGTCTTTCCCGAGATATTTCACAAGCTGGATTTCCTGGGGAGTCAGCGCCAGACCGAAGCTGTTTTCCGATCTTGGTTTGCTGCTGCCGGGCCCTGTCAGGATTCCGCTTCCCGTTTCATGCGAAAGAACAAACTGGATGCTGTCGTCACGCCATATCCCGTATCCGGTATGCCGCTGCTGATGCACGGGATCATCCACCTTCACAGCCAGATAGAAATACTCGTCATCGTAGGCGGTCCAGAACTGAGCGGAAAGATTGTGCCCGTCAGGATTGAAGTTGGTGCGGAAATACCGCTTTTCCGGCTGCAGCGCTTCCGCTGGGCGTATGTTTTCCGGATATTTCAGCTCGCCCGAAGGAAGTCCTTCCAGCCATTTCCCGGAACCGTCGAACACGGGCTTTTCCCTGATCCGGGGGACGATGCAATAATCTTCCTTCACCATGGGGATCGCATAGTTTCGTCCGTCCTGCGCCAGAAGTCTGCCAGGACCGGCAACGTTTGCCGCGAATGTGTTTATCTTGCCCGGAAGAATCTTTACTTCGGTTTCCGGCTGACCGGGGAGCTGAAGCCATGCGGTCCTCGTTTCCGTTGCGTGACTAAAGATATATACATGATTTTCATCGGCCGAACACTTGAACTCCGGTGTGCTGGCCGACACCGCTTTCTTCATCATTGCCGCGGCGTCTTCGGGAGGCATGTTCACCGTGATGTACACGGGCGCCTGTCCGATGGTCAGATTTTTCAACGGAATCGAGCGCCCGTACATGTTGAGAGCCGAGGAGCCATCCGGGAAATCACAGACAAACGGCTGTTCCTTTGCAATATCCCAGAGCGTGATCAGCACGGAACCATCCGGTTTTTGGAACAGATAGCTGTAAATACTGCCTTTTTTCACCTCCGCCAGCGGCTTCGAGAAGGATAGTTCGGCGGCCGCCGCAGCATACATGGCTCCTCCCGGCAGCGGAACATGATACACATTTGCCAGCGGCAGGAGGCGGATCGGTTTCCAGCAGGTGGTCATGCAGCGCGCGTGATCCTGGAAGGCATCCGCTGTCTGCGGGATCCGTCCGGGCATGTGCAGTTCGAATCTGCTGACCGGCGCATATCGGGTAATGATGATGGTCCGGGCGGTCAGGCAGGCTTGCTCCACGGCCAGACCCCGATCGAATCGGGCACCGTAATTGATCGCATACCCTGTCTCATCGTCCCGGATGATTTTTCCCTTGCCCAGCAAAGCCGAAAGAGAGGACGCGTTTTTATAGAAATCCATCAGCTTGAGTTCGGGAATGGAGTACCCGCCCAGGCACAGATCCCAGTTTCCCGTATAGGCGTCAATGGCGTATATGTCGAAGTCGTTGACCAAATCGCCCATCACGATCCGTTCAACGGTATCCGTAAACTGCTGCTGATTGTTTCCGCCTGCTATGATGGTGATCTCCGGATCGACCGCTTTCAATGCACGGCTGACCATGCGCACACGCACCATCATGTTGAACATGGCTTCAGTCCAGGTCGCACACAGCATATTTGCCCTGCCTCCGTTCGCGTTGGAGGGGATTTCGCAGCTGATAACCCATTCCCGGACCCGATCCCGAGTCCGCTCGTGAATCAGTTTCACAAGATCCATCTGAAGCTTCAGTCTCTCATCGGTGACGAGAGGCCAGCCCGCTTTGAACTCTTCCGGGCTGCGGACCGAAGTGATAAAGAAACCGGGCACATAGTGGGTCAGCACGAAATCCGGGTCGTCCAAGAACGGCTTCTGGCTTTTCATGAACTGTTCGGCAAGCTCCTCCGCGCTCTTCCGAACCCTGTCTACGATGCCCAGATTGGGTTCCCTCAAAACGATGGAGCCGACGCCGATCCGCTTGAGTCCGGGAATTAGGTCTGCATGAGCTCCGAATCCCATCTGAAAAAATGGATCCAGTTTCTTCACCGGCACATTTACCACAAACGCACTCTGAACGGAATAGGCCTTTTCTCCATCCGCAAAAAACTCCGTGTCCAGGATATAGTATCCGCATTCCTGTCCGGGGATCCGGATATTTTCCTCCATTTTTCGCCGAGGGATACGGCATATTTCCCGGCCGGACTCGTCCTTTACCACTGCTGCGAATTCCAAATTCTTCGCCGCACTGTCCACCAGAATCCGGAACGTGATATCCTGCCCCGGATCGAAAAAACCGAGCACGCCTTCCGGAATCACTGCGGCTTGTTTGATCGATGGAAGGTACTGCTTCCGGAAGTGTTTTTCATCGGGCTGCACGGACTGCAATCTCGTGATTTTCAGCTCGTCAAACCAGACCGTGCCTGTTCCAGTCAGGATCAGTTCCAGCCGGATCCGGTTATCCGGAAGGCGGGCGGTGTCGATAATGCCCCGGGCCTGCCTCCAGTCAAAGGTGCCCGTGTCCGGCTGGTTGTTCCAGCTGGCGGTGATGCGTTCCCAATGGTTCCCCGCATTAAGCGCGAGCCTTGCTCCCAGATCGGGGCCGGACTGGATATCCTTTCCCTTTACGTAAAAAGACACATCGTATCGTGTATCCGGTTCCAGCACCAGCACCCGCGCAGCGGAAAGCCGGTTTTCTTCCCGGTTTTCCAGCCGGATTGACCGTTTTCCTGTTCTGATTTCCGTATCCGTTGTGATCTTCTTTCGATCGGAACATTGCCAGGAGGTCAAATTTTCATCAAAACCGAGATCCTCCGCCGTGACTGCCGAAACGGCAAAAAGCATGGCGAGGAAAAGCATACCGGACTTCATGCCGGAAAAATATCCTGTTTTCACGGTCCGCACAATGCACCTTGTCTCGGGAACGAACAGTTTTTTCATTTCTTCTTGCCTGGTCCCTGCGCAAATTACGGCGCTGACGACACGGAGATCGATCCGCCTCCGGCAGTGAAGACTTTCGTGATTTCGTCCAGGGTGTTGCAATTCAGAAGGCGAAGGTCCATTCCGGGCTTGTATGCTTCCACGTGCCCGTCCTTCTGCAAATTATTTGCTTTACCGTTATGAGCCAGGGAAACGAGAGACGTGCCTTCTTCCTGCTTGATATAACACCACTGATTTCCATCTCTCGCTGAATTGGCGCAGTCGATCAGCAGAGCGAACGGATGAGGGTCGGAATTCGCGATTTTCGTTACTCTTTGGACGCCTACACCTGTCGACATCGCATAACTCCAAAAGAAATAGTGTCCGATTTTGTCTCCCGGAATGTCAGCGACCTGATTTACAAGAGGCTTGTTCACGGGACAGCGATAGGTCGCCGGTTCCAGCGGCATAATACCCGCAGCATAAAGCTTGCCTGCCCACGGACGATTGTTTTGCGTCGTATCGATCTGGCCGTAATCCCGCTCATTGAAAAGACAGCCGTTGTAGGCGTCCATGTAGGCCTGAAGCGAGAAGAAGTTCTGGCGGAGATTGTTCATGCAGGTGATGGATTTCGCCATACTCTTGACCTTGCTTAAAGAGGGCAGGAGCATCCCTGCAAGGATGGCGATGATGGCGATCACGACGAGCAGTTCGATGAGCGTAAAAAATCTCTTCATTATGGAATTCCTTTCCTTGATGAAATTGCACACGCGGAGTCTCTCTTTTTACACGCAGCAATATATCACGAATGAACCTGAAAAACAATCGTCTGTCCGGGCAAAAACATATAATATCGTATCGATTATATTCGATATCGTATCATCGGGGCGGGAGAAACTTTTTTTATGCGGGAGGACTTGATTTGCGGGGAAATCCGTATATGGTATCCGGAAAGGAAACAGGGAAACGGGAGCGTGAGCACGGCAACCGAAGGAGAAGGCGGAATGCGCGAAGAACAGAAGAAAGCGAAGGTCTATTTCACAAATTTCCGGTCCACCGCGTACGGCGAGAGCATACCGGAAAAGATGGTGCGTCTGATCCGGAAGGCGGGGATCGAGACGCTCGATTTCAGGGATAAGTTCACGGCGATCAAGATGCACTTCGGGGAGGCGGGAAATATGGCGTATCTGCGTCCTCAGTACGCGCGGGCGCTGGCGGAGCTGATCCGGTCCCTGGGGGGCTTCCCATTCCTGACGGACTGCAATACGCTGTACGCGGGAAGCCGGAAAAACGCGCTGGAACATCTGGAGACGGCGGAGCTGAACGGATTCAATGCGCTTTCCGCGGGCTGCCGGATCCTGATCGGCGACGGGCTCAAGGGAAATGACGAAGTGGAAGTGCCCGTGCCCAACGGAGTGCACTGCCGCACTGCCAAGATCGGCCGGGCCGTCATGGATGCGGATATCCTGATCAGCCTGACCCATTTCAAAGGACACGAGAAAATGGGCATAGGCGGCGCCGTCAAAAACGTGGGGATGGGCTGCGGTTCCCGGGCGGGGAAGATGGAAATGCACAGCGACGGGAAGCCGATCCTGAATTCGGAGCGGTGCGTCGGATGCGGTCTCTGCCGGAAGCACTGCGCGCATGGCGCTCTTACGCTCAACGGCCGGAAAATGGAGATCGATCATGCCCGCTGCGCCGGATGCGGCAGCTGTATCAGCGTCTGTCCCCGGGACGCGCTGTCGCCGCGCTGGGGCCAAAGCAACCGTCTGCTGGACGAGAAAACGGCGGAATACGCGGCGGCGGTGCTGCAGGGACGTCCCCACTTCCATATCAGTTTCCTGTGCGATATTTCGCCGAACTGCGACTGTCACGGCGAAAACGATACGCCCATCCTGCCCGATATCGGCATGGCGGCTTCATTCGATCCCGTGGCCCTGGACGCGGCCTCCGTGGATCTGTGCAACAAAACCGGACGTTTGCGCGGGACCTGGATGGATGAATGCGGGCACGGGAAGGATATTTTCGACGACGCGCATCCGGATACACGCTGGCGCGATACGCTCGATCACGCGGTGCGGCTCGGCCTGGGGACTGACCGGTACGAACTGATCACCATGGAGTAAAAAAGGGGAAGATCATGAATTTTGTCATCATCGGGGGCGTGGCGGCGGGTGCGAGCGCGGCAGCGAGGCTGCGCCGACTGAACGAGTCCTGCCGGATCGTGCTGCTGGAAAAAGGCGAAAACATCTCCTACGCCAACTGCGGACTGCCGTATCATCTGGGCGGCGTGATCCCGGATCGCGATGATCTGCTGGTCATGTCGCCCGAAAGATTCACCGCCTGGATGAACGTGGACGTGCTCACCCGGACCGAGGCTGTAGCCATCGACCGGGAAAAGAAGCTGGTAGTCCTCCGGACGCCGGACGGCATGAAGACTGAACCCTACGACAAACTTCTTCTGGCTACGGGAGCCACGCCCGCAGGAGCCGGAAAAACGGGGGAACGTCTTCTGCATCTCTGGACTCTGGCGGATATGGACAAGGTTTGTCTCCGGCTCAGGGATGCGAAGAAGGTCATTATTGCGGGGGCAGGCTTCATCGGACTGGAGACGGCGGAGAATCTGCGGGAACGCGGGCTCGACGTCACGCTGATCCAGCGGGGCGGTCATGTGCTGCCCACACTGGACGGGGAAATGGCCGGAGTCCTGGCCGATGAGCTGAGGTCGCTGGGCGTCGATCTGCGCCTCGGCGTCACGGTGGACGGATTCGACGAGAGCGGGAACGGCATCTCGGTCCGGCTGAACAGCGGAGAAACCCTTCAGGCGGACTTCATGATCGAATGCATCGGGGTCCGGCCCAATACCTCCCTGGCCGAAAACGCAGGTCTGGCGCTGGGCCCGAAAGGCCATATTCTGGTGAACGAATTTCTGGAAACTTCCGATCCCGATATTTACGCGGCGGGCGACGCAATCGAGGTGAAGGATCCCATATTCGGCGGAAAAACCGCGGTGCCTCTCGCCGGTCCGGCCAACAAGCAGGGACGGATCGCAGCGGGCAATATGCTGGGCGGCCGCACGGCGTATCCGGGCAGTCTCGGGACCAGCGTCGTGAAGGTGGGCCGTCTGACCGCCGCCTCGGTGGGCTATACGGAGAAACGTCTTTCCGCCGCCGGAACGCCGTACCGGAAAATCTATCTTCATCCTTCCTCCGGAGCCTCGTATTATCCCGGAGCGGCCCGGCTTTCCATGAAGCTGATGTTCGGGGATGACGGAACGATCTACGGAGCGCAGATCACGGGTACGAAGGGCGTGGATAAACGGATCAATTCCATTGCGCAGGCCATGAAAAACGGATTGAAGGCGCCGGATCTGGGCACGCTGGAGCTGGCCTATGCGCCTCCTTTCAACTCGGCCAAGGATCCTGTCAACTTCGCCGGATTCATCGCGGAGAACGTCCTTTCCGGACTCAGCGACGTGGTTCATTCCGATTCGATCCCCGAAGACGTGCGGATTTTGGATGTCCGCGAGCCCGAAGAGTTCGCATCGGGCGCGATCCCCGGTGCGGTCAACGTTCCTCTGGGACAGCTGCGGAGCCGTCTGGGCGAACTGGACAAGGCAAAATTCACGGTCTGCTATTGTCAGGTGGGGCTTCGCGGCTACCTGGCGGAACGGATCCTCAAGCAGAACGGATTTCGTGCGGCCAATCTTTCCGGAGGCTGGACCACCTGGAAAATGTTCCATCCCGGGGGATGAGTTCAAAAGTCATGGTGCACAAGGCTTGGTCGTATGGTTATGATCATACGGCTGCCGGTGGAAAATGACTGATCGCCGAAAAACGTACCGTTATCTTGAGATCCTTCTCCGGAAGGCTTTGTCGTAGAGCCGGAGAACGTCGTCGGAAGGCATTCCCGAGGCCAGCGAGACCAGCAGCGCCACGAGGAACCCGATGATGAAGCCGGGCAGGAGTTCGTAGATCCCCCATTTGGCGCAGAACACGGACCAGAGAATGTCCGCCGCCGCGCCTCCGATAATGCCTGCCGCCGCCCCCGCGAATGTGAATCTCCGCCAGAAAAGGGAGAGCAGGATCACCGGTCCGAATGCCGCGCCGAACACGCCCCATGCCTGGGAGACCAGTCCCATGATGGAGCCCGCCTCCGGATTGGCCGCCAGAACGAACGCCGCTCCGGCGATGATCAGCACCACGATCCGGCCCACCCACAGAAGTTCGCGGTCGCTTGCGCGGTTTTTCCGGAAAATCGGCTTGTACACGTCGCTGGCCAGGGCCGACGAGGCGGAAAGCAGCTGACTGTCCGCCGTGCTCATGGCGGCGGCCAGGATTGCCGAGAGCAGCAATCCCGAAAACGCGCCGGGGAAGATCATGCGCACCATCTGCAGGAAAACCAGTTCGTTGCTGTGGATGTCTTCCGAGTATCCCAGCTTCAGCCGCCCGATTATGCCGATCAGCGCCGCAAAAAGAAGGATCAGCACCGTCCAGGCGATCCCGATCTTCGCCGACTTCCGGAGCGTCCGCTGCGACGAGATGGACATGAACCGGATGATGATGTGAGGCATCCCGAAATAACCGAGCCCCCAGGCGAATCCGGAGACGATCGACTTCCAGTCCGCGAACGGATCCCAGAAGTTCGCCGTTTCTATGGTCTGCGTCGAAGTATCCAGCATGAACAGCGCGAAGATCGGTGCGGCGAACATGGCGGCCAGGATCAGCAGTCCCTGGAAGAAGTCCGTCCAGCAGACGGCCGAAAAGCCGCCCAGGAACGTGTAGCCTACGATGATCAGCACGGCCAGGATCATCGCGTGAAATTCATTCATTCCAATCACTTTGTGGAAGAGAATCCCGCAGGCTTTGATGCTCGCCGCCGCATAGATCGTATAGGCAATGAAGAACACCGCCGCACAGAGCGTCTGAAGCCATTTCGACTTCGCCAGAAAACGGTTCGAGAGATACTGCGGGATCGTTATGGAATCGTTCGCCATCACGGAGAAATGACGCAGACGCGGCGCCTCGAAGATCCAGCTCGCCGTGTAGCCGAGCGCCAGTCCCGCCGCGATCCAGATCTCTCCGACTCCCGCCGCATAGACGGCGGTCGGCAGTCCCATCAGCACCCACGCGCTCATATCCGATGATCCGGCCGAAAGCGCCGCCACCCACGGCCCCATCTTCCGCTCTCCCAGGAAGAACGTCTTTTCTCCGCCGTGCCGGTCCCGGATAAAGAAAAAGATTCCGATTCCGACCATGAACACAAGATACACGATGAATACGATGATTTCCGCTGCCTTCATTCCGTCCGGCCTTTCCTGTAAGATCCTCTGCTGCTGATCATTCCTCTTTCCCGCACGGAGCTTGATCCGGCGGATTTTTATCCGGTACAATAGAACCTCTTTCTTTTTTTGTCAACTCGGTTTCGTCTCCCGGCTGCCCGTTTCTGCTCATGGATCCTGTTTTTTGTTCCGCATCGACGGAAAAAATCCCGCAAACCACCGGACAAAAAGGCCGCAAATCACCGAATTGCGCTTTCTTTTGAGGCTTGCATACGGACTTTCCCGGCGGGCACGGTGATCGGCTATCGGTGATTCCGGCTGAGACGATGAAAAAATCTTGCTTTCTGTCCGCATTTCTTTCTTGAAAGTGGACGATTTTGTGCTATAATCCGCGTAGACGCGATAAAACAAGCAACCGGAACAGGGGAGAAAAAGAATCATGACACCATCGGAACTGATATTTCGCATCATACTGGCACTGCTTTTTCCGCCGCTGGGCATTATCGGACTGCCGAATGTCGGATGCGGCACGCTTCTGCTGCTGTTGCTGCTGACCTGTCTGTTTTTCATCCCGGGGCAGATCGTGGCGATCATCCTGATCGCGCAGGAGTACAGCCGGAGTCAGCCGGGCTGACGAGCGTGCGGACGTCGTTCACCCCGTTTTTTCCGGGGATTTACGGGATCCGTGCTTGAAAATCCGGGGAGAACGGATAGAGTACGGGAGAGAGGCCCGGTCGAAGTCCGGCCGGGGAGACACAAATCAAAAAAAGGAGGGACTGGACCATGAGAAGGTCGGAAATCTATCAGTGCAAGGAGTGCGGGCTCACGTTCGAGGTGACCACGGGATGCAGCTGTCCGGTGACGTGCTGCGGGAGCGAAGTGAAGCTCATGGAGGCGCAGACGTCGGACTGGAAGACGGAGAAGCATGTGCCGTATCCGCTTTCGTCCGAAAAAGGAGGGATGCGTGTGGTCGTGGGACGCGATATGCCGCATCCCATGACGGAGCAGCATCACATCGAGTGGATCGAGGTCATCAACGGACCGTATGTGAACCGGCGGTATCTGAAGGCGGGCGAGGAGCCCCGGGCGGACTTCTACGTTCCGCTGCAGAAGGGGATGGTGATCCGCGAGTTCTGCAATATCCACGGACTGTGGGAATACACGGTGGAATAAGGCATGAATCCGTCTGACTGACCGTCCGGCGGACCGTTTCGCCGGGCAAAAAAAACCGTTCCGGGATCCAGTTCGGATCTCCGGAACGGTTTTTTTCGTCAACAGGGCCGGATCAATACCGGTGCTGAGCGCTCCGGGCGAGAGTGCGGAGACGCAGGGAGTTCAGCTTGATGAATCCGGAGGCGTCCTTCTGATCGTATACGTCGTCCTTCTCGAAGGTAGAGAGGTTGACGTCGTACAGGGAGTACGGGGACTTCCGGCCGGTGACATGGCAGGCGCCCTTGAAGAGCTTGACGCGGACGTCGCCGGTGACGAACTTCTGGCTTTCGGTGATGGCGGCCTGAAGCATTTCGCGTTCGGGAGCGAACCAGAAGCCGTTGTAGATCATCCGCGCGTACGTGGGGATGAAGGAGTCGCGGAGGAACATGACCTCGCGGTCCATGGTGATCTCTTCGAGGCCGCGGTGCGCGTAGTAGAGAATGGTGCCGGCAGGCGTTTCGTACACGCCGCGGGACTTCATGCCGACGAAACGGTTTTCCACGATATCCACGCGGCCGACGGCGTGCTTGGAACCGATCTCATTGAGGGTGCGCATGATGTTGGCGGGGGAGAGTTCCTTGCCGTTGACGGAAACGGGGATGCCCTTTTCGAAGTGGATGATCACATCTTCGGGCTGATCGGCGGCCTGAGAGAGGGGCTTGGTCATGACGTGGATCTCTTCCGGGCACTCGTTCCAGGGATCTTCCAGGATTCCGCCCTCGAAGGAGATATGGAGCAGGTTGCGGTCCATGGAATAGGGCTTCTTGATGGACTGGGAGATGGGAATGCCGTTCTTGGCGGCGTATTCCATCATTTCGGTCCGGGAGGTGAACTTCCAGTTGGGATCACGCCAGGCAGCGATGACTTTGATGGAGGGATCCAGAGCGTACATGGTCAGCTCGAAACGGACCTGATCGTTGCCTTTTCCGGTGGCGCCGTGGCAGATGGCGTCGGCGCCTTCGGCCTTGGCGATCTCCACGAGTCTCTTGCCGATGAGGGGCCGGGCGATGGAGGTTCCGAGAAGATAGTTCTCCTCGTAGATGGCGTTGGCCTGCATCATGGGGAAGATGAAGTCGCGTGCGAATTCTTCGGTAAGGTCTTCCACGTAACACTTGCTGGCGCCGGTCTTGACGGCTTTTTCCTTGAGTCCGGAGGTTTCCTCGGCCTGGCCCACATCGGCACAGTACGCAATGACTTCCGCGTTATAGGTGTCTTTCGCCCATTTGACGATCACGGAGGTGTCGAGGCCGCCGGAATACGCAACAACGATTTTCATCTGATTCTCCTGTTAGGTTGCCGGATTTTTCAAGCATCCGGATTTTTTTCTGCTCATATTATACCATTCCGGATTGAAAAAATCAAATGGGAAAGTATAATATCGTGCAAATAAAAAAACAAGGAAAGAGTTTACGACCATGGACGACGAAAAAATCAAGGACGCCATCCTTTCCCTGGCTTCGGATAACGACGACTACGACTCGCATGCCTACTTCTTCGTCAACGGCGCCGTGTCCCACACGGTGGAGCAGATCTCCCGTGCGCCGGACGGACAGGGGGCCCGCCACGTCACCGGGAAGGAACTCATAGAGGGCGCGCTGGACTTCGCACTGCGGAAATACGACTTTCTGGCGCCGCAGGTGTTCGAATACTGGGGACTGCGGTCCGGATCGGATCTGGGGGCCATCGTCTACCGCATGATCGGCGCGGGGATCCTCTCCGCCGGGAAAAATGACCGGCTCGAGGATTTCAACGGACCGGAAGATCTGCCGGCCCAGCTCCGGGAACGGCTTTACGCCTCGAAGACAGCGCGCCGCGAGGCGGAATTCCGGCCTCTGCCGCCGATCGCATGACAGGGGAGGCTTTGTACATGAACGGAAAAACGGATTTGCCCGGAACGAAGAGACGGCTTTCGGACCGGATTCGAAGTTTCACCCTTCCCAACGGCCTGGAGATCCATGTGATCCCGGTCCGGCGTGCGCCTGTCTTTGCCGCACAGTTCTGGATCAGCACCGGAAGCATCCACGAGGAGCAGGATCTGGGGCGCGGCCTCTCTCACTTTCTGGAACACATGGTCTTCAACGGAACAAGCCGCTGGCCGGATGCCCGGACCATGCGCGAAAAAGTGACGGAGCTGGGGCTTTACAGCAACGCCTGGACCTCCCACGAGGAAACCGTATATGTTCAGTCCGGACCCTCCGGGGCGCTCTTCGATGCGCTGGAACTGCTCTCCTCCATGGTCAGCGAACCCCTGTTTCCCCGGGATGCCTTCCTCAAGGAAAAGGACGTGATCCTGCGGGAATGCGACATGACCGCCGACGATCCGGATCGGGTGCTGTCCCGGGCCATGTTCCGGGATCTCTTTCAGGTTTCGCCTCTGCGTGTACCCGTCATCGGGACCCGGGACGGGATCGGGAGTGTGGACCGGGATATTATGACCGCCTACTACGAAAGGCGGTATTCGCCTCACCGGTGCCGCGTCGTCGTTGCCGGAGACGCCGTTCCCGAAAAGGTTTTCGAGTTTCTTGCCAAACGTCTGTCCGGCTGGAAGCGCCGTCCGGGGGCTGAGCCCGTGATCCCGGTGGAGGCGCCGCATCCCTTCCCGATCCGCAGCGTCAGCTGTCTGTCCGATCCTCTGGCGCGTTGCGGGCTGTCCTTTCTGCTGCCTGGGTACGGTACCCGGTATGAATCGGTGGCGGTGGATGTGCTGGTGAACATTCTTGGCGGACAGGATTCCTCGCGTCTGCCGGCCGAGCTGAAAACGAAGCTGGGCCTCGTGACGGACATAAATGCCGACCAGTTCGCCATCCGGGAAAACGGGATGATCCGCCTGGTTTTCGATGCCCCGCCCGAAAATGTGGAAAAGGCGCTGGATACGGTTCGCGGCGTTCTGCGGTCTGTCTGCGAAAAAGGCGTCAGCCGGGAAGAACTCGACCGGTCCGTTCATCGTGTCCGCAGCGCCTCGCTGGCTTTTCTGCGAAGCAGTTCGTCTTTGGCCCGCGTAGTGGGCGGATTCCTGAGAAACTACGGATCCTGTCTGCCGCTGGATCTCTACGCGGACCGGGTCGCCGCGCTCACCCCGGACGATATCCGGGCCGCCGCCGAAAAATATCTGGCGAAATCCGAAGAAACGCTGACCATGGTCCTGCCGGAAAAGAAACGTCCGGCGAAACCGGTGCCGCCCCTTCCGCCGCCCCGTGCACGGAAGGTGAAAGTCTCCCCCGAAAAGGATTTGGTGTTCGTGCCGGACCCCGAAAGTCCCTTCGCCGGGATCACGCTGCTCTTGTGCGGCGGTCCGGCCTGGGAGGATGCCGTAGAAAGCGGTTGTTCCAAACTGCTGCCCGAATGTCTTTTCTGCGGATGCGAAGGATTTTCCGAAACGGAATTCCGGCGGAAACTGGACGATCTCTCCATTCAGCTTACGGTCAATATGACCACCGAGGGCGGGATCCTGATCTCCCTGGAGTCGCTGAAGGAGGATTTTCCTGCCGCGCTGGATCTGCTGATTTCCATGCTCCGGGCTCCGGCGTTCCCCGAAGCGGCCGTGTCTCGGGAAAAAAAGCGGGTTGCGGATCTGTGCCGGGATGCGGATGCCCAGCCGCTTCAGACGGCCGTCCTCGAGGCGGGACGTCTCGTCTTCGGAAAAAATTCTCCTTATGCCCGGCCCATGAAGGATCGGGTGGACGCGGTTCGGAAACTGGGGCCGAAGCAGCTCCGTTCCTTTTTCTGCAAAAAGGTCCTGCTTCTCCGGCACGCCGTTTTCGGCGCCTGCGGCTCCCTTTCGGAGCAGGAAGCCGTCCGGTCTTTCCGGCGGATCCTCCGGGAAATTCACTGGAATCGAAGCGACATACCCATGCCCGCACCCCGGGCCGTCCGATCCGCAGTCAAAGGCAAGGCGCTGATCCGTCCGAAGAATCAGACGGTGGCCGTCTACGCGCTTCCGGCGCCGTCCGCCGGGGATACCGCAAGCGTTTTTCCCATGCAGCTGTGTCTTTCGGCACTGGAGCATTCGGGCTCGGTGATTTTCGACGAGATCCGGGAAAAGCGGGGCCTGGCCTATTTTGCCTCGCTGTTTCACTTTGCCTGTCTCGGTGACGGCTGCCTCATGTTTTACGCAGGAATACGGAACGATGGCGTCGAGGAGACGTTCCGCGTTTTCGAGGCGATCCGGAGCCGGCTTGCCCGGAAAGGCCTCACGGACGCGGAGTTCCATTCCGCCAGGACGCGGCTTCAGGCGACCGTCATGAAAAGAATGGAAGACAGCGCGGATATCTGCACAATTTGCGTCAGGAGCCAGTTCCTGGGGCTGGGGATGAACTACTACGGGAAACTTCTCGAACTCCTGAAAAAAGCGGATCCGGAAGCGGTCAACCGGGTCGTCCGGACCGTTTTTTCCTCCCCGGTCAGGAAGTGGGTGGTGGTCTCTCCGGAAAAATTTGCGAAAAAATCGCCTTTTTCCTGATTTTTCGTTTGCAATCCGACAGGATCGGGTTACAATACTACGATGTCATTTACATTACTTTTTTGGAGGCTTTTTTTATGGAACTCAAATCTGTCCTTCGGTTTGCAGGCCTGGTCCTTTCCCCTGCCTGCGCATGTCTCATAATCACGGCCGGATGTACTACCGAATCCGAGCTCCCGCTGCCGCCCGGCGCATACGTGGCGCCTCCGGAAAAGCCGATCCCGCTGGAAAATTCCGCGCTGTCCACGGACCCGGAGGTTGCACCTGCCGGAGAAACGGCTGCCTTCCCCACCGATTCGGATGAACAGACGTTCACACTGGAAGATCTTGCGGCGGAAGATGCGCCGGCGGAACCGGAACCTGTGAAGAAGGCGGAAGATGCGAAGACAACCGCCTCCGAGTTCGGCAAGGACGATATCATTTACACGATCCGCAAGAATGACACGCTGGGCGGAATCGCCCGCCGTCACGGGATGTCTGCCGCCACTCTGGCCAACTACAATGGACTTACCCTGAAAAGCAAGATTTATGCGGGCAAGACCCTGCGCATTCCCGCCACGGTGAAAACCACCTCCGTCGCGAAGACGTCCGCCGCTCCTGCCGACGGGTCCGTCTACGTGGTGAAGTCCGGCGATACGCTGGGCGGCATCGCGCAGAAGCACGGCGTCCGGACGGCGGATCTGGCGGCGGCGAACAACCTGGATGTCCGCAAGCCCATTCTGGTCGGGCAGAAGCTGGTCATTCCGGCCGGCGCAGGAAAGAAAGCGGGGACTGCCGCCGCTTCTTCTTCCGCCGCCAAGCCCGCTGCCTCGACGAAAAAGACCGCCGCACCCGCCGCAAAATCGTCCTCGAAGACTACGGCCGCCAAGACTTCGACCACGGCCGCCAAGGCCCCGGCTGCCAAAACCACGGCTGCCGCTTCTTCGAGTGCCGCCGCGAAGGAATCTGCGCCCGCCGGAAAAGAGGAGCCTGCGACTGCAGCAGCCTCTTCTGCCGGACAGAATTCCGCGGACGATCTGCTGAATAACATCGGATCCGAGTCGGAGACGGCGTCTTCGGAAGCCGCTGCTCCCGCGCCATCCGCCGATACCGGTTCCGTTTCCGTGGCTCCTGCCGCCGGAGAGGAAGTTTTCGATGCGGATAACACCATCGAGATCAACATCGAGCGGGAAATGACTCTGGAGGAGACGGCGAGAGCGTTCGACCGTTCCTATGCAACGGTAAAGAAGCTGAATCCCAACATTCAGCCGGATGTCCGCCTGAAGGCGGGAACTGCGGTGAAAATCCCCATTTTCTGAATTGAAAAGTCACGAAGAATTTTTTCAGAAATGCGCCGTTCTGTTCCGGAACGGCGCTGTCTTTTTTTCTACGGCGCTGATCGTTCGCTCTCTGATCGCCGTCTCTTCCCGTTTCACGGAGCAGTACGGAGACGGATACGAACCGCTTTTCTTCCTGTTCCTTGCAGGTTTTCTGGTCCTTGCCGCCGCACTGTGCTTCATGGGTGAGGCCCGGACAACGGAGGATGCGAAGCCCGATCCCGTCGGCGCCCTGTTTCTGCTTCTCTTCGTCCTGCTTCCCGGTGACGGACCTGTCCTCGTTACGGGACTCTCTCTCCTGACGGCGGGTATCGCGCTGATCCGGATCCCCCGTCTCTTCCGGGACGTTCCGCCTTCGGCCGTCATGGCGGGTTGTGCGGGAGCGGGCATTCCCGGCGCCCTGTTTCAGCCTGCGGAACTCTTCATCCTTCTTCTGACGGTCCTGTTTCTTCTGTCTCTCTTTCCCCGAAAACTCCGGATCCCGGCGGCTCTTTTTGCCTCGCTTATGCTGGCGGTCCGCCTGTTTCTGCCCGTCTTTCCCGCCGGAGAAAGCACTTCGGGAGAGGATGGACAAAAGAAGATTCCGGACTCCGAAACGCTTCAATATCTGTACCATCTGACGCTTCTGGCCTGTTCGGAGGCGGGCGAAGTGCCCCAGACCTACCAGTGCGTCACGAAAGAGGGGGGAACCATCGGTTCGCCCGGACGTCTCTCCCTTGCCGTGCTGGTGGAAAATACGGGCGGACAGGATCCGAAACAGTTTCTGGAAAGCGATGTCCTGCGCCGTGAGACGCTCTCCGGGACAACGCATGAGGAATCCGCTTCAGCGCCGTCTTCGGGTGGTGAAACCTCTTCCGATAAAAATGTTTCCGCCGATCCAGGCTGTGTCTTTCTGTACGATCCGGGCCGGCCGGTGAATTTCCGGACGAACTACCGGTGCACGGAAAATTACTTTCAACGGATCAAGGAATCGCTGCCCGGGAATGCCATTGCGGGATTTCTTCTTCCGGAGGGACCGGGAACCTGCGCGGCGGAGACTCTCTCCGCCCTTCGAAACACATTTCCGAACACGGCGCTGTTCTTTTTCCCGAAACCCATGGTCCTGGCTTCTGCGGAGCGTCCGCTTTCCCGGGATCCGGAAGAGCTTGACCGCCGTGCCGTTCAAGGGCATGTCTACGAAAAGCTCTTCACGCCCTATCACATTCTGAGTCTGGCACTTCCGCATTTTCAGGATCCGGTGGCTGTCTCATCTCTTCTGGATGCGGCCTCCCGTGCGAAGCCGAACCGGACGGACCGTCTGATATCGTTTCGGGAACCGGCTGCGAAAAAGGAGATATGGTTTGCCGAAGCGGTGAAATACGCTCTTCCTTTGACGGGGATCGTTTTCCTGCTGTATGCGGTCCTTCGCTATTTCACAAGCTGGAAACCGGTACGGAAAAGCTCTTTTCGCGCCGCAGAGGCCGGATTCCTCTTTGCCGGATCGGCATTCTTTCTGGCCGTGCCCTTTCTCCGGTCCGTCGAACCCGATCCCTCCAAATGGTTTCCCGTCTGTTTGTCAGTTACGGCGCTGGGGACCGCCTGGGCGTTCAGCTATACCAAAGGACCCCGGAGCACGAAGCTGATCCCGCGCGTGATCCTGCCGCTTCTTTCGCTGGCGGGCCTGGTGATTTTCGAACCGCATGAGGTGTGGAGTCTGTTCTTCGCCGCCATATTCATGGGGACAGCCTGGAAAAACGCTCTGGCAGATGCCGCGGCGCCTCTGACGAACGGTCCGGCGGAATCCGGCGCCGTCTTTCCTCTTTCCGCCGTTGTTCTGGGGAGCGCGGCGGCGCTGCTTCTGCTTCCGCCCCTTTTCTTTACTCCGGGCGGTCTGTACGGCGGAGCGGCACTTCTCGCCGCGATCCTCGTCACGCGGCATCCGTCCGTTGTCAGCCGCTGATACGCCCGATCACCACGGCGGCATTGGAACCGCCGAAAGCCAGAGACGTGGAAAGCGCGTATTCAGGTCCGTCCAGCGTCAAAACGGAGGAAACGGGCGGGACGGGGATCTCCGGATCCGGATTTTCGAAGCCCCGGCTGGGCGGCACGGCACCCCGGAGAAGCATTTCGATGGTGAACACGGCCTCCAGAGCGCCGGCTGCGCCCAGGGTGTGCCCGGTCCATCCTTTTGTGGAGATGTATTTGACGTCCGGTCCGAAAATTTTCGGGAAGAGTGTTCCTTCGCATTTATCGTTGGCCAGCGTGGACGTCCCGTGGGCGTTGATGAATGCGATACGGTCCGGCGTGATCCCCGCCGACTGAAGCGCCGATTCCACCGCGGTACGCAGGCCGCGTCCCTCCGGATGAGGACTGGTGATATGCCAGGCGTCGCATGCGTTGCCGTATCCGGCCAGGGAGATGCGCGGAGTCATGCCGCGTTCCCGGACCAGGGAGGTCTCTTCCACGATCAGGGCGCCGCTGCCTTCTCCCAGATTCAGCCCTTTCCGGTCCCGGTCGAATGGACGGCACGGTTCGGGAGACGCCACTCCCAGCGCATGGAATCCGGCAATGGGGACCCGGTTGATGTCATCTGCGCCCACGGCTATGACCCGGCGGCAGAATCCGGACGCGATCCACATGGATGCGATCCCCAGGACATCGCTGCCGGAGGCGCAGGCATTGGAGACGCAGATCTCCGGACCGGTCAGATGAAAGGTCCGCCGGATGTATTCCGCCAGACTGGACTGAAGATATTCGCGCAGTTCGTTTTCCAAACCGGCCGCTTCACCGTTCCGGATCCGCTTGTACAGGGGCAGATTGTTCAGCTGGGAGGCAATGGTCGTTCCGAAGCACACGCCGGTGGGGACCGTTTCCAGATCCCGTTCCGTCAGACCGGCGCGTTCCAGCGCCTCGCGGATCGCCGTTACCGCCAGGGAGAGACTCCGCCGGACACCGGGTGTCTCATGGTATTCGGTGATTTCGAACACAGGGTCGGACAGGGTCGTGCCGATCCCGGGCGATGCCTTCACGGGCGTTCGTCCGCCTTGCGGCGTGAACATGTTCCGGATGCTTTGCTCCGCACCGATCCCGGCGCCGGATATGGCACCCCAGCCGGAAATGACAATAGAGGATCCCATGCCTTTCATTGATTTTCTTCCTCACTCCAGATATTTTCAAAGATAAAACATTCGTACGGATGCTCCCGCGCCATCTTCTCCAGTTCCGCCGTATACAGCTCCACTTTCGGACGCAGTTCTTCGCGGCGGGTGCGGCGGTCCGCCGGAGGGATCGGCTCCAGAAAATGAATGGTCATCTGGCGATGCCGCTTTTCCCGGAAGGCGAAGATCGGGATCACGGGCGCGCCGGAACGGGCGGAAAGGAGGTAGGCCGCCAGGGGGAACCGGGCGGGGGCGCCCAGGAAGGGGATCTTCACCGATTCGTTTTCCCGGCAGCGGTCGCCCATCATGCAGACGACGTCGCCCTGAAGCAGCGCGTTATACGCGTCCAGAATTCCGCCCATTTCCGATTCGGTGGAAATGATATGGATGTGTTCCTTGATATCGTTTACCGCCATGAATTTATCCACATTGGTGTTGCGGTCCGGACGAATCAGCAGATGCGCCGGGCGGTTCCGGATGTCGATGGTCCGCATCATCCCCTGCCACTGTCCGAAATGGGAACAGACCAGGATCACTCCGTGGGGCTGCGCCAGAGCCCGCTCCATGCGGTCATACCCCAGCTTGACGATCTGCATCTGCCCGGATGAGGACGCGGCGGCTTCGATCAGAGCCTGACCCTGACTGGTGAACATGGCCCAGGTATGGAAGAAGCGGCGGAAGGGGCTGCATCCCGGGAAACGGCGGGAAAGATAATAGGAAGCGCATTGCCGGGCCGTGCGGTCGAACAGCACATAGAAGAGCGAGATGAGCCAGCAGAACTCGCAGGCGCGGTTGACGCCCATGATCTTCAGCATCAGGAGCATGGCCTTCACTCCCGCCTTTTTTCCCCGGGTCTCGCTGAGCTCTTTTTTCGTCGTTACCTTGTTCATGACTGCCTCCGTTTCATGCCGGACCGGATGAAAAGCGCCGTCAGCCACACCGCCAGCGCCGTCAGAGACGCCAGCACGGGCGCCAGAACGAGGCTGCCGAGGATCCACTCCAGAATCCGGTCGCCCAGCTGCCGCCACAGCGTTTCCATGGTAAATTCCGTGAGAAAACACCCGTGTGTCAGGAAATAGCCGGCTTCGATGCAGAGCGCGGGTGCCAGCGGCGGCATGAAGAGATGCTGGATGTTGAACGCCATCATTTTATTCAGATGAAGCCGGGCGGCGGCATAGAGAATGACAACGCTGTGAAAGCCCACGAGGGGCAGAACCGCCAGAAATGAACCGACGAACGCGGCGGCGGCCAGACCTTCGGGCGAGGCGTTTTCCGTCAGAAGATACCGGAGAAACGGACCCGGCTTCAGCAGCGAAAAATCAAACTTCTTCGGGGGGATCAGTTTCTTCCGGGGAAGGGGAAGAAGCCGCAGTCCGATCAGGCGCATATGCACCAGCGTGATCCGGAAATTGTCCTTCCACGGATGGAAGTGCGACACCCGTTCGCCGCGCGGCGGATACAGGGAGCGGACAGGCAGATTCCGGATGGGCAGATTCGCCCAGGCGGCCCGCGTAAGGATCTCCGTTTCGAAATCGTACCGGGACGCCCGGCAGGGCAGCTGTATCGTGTAGGCCAGGGGATAGGCCCGGAATCCGCTCTGGCAGTCGTCCACGGAGCATCCGGTTTCCAGCTTCATCCAGAAATTGGAGAAGGATCGGCCGAACCGGCTGGATCCGGGCACGTTGGGGTCGTTGAAATCGCGGCATCCCACGATCAGGGCGCCTTCCTCCTCCATCAGAGGCAGGAAAAGAGGAATGTCCTCCGGATAGTGCTGGCCGTCGGCATCCAGCACGATCATGTAGTCGAAATTCCGGGCGGCCAGCGTCGTCATGGCGGTCCGGATCGCCTCGCCTTTGCCCCGGTTTTCCGGATGCCGGATGCATTCCACGCCCAGTTCCCGGCAAAATGCGGGCAGATCCATATCGTCCGAACCGTCATCCACCACCAGAAGCGAATTTGTCTGAAGAAGGATGCGCCGGATCACATCCCGGACTGTCCCGGCGTTGTTGTAGACCGGAAGGACGCAGCAGAACGTTTTCATGGATTTGTCCCTCCGAACAGTTTCCGGTACTTCGGCAGTCCGATCCGGTGGATCTTGGAAAGCAGTTCCCGTTTTGCGTGAGGCGGCCAAATGCAGTACGGCGAATCGGCAAACGCTTCCGTGAGGGTCCTGTCCAGCTCGTCGCGGTCCACTCCCGGTTCGTAATAATACAGTTCGTCCGCCGGATTCCAGTTCGGCGGGACCATGCCGAGCTGCACGGCCCGGTCGTACAAGGGCGTGTGCGGCAGGATCCGGACGCCGGAGAATATGACGGACCATATCCGGTCCAGCGATCGGATGTTTTCGATGCCGCGCCGGATCGTGCCGGCGGTTTCGTTCGGCCCGCCGAACATGAAATTCGCCGTAACGGCGATCTTCGCGTCATGAAGATCCCGGGCGGATCGGGCCGCCTGATCGAAGGTGAAGTTTTTCCCCAGGCCCTCCAGCGTTTCATCGGCGGCGCCGTCGATCCCCAGTTCCGCGGAGATCATGCCGGATTTGGCCAAACGGTCCACCGCCTTGGAATCCAGGCGGAACGGGGACAGGAATCCGCTGTACGGGATGGAGCCGTCCAGCCGGTCCAGAAGCTCCAGATAGCCGTCCGCGGGATCGTTGAAGACCGAGTCCGTAAAAAACAGCATTGTATCCGGATACCGCTCATGGAGAACGCGCATCTCCTCCGCCGTTTCGTCCGGATCGCGGAAGCGGATCTTTCCGCCCTCCAGCGCCGGGTAGGAACAGTACGAACAGTGGAACGGGCACCCCCGTTTGAACTGGATCGGAAGCATATGCGTCTCGCGGGCGTAGTAGGAGGCCAGCCGGTCCGGAAAGTCGCCGGACCGGGGCATGGATTCCGTGCTCGGCGCGTACAGGATCCTTTCCTTCGGCGGCGTGCCGGAGAGCAGCTGTTCCGCCAGACGGGGGAAGGCATCCTCGCCGGGTCCCGAGATCCCCCAGTCCGCCCCGCACAGATCCAGAATTTCCTCCGGAATCAGCGTGAAACCGCCGCCGCCCAGGATCAGGGGCCGGTCCGGCGCCGTTTTTCTGCAGAAACGGGCGATGGTCATCGCCGGAGTCAGAAGATTTTTTTCATCGGAAAGGGAGTTGATGCTGTCCACGTTCCGTATACTTATTCCGATCACGTCCGGCTGGAACGAGTCGATCCGGTCCGCCAGTTTCGTCAGCGCCGGGTAGTCCTCCTCGGAAAGAGGATCATACAGTTCCGTGCGGATCCCGCGGTCCTTCATGGCTGCGGAAATCACGGAAATGCCGAAGGGATACACCGGATAGGGATCCCGGGCCAGATTGGCGGAGATCAGAAGGACTTTCATACAAGTCCCTCCTGTACATCGAAAAGAGACGCGGGGGAAATATCTTCGGGCGCCGCAGTCTGTCCGGGCGTCAGGAAAAAGGCGAAAAGAGTCTCCTTTTCCCGATGGAAGGCCAGAACCGAGGGATGGTCGGCAAGAAGCAGTTCGATCTCCCGCCAGAAAACACCGATGCGGTCCAGCGTGTCCAGATAGTACGCGGCTCCGTGGAATCCAAGCGCAATGGACGCCTCGCAGACCGGAGTGGAAGGCAGCGTCCCCACGAAAAGATGACCTTTTCCGTACTGGCGGCCATATTGGAAATAATCGGTGAAATACGCCCGGTTCTGCTGCAGACAGCCGGACCGCGAATGACCGATCAGTGCCGTGTTTCCTTCGGGCGAGGCGTCCGCATCGAACACCGCCAGAATGGCGGCCAGAAGATGCTGACGTACAACGGAATCGCCGCGCCGGAAATCCTCGGTGGCGGTGCGGGGCAGACCGGGCAGGGCGAGCAGGGCGGAAAGGAGGCCGGGAAGATCCCCGGACTGAAGAACGAGCTTCTTCCTGCGCGACGTCAGGAGCGGCCCGCAGATTTTCGCCGCTCCGGCGACTTGCCATCCGTACGTGATTTTCATGATGCCGCCTCCAGAAGAAGAACGGCGTTCAGTCCGCCGAATCCGGAATTCATGGAAAGGATCACTTTCTTTTTCAGCGTCCGTTCCTCGCCGGAAAGCATGGCGCCCGCCTCCGGTTCCGGCTCGCGCAGTGAGGTCTGGGGCGGGATCCTTCCGGACCGGAGCATGGCCAGGGCGGCCGAAAGCTGAACCAGTCCCGCGCAGGCCAGTGTGTGGCCGGAGGATCCTTTCACGGAAAGAAGCGGGACGGGGGAATCTCCGAACACCTGTTTCAGCGCCCGGATCTCCATGATATCGTTGTATGCCGTACCCGTTCCGTGTCCGATCACGGCTCCCACGTCGCCGGGCGTCCGTCCTGCCCGGTCCAGCGCCTGACGTATGGCACATGCCAGTGCCTTGCCGTCGGGGCGCGGCGCGGTGATGTGAGCGGCATCGCAGCTCATGCCACAGCCTGTTACAAGTCCGGAGACAGGCAGCCCTTCCGCCTCGGCGCGGGAGCGCGGCATCAGCACGGCGGTCCCGGCGGCATCTCCCAGCAGGAGACCGTCCCGCGTCCGGTCGTAGGGACGGCAGATCGGCGCCGGACTGACCGCTTTCAAGGTAGCGAATCCGGAGAGAATGAATTCGGAAACGTAATCGGATCCGAAAATGGCGGCGCACCCGATCCTTCCGGCGGCGAGATGGGCGCAGGCACGGCAGACCGCCGCATTTCCCGAGGCGCAGGCGGCGGAAACGGCCATGCCCCGTTCCATCCGGAAAACGCGGAGCGCACGTTCCAGCAGAGCGTCCACAGTGCATTGATCCCGGGGATCGTCGAGACGTTCGATTTCGCCCACTGTGGCGGCGAGAAAAAGTTCCGCCCGGTCAGCGAAGGGAAGAATGGAAGGCGCCAGCGCGTGAAGGAAAAAACCGGATGGGTCCGTTTCCTTTTCCAGTTCGGGCGCCAGTGCGGCATAAAGATTTTCCAGATTTTTGTTGCGGAATCTCAGACACGGGGAAAAGCCGGTCCGTCTCTCCAGCAGAGCCTGCCAGGCGGGATCGGCTCCCGCGCCGAACGCGGTAAAAAGGTCATGAGCCACGATGGCGGCCGGATCCCTACTCGGCGTCATGAAACTCTCCCGCTTTCCATCGAGTGCGGCACTGTTCCCAGAGCTCCGGCGCAAGCCACAGCGGCTCCAGCGTCCTTCCGTCCACAAAGAGCTGGATGGAGTAGGCGAAGGTGACGGGCGTGCCGTCCTCCTTCCGGATCAGATATTCCATATTGATTCTGGCGGATTCGGCCCAGATCAGAGAGGCCGTAACGGAAAAACGGTCATCGAAGCGCAGCGGCGCAAGATACTCCACATGAAGCGTGTGGATCGGCGTCATAATCCCCGCCGCACGAAGCTCGGGAAACGAAAAATGACATTTCGCCGCTGCCGCCGTCTGGCCCGCCTCGAAATATTCGGGATAACGTCCGTGCCAGACCACGCACATGGGATCCAGTTCGTGAAACTGGACCCGGCGTTCCACCACCGCCGTCACAGGCGGCGGATCTCCCGGATTCCTTTTGAAAAACGTGAATTCCCGTTCCTTCATGCCGCGGCTCTCCGGTAATGCAGTTTCAAGACGGAGACCTTCTTCCCGTCCGTGCGGAGGACCGCTTCCACGGCCACGGTCCCTTCCGTCTCTCCGGGACGCGAAGTCACTTCCACGGAAAGGCATTTTTCCGGCAGCGCCGGCGCCAGAAATTTGACCCGTTTGACGGTTTCCAGAACGAACCCGGATCCGTGCGCCCGGTTCAGGATCTCCGTGATCAGGGAGACCTGGGCGATGCCGGGCAGAATGGGATTCCCGGGAAAATGACCGTGGAATGGGGGAAAGTCCGCCGGCGGAGTGAACTCCGCCTGAATTTTACCATCCTCTTCCGACACGTGAACGGACAGTTCCGCCTTATCAAACATGCTCATGATCCGATTTTTCTCCTTGCCTGCTCACTTTCCGTCGGCCCGGACCGGACGGACGGCCGGGGCTGCCTTTTCCTTCGGCTTCAGTTTGCCCGGCTCGCCCGTAAATTTCAGGCGGACCGATGTGCAGCCTTCCCGCTTCAGAATTTCCTGAATGCTTTCCGCGCCCAGGCAGTGACCGGCGCCCACCAGAACGAATCCGGTCTTCTCCTCCTTCAGCATTTCGAAAAGACGTTTCGCCATTTCCTGATTCCGGGATCCGATAAGATTCCGGTACACTCCGGGCGTATCCCGGCGCATTCTCTCCAGACTTTGACGGACCGGACCGGTTTTTCCCTCGCGGACGGCGGGGACAAGGGAACGGATCTCTCCGCGAAGCGTTTCCGGATCGGAAAGAGTCCTGCGGATTTCGTCGAGGATTTCCCCTTCCACGGCGGGATCGGCAATCATCTGAAGCTGTCCCAGGTCCGTCTCCAGGCTCCGTTCCGGCCGGCCTGCCCCCGCGGCATGGATTACGCTTTCCAGACCGCATTCCACCGTAAAGTTCAGCTTTTTCGCTTCTTCGAGTTCCATAAGAGGCATGACGACCCAGGGCTTCATCCGGGCCAGACTGGCCGGAGCGACTCCGCGGATCATGCTGCAGAGCAGGGTGAAATCCTTATCGCCCAGCAGGGCCTTGAGATTGACTTCCGACCGGGCCGGATACATTCCCTTCTTCATGGTAAATGCCGCCGCCTTCATAAGATTGGGCGAAGCGATCTCGAACACCAGATAATCCGACTTCCCCAGCGCCTCATCGTACGCCCGGTCCAGCGGATACATGTCCGCCCGGCCCAGGTGGACCGAGCCCGCCAGAAACAGAACGCCGGGCCGTTCCGGATGCCGGATCTTCCAGATCAGCGCGTCTTCCGCCGAAATGGAAAGGGATCCGAAGAACAGGACCAGTCCGAAGACAACCGTCAGGTACGAAATCCCTCCGGCCCGTCTCCGGTTCAAACGACTTTGTATCGCGGCAAAAAACACCATCATTTCTTACTCTTTTTGTTGCTTTTCTTTGTCTTTTTCTTCCCGGACGACTTGTCGGAGTCCGCATCGTCCCCGGACTTTCCGGACTTCTTTGCCTTGGTTCCCTTCTTTTCTTTGGTCTCCTTTTCGGACGACTTGTCCCCGGAATCCGATTTCTCCTTGCTGTCATCCGATTCGGTTTCGGCCTCTTCCTTTTTCGCCTCGTCCTTCTTTACGCTGTCATCTTTTTCATCACTCTTGCCGTCATCCGATTCGGTTTCGGCCTCTTCCTTTTTCGCCTCGTCCTTCTCCTCTTTTTTGTCTTTTTTCTTATCCTTTTCATCCTCCTCAGCCTCTTCTTCTTCCTCGTCCTCTTCCTCGTCCTCGTCCTCCTCCTCATCTTCCGAGAGTCTGCCGTTGGCCTCGGGCGAGAAAGCCTTTTCCACCTGTTCGAGAGCGGCCTTTATCTGATCGGCCTTATCGGGATCGTCGGAGCACCAGGCTTCATGCAGAGCGATCGTGGCGCGTATCTTGTTGATTTTTATGCCGAGTTCCTTCTGTTTTGCCTCATCTTTCGCCCGTTCGTACTGCCGTTCCAGCTGTTCCAGAGAATGATTCATGGCCTTGACATTTTTCTTCATCCTTTCTTCCAGCTTTTTCTGTTCGAGAACGATTTTTGCACCCAGAAAATCGCGTTTCCGGCCGACGGGCATGTTTTTCTGTTTTTTCACCATCTCTTCGATCTTGGCAATGTCCCGCTCGTACGGATTTTTCATTTTCGGAACGGACGAAGCCTTTGCCGGTTTCGTATCCTTCCCGCCGGCAGTCTCCGCCGCCGCCGACACGCATACCGCCGAAAACAATGTTGAAACGAAAACCGCCGCACAGATAAAACATGTTTTTCTCATCATTGGGACACCCCCGAAGTTTTTGCGATATTATACACCGCGCCGTCCTCCTTTACAAGGAGACACCGCTTTTTTTCGGCAAATTGAAGTTTTACGGAGGTCCCGTCAGGCGCGGGCCGAAAAAAACGGAAGAAAAATTTTCTTTTCACGAAAAATACAGGATTTCCCGAAAAGTTATGCTATATTACGCCTGACGCGGATCGGCGTCCCCGTAAATACAACAACACCGGCAATGTGAGGATCTGAACAATGCGAATCGGATTTATCGTACCCACCGACCTGGAATCCCGCAACTTCCCTGTGGAAAACGCTCATATCACCTGCGCCGGACGCGGCGCCGGAAAAGTGGCGGCCTGCTCTGCCGCGGCCGATCTGATCTTCAACAAGCACTGCGACACCATTATTCTCTGGGGGTTGGCCGGCGCTCTTTCCCCGAAACTCCATGTGGGCGACATCGTAATAGGCGCCCGGGTTGCATACCGGGATTACAACGTGTATCCGCTTCTCGGTTCCACCGGCCTCGGCTGGGTCGCCGGTTTTTCCGAAAACATTTTCTCCGAACTGGATCCGGCTCTTCGCGCCTCTCTGAAAAAGCAGCTTGTGCGCCTGTTCCCGGAACACAATATCAGCGAAGGCACGATCTGTTCGGGGGATCAGTTCGTTTCCCTGAAGCCCGGAGACGAAAAGAACCGTGTCGAAAAGGAATCCGATGCGGTGGATATGGAGTCCGCCGCCGTGGCGCATTTCTGTCAAAGCCTGGGGCGCGGGATCAAGGTCGGGGTCGTACGGGTGATTTCCGACAACGCCGACCACAATGCCGATGTGGATTTCGAGTCGTTTCTGGACTCGTTTGCGGAAATGAACGGAAAAACGTACGAACTCCGGCGCGGGCTTCTGGCGGACTGCCCGGCGGAAGCCGACGAGATCCTGGGCGCCATCCGGGATTTTCAGGACTTCCCCGTCTCCGGCGTCCTCTTCAAGGACATCTGGGGGATCCTGCGTGAACGCAATACGCTGGAATCCGCCTGCTACAGAATGTACGACAAGTTCCATCTGGAGAATCCCGGGAAAACCGTCACCAAGGTGGCGGGCGTGGAGTCCCGGGGATTCATCTTCGGCGCTGCGCTGGCCTCCATGTTCGGCATCCCGTTCGTTCCTCTGCGCAAGAAGGGAAAGCTGCCCGGCGAAGTGCTTTCGGATACCTACAAGACGGAATACTCGGAAAGCACGCTGGAGGCGCAGAAGGCGGCCTTCCAGGCGGACGACCGGGTTCTGCTGGTGGACGATATCATTGCCACCGGCGGATCGCTTCTTGCGGCCCGGAACGTCATACGGAAATGCGGTGCGGAATGCGCCGGATGTCTGGCGCTGGGCCAGATCCGCACGCTGAACGGAACCGGGTTCCTGCGCCGGAACGGCATGAGCGTGACCTATCTGCTGGATCTGTAAAACGCAAACAAAAATTTGCTTTTTGAAACATTTCCCGTTTGCAATCCGCAGGCGTGCGTGTATATTACATACAGGGCTCCTGTGAAAAAACGGGGCGGAAACGCCGTTTTCCGCGTATTGAAAGACAACGGAAACGGTTGAAAAACAAAACCATGAAAGGACAGTTGAAATGAAGAGCAAGAGACTGAACCGCTGGAAGAACTCCGTGGTGGGAAAAATGATCGTGCGGATCCTCGGAGAGGAACGGGGTGCGGTCATGATGGAATACGTGATCGTCGCCGTGCTGATTGCCGCGGCCTGCGTCGCCGCTGTGGCCATGTTCGGCAAGACCATCGTGGGCATGTTCGATGTGGCCGGGAAAGGCGCCACGGGCGACCATTCCGGCGCGAAGGAAAAACTGGATACGGTTCAGGAAACCCAGAACTCGGATGCGGAAAAGGCTTCCGAATATCACGACAGCATGCACAAGTAACTCGGTCGAGCTTCCGTGCATGTCACTCCGACCGTATATGTGATCACGGCGGCCACTCCATGGCTTTTCCTTCTGGCAAGGCATGACTGGAAAGACCGCACTCTGCCCAACAGGCTGACGTTGGGCGGAAGTCTGGTGATCCTTGTGTGGCTGTTCGGCTGGGGCGGGCTTCCCTGCCTACTGAACGGTCTGCTGGGCGGCGTGATTGCCGGAGGTCTCCTCCTGATCCCCTTCCTGATCCGGGCGGCGGGCGCGGGCGACGTCAAGTTCCTTTTCGCGGGTGGGTTGCTCGCGGGATATCCCGCCGTTATCCCCATGATTTTCCTGACCTCGGTGTTCGGACTGATCCTCGGGATCCTCATGAGGCTGACGGGCAGACTGGATTCCGCCAGGATCCGGCATCTTGCCCGATGCCTTTTCGACTGGCGGTACGATCGGGCGGAGGGACGGAAGAATCTGCCGGACCGGGAAGATGAACGGGTGCGCATCCCGTTCGGAGTGGCCATTGCCGCCGGAATCTGGACGACGCTTCTTCTCCGGCTTGCAGGGGAGTATATGCGATCATGAGGAAGGAAAACGGATCCATGCTTCTGGAAACCGTGATTGTCATGCCTTTCCTGGCGGCACTGGTCTTCGGCGCGCTTCAAATGGCCCATATCCATGCGGCGCGGCAGGTGGTCAGTTATGCCGCCTATGCCGCTGCCCGGGCCGCGCTCCCTGCGGAAAACGGGAAGGAAAAGGAGGAAGCCGAAAAGGCAGCCCGGCGGATCCTCTGTTTTCTGGCCGCCTCGCCGGACTCCATGCATGACGGCGTCCTGATGCCGGATCCGGAGTCTCAGGCGGTCAAGGGCCGGATCCTCTCCCTGAACGTGAAGCAGGATTCGTGGTCGCGGGAAGTGGATCTGAAGTTCGCTTTCCCGCTGGTGATCCCGCTGGCCGCGCAGATCCTGGCCTATCAATTCGATCTTTCGGACTACTCGACGAAACAGCCGGGCAGTCATATCTCGACGGCGTCGTTTGGCGATGCCTTCACCGGGCCGCACCTGATCTTCCACGAGCGGATCCGTCTTCCGAAACCCTACATTGTGAAAAACTGATGATGAAAGACATTCTGAAACGGAAAGCGGCGGAACTGGCCGGAGACGAAAGCGGAGTCGCGTTCGCCTTCACGGTCACCGTGGCGCTGATCATCTTTCTCTTCGGTTTTTCCGTGTACGCCATCGGCGAAACCGTCCGGGAGCGGATGGAACTTCAGAATGCCGCGGATGCCGCCGCGTACTCCGGGGCACTGGTGCAGGCGGATACCGTAAGCCGCATCGCCGTCATCAATAAGGCCATGTCCTGGAACTATGTCATGATGACCCGTCGGCAGATGGACCATATCGTGGACACCTGGCTCAGCCGGGTCGTGACAAGCTGGAATCAGTCCCGGTCCGTCACGGCCGCATACCAGAATATCTGTGCGTGTCACCCCCGGATGGAAGCGGTGAACTGGCGCGTCGGCGTCTCCCCGGGGGGCGGAGGCGGCGAGGTTACTCACATGCTGATCCGGCTCAACGGAACGCAGGACGTATCGATCCCGGCCATTACTTCGGCGCAGGGCGCCAATGCTCCGCGGAATCCGGTGGCTCTTCTCAGCTCGCTCCGGTCCTGCATCAAATCCATGAATCAGGCGGAAGCCGAGCTGATCTCCGGGATGAAATCGAGAGTGGAGCAGGCGGTGGAATTTGCGGTCAAGGCGGATGTCTCGCTGACGGAAAACGACAAAAAGGTGAAGAACAGTCGGGAGATCCAGTGGACCCTCTACAACCTGAAGGATGCTTCCTCTTACTTCGAAATCCTTTCCGGCGACGAGGCACGCTTCCTCGGATTCGGCGGATTCAAGGAGCCGCCTCAATCCGTCTTCGGAACGGGCGCCGATACCTGGCTGGTCACCGCCGGTTCCTCCGGGTTCCGCCGCGACTACAGGCAGGCCGGCAGCACCCTCAGCGCCATGTGGTTCACCTATAATCAGATCTGGTGGCATGGCGATTACTGCGTGTTCGGCGGCCTCGTTGTTCAGCCTGTCAGTCCCGTCACCGGCGAAATGGCCCGGGATGAATTTTACACCGGCGTCGAGGCAAAGCCTCAGGTCCTGAAGGAGAACTACTTCGATAAGGACGGCGCCATCGTGGTCGGCGTCTCCCGGCCCTTGAACAATCCCTTTGCCTTTGTCTTCAACGGAGAGAAGAAATCCGGCATCTATTCCGCTTTCAGCGTGGGCGAAGGTAATCAGACCATGTGGAGCGTTTCCGCGGCCCGGGCCGGATACCGTCTCTCCGGCTGGAAAAAGGGCGAATACCGCGCCAGCGGAAAAATCGAAGACAAGGACAATCTCTGCGAGGCGGACTGGGATGCGGTTTTCCTCTCCACCGGCGATGACAAGACCGCGGATTCCGGAATGCTCGAACAGCTGGCGCAGAAACTGGGAGCGACCCGGCAGTTTGCGGGAAGAGACCGGAACAGCGGGTACTCGGAAATTGCGTTTTCCGAAGCCCGGAATCATCTGCATCATTGACAGGGAACATTTTCAACAAAATTCATCATAGGAGAATGAACAGATGAAACAAACGAAGCAGCTGATCCTGGGAGCGCTGATGCTCTCCTGTCTGATCGGTTCCGCGGCAGAATCTTCACAGGCTAAACCGGAAATGACCGGACAGGACAAAATTTCCACCATCCGGCTCGTGGCTGCCGCCATGCCCGGAAAAGCCCTGAAGGACTGGATGACGCAGGGCGCCTGGAACCGCTGGCAGGCCGTTTTCGGAGGTCTGATCGAGCCCGATGACGCTTCCCCCATCCTTTCCGATTTCTTCACCCATGCCATTCTGCTCACCGGTCCGCAGAGCGCGCAGACCGGAACCGGCGTTTACGCTTTCTACAATCCGCTGCAGGATACGATCCTTCTGTTCCAGACGGACAATCAGGAACAGATTCCCCGGCTGGAGAACTTCGCATTCCTGACCGGCTCCGACTTCCGCGGTGAAACGCTGAAGGAAAAAGAGTATCCTCAGGCCATCGCTCCGGTCAACGGCGATCTCGATGCGGTCCTTCTCAAGAATATTGCCGCGGTCTCCCGCATTTTCCACACCGAGTTCCCTGACGGAGCCGCCTCTTTTTCTCTGACCAAGTACCGCGCATTCAGCGGCGATGCCGATAAGGTCAGTTCCAACGCCGCACTGCGTCTGGCTCTGCTGGAACGGCTTACCCGCGACGAGGCTGACCCGGATCTGCTTCAGGCTGCGGAGATCGCATTGATCCTCTGGAAGGGCGATGCGGGAAAAATCGGAAGCTCCTTCACCTTCGCGGAAGGCGATACCGTCTCCGCCGGAGCTTTTGCCGCGCTTCCGGAACGGGTCCGCAAAAGCGTTGTTCCCGTGCTCTACTTCAAGGAAAAAGGGAAAAAGGAGGTCCTCTTCGGTTTCGCTTCCCATCTGATGCCGGAAGTGCTGATCCTGGTCCGCACCTCCGCCGAGCCCGAAGGAAAGCCCCTTTTCATCTTCCTCCCGC
>JAFZZR010000090.1 GCA_017615635.1 Lentisphaeria bacterium
AGTCATCCCCGGATTTTCAGGCAAAGATTTCCATTGCATACAAGGAAGCACGAGAGACATCTTACTGGCTGCGTCTTCTCTTCGCCTCAAAATACCTTACGGAACGGCAGTTTAACAGTCTTCACGCCGATTGTGAAGAACTGATTCGAATACTGGGATCCGCACAACTTACAATGAGAACAAAACTTCAGAAAGGGCTGTAATCATGATGACGAACCGGGAATCTGCATTAAGAACCTCATACCTCATACCTCATACCTCATACCTGAAGCACTTCACCCTCATCGAGTTACTGGTCGTTATCGCGATCATCGCCATACTGGCGGGCATGCTTCTTCCGGCGCTGGGCAAGGCCAGGGAGTTTGCGAAGTCCACGGGCTGCCTCAACAATCAGAAGCAGATCGGGCTTCTGTGGCAGATGTACGCCACGGATAACGATGACAACATGCTGCCGGCCCGCGTCCAGCAGGGCAATGTGCCCACGAAGAAATTTCTGTACTGGGCGGATTACGCCCGTGCGAACGGAACATTCGGCGCTGCCGAGCTGTACGAGGGAGACGATAATTACCTGATAAAACTGCTGCTGTGTCCCGCCGCTCCCCTCTGCAAAATGTTTTATTATACACAATCCGGCAATTCGTTTTCCAAGCATACATGCTGCGATTACGGATACAATGCAAGGATCGGACAGTATGTTTCCGACTCCGGCGAGGTTAGCCCTGCCTCCTCCGGAAGCGGCAACAACCTTCAAACCTTTCAGATCAAGCTGGGACAGAACAATCCCGTTCTCTCACAGTCCACGGTCCTCATGGATAATTTTAAGGGGCGGTTGAAAAACAACCCGAATAATCCGACCACCCAGAATTTTCTGGATTATTATACCAGCGGGACTCCGCGTGACGTGGGCCTGTACAAAGCTCATCCGGGCGGAGCGGCCCAGCTCTTTTTCGATGGACATGCACTGGTCAAGAATACCGTTACGATACAGAATGTCCGAGGGGAAGGCTGGTGGTCGTTTGCCGTCTGGGATTTTCCAAACAATATCATCGAGGCAATACGGTAATTGTCCGTAAAGAGAAGGAGCCCGTATGAAAAAAACAGGTCTTGCGTTTGTTCTTCTGGCCGTGTCGGTCGCCGTGCTGAGCGCGCTGGACATTACCGGGGATTTTTTCATTGTCACGACGTCGGCGAACGGGACGCCGGAGCAGAAGGCGCCCGTTGTCCTGCAGGAGTATCTGAGCAAAATTTTCGGGAAGGAGGTGGCCGTCATACCGGAAAATCAATGGAAAAAAGGTACGCCCGCCATCGTTCTGTGGTCCGATCCCGGCCTGGATCAGGAGGAGTGGAAAATGCAGGCGGAGGGGAACGTGCTGACCATTTCCGGCGGCTGGCCCCGGGGTCTGTATTACGGAGTTTGCGAGTTCCTCGACAAGTTCGGAGGCGTCCGCTGGTTTACCTCGCTGGAGGAGAAGGTCCCGCGGAAGGACGTCATCTCGTTTCCGGACGGAGAGATCCTTCAGCGCAAACCGGCCTTCCCGCTTCTCCGCACGGTCTCGACGACGTTCGAGGACCGCGCCTATCAGCGTTCCCGCAGTTATCTGAAAGAGAATAAATTATCTCCGTACGGCGAGTGGCCGACGCTGTTCGAATCACGCGGGCTGGGCAACTGTCATACATACTGGCAGCTGACGAAAGCCGTGCCGGAGGGGATGGAGCGGATCCTGCCGAAGGACTCGTCCGGCAATCCCGTCCGTGCCGTTGGAAATATCGGACCCGGGCAGATCTGTTTCTCCGATCCGGAGTTCCGTGCATTTGCGAAGGCGGAAGTGGCGAAATGGATCGAACGGGAGGAGAAGTTTGTCGAAGAAAAGGGGCTGAAGGGCGTGTGGTTCCGCTGGATCGACCTTTCCCAGAACGACAACGGTTCCTTCTGTCAGTGCGAGGGCTGCAAGGAACTGGTGAAAAAATACGGTACGCTGGCCGGAGCACAGCTGGATTTCGTCAACGACATCGCCGCCGCGTTTCCGGATCGGCTGTTCCAGACTTTCGCGTATGCGCTGACGCAGGATCCGCCGAAGAACATCCGGGCGCGCGAGAACGTGATGATCCAGTTCGCGTTTCTCGGCGAATCCGATCTGCTGCGTCCGATTTCCCATGCCAACAATGCAAAGATCCGCGCCCAGTACGAGGGCTGGAAGATTCTGGCGGACCGGAAAAGTGTGTGGGCGTATCATCGGCTCTACATCATGAGCGACGCCTTCCCGTGGCCGCAGTGCTGTTACTGGAACATCGCGGAGAATATCCGGTTCTACCGGGACTTCGGCGCCGTGAAACTGATGATCGAATCGGAATACGCCTATCACGACCTGATCACCCCGCGGGCGTTTCACGATCTTCATAATTATCTGGAATGTAAATTGATGGATGATCCGGATCAGGATGACGAACCGCTGATCGAGGAGTTTTTCCAGTTCCAGTACGGCCCCGCCGCGGAGGAGATGAAAGCCTATGCCTCCTACCTGAAAAAACGGATCGACGCCGTCCCGGGGATCGTCTCCGAAAAGCCGATCAAGGCCCGCGGGATCATGGACGCGGAGTTCTTCACGATCGTGAACGCCCTGCTGGACCGTGCCGAGTCCAAAGCGGGGAACGATCCCGGTCTGCTGACGAGGATCGTCATGGAACGGATCCCCGTGGACTACGCCGCCGCGGAGATGTGGAAGCAGGGCGGCAGCGCTTCCGGAATCCCGTATGTCGAACTTGTGGATCGTCTGGAGAAGAATATCCGTGCCGCATATGAGCGGTATTATCCGGACAAAACACGGGTGAAGAACGGAAAAACCGCCGAACAGCGGCTTCAGAATGAGCTTCAGCTGCTCCGGCTTTTCCGCGAGCCTCTGCCTGTGCCGGAGGAATTCGAAAAAGAGGATGTGGTCCAGGTCAGCATGCTGAATATCGGGGGATATGAAAAATACAATGTGCAGGATCCGGACGCCGCCTACGGTCAGGCGCAGAAAGTCGGCAGTCTGCTGGGCACTCCGGATGAGCAGTATGACCACACGAAATGGCCTATGCTGTTCGGCCTTTACGATCACACGCTGAAAAAGACTGTCCTTTACCGGGAGATCAAGCAGGAGGAGATCCCCTCCGATGAAAAGTACCATCTCTACTATTTGGGACGCCATGCGCCCAACGGATTCCATAAGGAACAACTGTACGGACACCGGACCTGGGGACTTCGTCTGCAGTACGCCTACAAGCCGCTGTGGAATCCGGTGGATCAGGGCAGGGAATGGGATATCTACATCTCCTGCAAGATGACCGGCCCTGCCTATGTGAAGGGCTCCACGAGCGAAAACGCAGTCTACGTGGATAAGATCCTGGCGGTGAAGCGAGGCATCCGGCAGGAGACCCCGCCGGAAGAAAAGACCGCGAAATAGCTCTTTCCCCCCCGTGCATCTCTTTGCACGGTGCGATGTCAGTTTTCGAGGGGCGGAGGGTGGATCGCATCGGGATAAGGCAAACGGAGGAAACGGACGGAAAGGGAGAATCGTTTCTGCAATAAGTTTACCTTTTCAACGCACATTTACTTGCATTTTCCGGCAAGTGGACTTGCAATTCATGTCCGGAACGTATATAGTACGGCACTGCAAATTTGCATATATTCGACATCGTAACGGGACAGCCGTACCGAAAAGCGGGATTTATGCGTTTGCGGGCGGAGTCCGGCCTGGCGAGGCCGGTTTTTCGCGGATCTGTTTTTCAGAGCGTCCGGATACGTGATTTACAGAAAGAATACCGGAGGCGCAGTCCGCTTCCGGGTCCGGCGGAAAGGCCGGGCAAGCAGTTCGGAAGGAAAGCGGAACATGGCGAAGTTGTTTGGAACGGACGGAATTCGCGGCAAGGCCAACGAGTATCCCATCACCCCGGAGATTGCGCTCTGGACAGGGAAGGCCATTGCCAAAACATTCATCGAGAGCGGAAAAGAGCATCCCCGTGCGATCATCGGGAAGGATACCCGTCTTTCCGGCTACATGCTGGAGACGGCGCTGACCAGCGGACTTGTGAGCATGGGAATGGATGTGTTCGAGATCGGACCTCTGCCCACGCCCGCCGTGGCGCACCTGACGCGCTCCATGTGTGCGGACTGCGGGATCATGATCACGGCATCGCACAATCCGGCGACGGACAACGGGATCAAGATCTTCGATTCGGAAGGATACAAACTGGCGGATGAGCTGGAATCCCGGATCGAGACGGAAGTCTTTTCCATGCTGAGCCATCACAGCAGCGGCGGCCGGAGCGGGATCGGCAAGGCGTTTCGAATCGAGGACGCCCGGGGCCGTTACATCGAGTTCGCGAAAAGCTCCATCAAGAATCACTCGCTCAGCGGCGTCAAAGCGGTCCTGGACTGCGCCAACGGCGCGGCTTACTACATTGCGCCCCTCATTTTCAAGGAACTGGGCGTGGATCTGATCCGGACCGCAACGTCGCCCGACGGGACCAACATCAACGAGAACTGCGGAGCCATGTGCCCCCAGAACATGGTGCGTCTGGTCAAGGAGCACAAGGCGGATATCGGGATCTCCCTGGATGGCGACGCCGACCGCGTCATTTTCTCGGATCAGTTCGGCAACATCGTGAACGGAGACAGGATCATCGGCCTCTGCGCGCTGGATTACAAGGTGCGAAACCGGCTTTCCAATAACACCATCGCCTGCACCCTGATGAGCAATATGGGGCTGATCGAGGCCATGAAGAAGGCCGGGATCCGGACGGAGATCACTTCCGTGGGCGACCGCTACGTCATCGAACGCATGCGGGATCTGGATCTGAACCTGGGCGGCGAGCAGTCCGGCCATTTGATTTTCCGCGACTACGCCACCACGGGAGATGGAATCATTTCCGCGCTGCACGTCATCCGCCTGATGAAGCGCAAGGGCCAGTCCCTTCACGAGCTGGCGTCCGGCTTCATGACGGAATTCCCCCAGCGGATCACGAGCATCCCTGTTCAGGAAAAGGTGCCGCTGGAAAACCTTCCCGAGGTTTCCGATGTGATCCACAAGGCTGAAACCGAACTTTCGGAGACGGGACGCGTCATGGTCCGGTACTCCGGCACCGAAAACAAGTGCCGCGTGCTGGTGGAAGCCCGTGATGCGGACAAGGCCGACCTCTGGAGCAAGAATATCTGCACCGTTATCCGGAAGACCCTGTCATGATGGATACGAATATGCAGTTTCTGGATCTTCGCATCCCGTCCTCCATGGCACCACTGGACTGCCTGGAGGAGTTTCCCCGGATCGAGCTGGGACACGGCACCCTGGGCGATGAACTGATCACCCGCTGGTCCGCTGTCCCCGGCGTTGAAGCCGTCTCCGCCGCGTTCTGGCCTTCCCGCGCTTTGATCGGCGAGCTCGCAAAGTGTACGGGCGGCTTCACGCTCCGCACTGCCGGTTCCGGTGAGATCCTTGCCCGCAGGCCGGGCGCGGATCCCGTTTCTCTGACTCCCGACTCCGAATCGTTTCCGATCCGGTTTCCCTGGGATATCCTGCGGATCAACGAGGAGATCCTTTCGTCCATCCGGGAAAACAGGATCCTCGGGACCGTGCGCGAGAACGTGACGCTGGACGGGATCGTGATCCTCGGTGAAGGTTCGGTTCTGCTGCCCGGCGTGTACATCGAAGGCGTTGCGGTGATCGGGAAAAACTGCAAGCTCGGTCCCAACTGCTATCTGCGCGGCTGCACGTTCGTCGGCGACAACTGCCACGCGGGGCAGGCGGTGGAACTGAAAAATTCCATCCTCATGCACCATGTGGCCGCAGGACATCTTTCCTATCTGGGCGATTCCGTGATCTGTCCCGACGTCAACTTCGGCGGCGGCACCATCGCCTCCAATTTCCGCCATGACGGAAAGAATCACCGGTCCATGGTGGACGGCGTTCTCGTGGATACCGGCCGCCGGAAATTCGGGACTGTGATCGGCAGCGGCGTTCATACCGGGATCCATACGGCCATTTATCCGGGGCGAAAACTCTGGGCGGGCGTCAGCACTCTTCCCGGGGAAGTCGTGCGGAAGGATCTGACCGGAGAGTGAGGCTCGGCGGGACTTTTTTTCATTCTTCCCTTCGGACGGGTGCATTTTGAGAGACAAATTTGCAACTCCGCCCTTGATTATTTGGAAAAACGTGGTATTTTAACACGATAAGATTCGAATCGTCAATGTATTGTCTGTCATTGTCAACCGGAGGTTTGCCATGAAGAAGAGTCCTGTGAAGAAGAGTGCCGCTCCGTCCGCAGCCAAAAAGGCGGGGGTCGCATCCGCAAAAGCATCGTCGGCGAAGAAACCTGCGGTCAAGACGGTGAAGAAAGCCGCCGCTCCCGCGAAGAAGGCTGTTGCGGTGAAGAAAGCCGCCGCCCCTGCGAAGAAGGCCGTTGCGGTGAAAGCCGCCGCTCCCGCGAAGAAGGCTGTTGCGGTGAAGAAAGCCGTTGCCCCTGCGAAGAAGGCCGTTGCGGTGAAAGCCGCCGCTCCCGCGAAGAAGGCTGTTGCGGTGAAGAAAGCCGCCGCTCCCGCGAAGAAGGCCGTTGCAGTGAAGAAAGCCGACGCTCCCGCGAAGAAGGCGGTTGCGGTGAAGAAAGCCGCCGCTCCCGCGAAGAAGGTCGTTGCGGTGAAGAAAGCCGCCGCCCCCGCGAAGAAGGGCGTTGCGGTGAAGAAAGCCGCCGCCCC
>JAFZZR010000091.1 GCA_017615635.1 Lentisphaeria bacterium
AATGAGAACAAAAATTCAGAAAGGACTGTAATCATGATGACGAACCGGGAATCTGCATTAAGAACCTCATACCTCATACCTCATACCTCATACCTGAAGCGATTCACGCTCATCGAGCTGCTGGTCGTGATCGCCATCATCGCCATCCTCGCCGGCATGCTTCTGCCCGCCCTGGGCAAGGTGAAGCAGACGGCGCAGGCCACTTCCTGCCTGAACAACCTCAAACAGTTCGGAATCTACTGGCAGGTGTACGGAGACGATAACGACGGATATGTTCTCCCGAGCTGGTTTCCCTTCGATCAGGTAAGCAAAAAATATCTGGCCTGGCTGGATTACGCAAGATACACCCAGATGTGGGGGCCGGCGGTGAAGGTGGATGATACGGTTGCCTACAAGTACGATTTTCTGCTGTGTCCGTCTTCAACGGGAAGAAGTTATCAGTACACGAGCGCGAGCGATGCCCCCTACTCCCGCAGAGTATATCTGGACTACCGCTACAATCACGGACTCGGAATGAAGTACGAAAGCGGCAGCTGGAAAACAACGGGACAGTATGTGAAGAATACGCAGAAGAATCCCCATCTGTCGCGGACGATCCTGCTCATGGACAACTGGAAACAGAGATCCATGCAGGCCGAGAGCGATAACGATTACAATATGGAGTACGGATTCCAATACTACGATGAGCAGCATCGCAAAGGCGGCTATACCGATATCGGGGCCTATGCGGCCCACGGCAGCGGCAAATGCGATTTTCTGTACATGGACGGTCATGCGAGTGCGGACAAAGGCTTGTACACTCTCAGCACCAGCAATCTGATGTTTCTGTGGCAATCCGAAACGCTGTCGTGGAGAGACAGGTGATCCCGTCCTTTCGGGCGCGTATTTTTTGTTGCTTGAGCGGGACAGTGTCTTGAAAAATCCGGTTTTTCGACTACATTATCGCTGCAGAAAAACAGAAAAGGAACTACAAAACCATGTCCCGTATCGCACGATTTGAAATGCCGCTCCCCGCGGAGCTGCTCGTAAACAGAAACTTCTTCGAACTTTACCCCTTCGACGGAGGCGGCCGCTTCATCCAGCAGGAGACGGCGGGATCCGCCGATGACCGTGAGATCGTGAAGGCGATCCTGGAAGGCGGCGCACTGAAGGATTTCGGGCCGTCTCCGGAAGAGATCGACTTTCTGAAATTCGAGCGTTGGAGCAGCATCGAGAAATCATGCTGGATCAACCGGATGTATTTCATCGTGCCGCTGGCCCGCGTGGCGAGGCAGAACGGAGACCTTTCGCTGGCCCGGAAAGTCCGGAGCATCCTGCTGCGCTTTTCCGAGGCGTATCCGCCGCCCGCAACCTGCGAGGATGCCTGCAAACTGTACCGGGATGTGCTCTACGCCCGGGATCATGACTACAACGCCAAGGGCTTCGATTTCGATGCGCCCATCCCGTATCAGTGGTTCGATTTCCAGCCCGCCAGCCGAATCATGAACATTCTCCACGCCCTGTGGTTCCTGCGGGATATGAAGGTCTTCACACCCGAGGATCTGGAAACGCTGGAGCATCTTCTGTATCTGCACGGACAGAATATCTACTGGACCGAGGCCCATGTGCCCCGCGAGCCGGGCAATCATCAGGCCCTGCGGGGCATGGCGCTGATGCTGGCAGCCTCGTTCTTCCGGGATCTGCCGGAAAGCCGCGACTGGCTGAAGGTGGCCGCGGATGTATGCGAATACCATATCCTCCACGATTTTCTGGAGGACGGCATGATCATTGACCTGAGCCCCTCCTATCACTTCTTCGAAAGTTGGATCGTCCGGGACTCCCTGACTCTGGCGAAGCGGGAGAATGTGTCGTTCTCCCCCGCCGCGCTCGAGCGGGCGGAAAAGATATTCGAAGTCTGCCGCACGTTCCGTCAGCCCGATGGATTCAGTCCCGCGGTCAACGACGCCTATTCGTTCGACATGTCCGGATTCCTGGCCTCGCTGCCTACCGCCGCGGAACCCGCGGAATACCGGATGCTACCGAAAGCCGGGTTCGCCATCCATCAGGGCAAGGAGGATTTCCTCCTTCTCGACTGCTCGCCGCTGGTGGATGAGCTCAGCCATTACCATGGCGGGAAACAGGCTGTAACGCTCTTCGTGCACGGTGTCCCCTTCCTTGCGGACAGCGGGTGCTGCAGCTACGACGATCCGGACTTCTCCGAATACTACAAGCAGCCCTTTGCTCACTCATCCCTGCTGGTCGACGGACACGGCGACGGCGTCATTCAGGGGCGGTATCTCTGGCTTCATGCGGCGGAATGCACGCTTTCCGACTGGAAGGACGGCCGCATTTCCTGCGCCATGGCCACCACGGCCCCCGGCTGGGAAGGCGTCCGCTGGGAGAGGAAGATCACCATCCGGGAAGAGGCCCGCGAGATCGTTCTGGACGATTCGGTTTTCTCCAGTCGTTCCATCCGGATGACCTTCCTCTTCAATCTGCACTCCGGCGTATCGGTGCGGAAAGAGGACGGTACGGCGATCCTGGAGCACGGAGGGAAAACGATCCGGATCCGTTTCCCCGGCGCGTTCGAGATGCGGGAGAGCAAGAGCTATCGGGATTTCCGCAAAGTTCCGAACCGGCAGCTGGTTTTCGAGCAGACGGCGCCCGGAGGATCCTTCCGGACCGAGATCCGGTGGGTCTGACCTCGCACCCGTCTCCCCCCTGCCCCGGAAACGGATGGATCAGCGTGCCGGGTCCTGTTTCTGCAGTTTCAGGATCAGATCGATCGCCCGGCTTCTCATTTCATCCGCCTTGGAATCGACGTGCGGATACGTCACGACGACCTCTTTCGGCGCTTTTTCCAGAAATTTCCGTGCCTCGCGGGCCGCTTCCGAGTCCCCGGCGGCGAGCCGTTCCAGCAGCTTCAAGTATTTGACGTCCGTCATGCCGATCCGGAGATTCTCAAGGCGGATGGAGGGGACCAGTTCTGCGGACGTGTCATAGGCCAGTCCGCCCGCCGGGACGCGGTAGAAATCCGTACCCGGCTGCTGCTCCAGGAACTGATAGATCGAGACGAACCCGGCCCGGAGATCGAACGCCTTCCACGGATGGATCCGGTAATACCGGTACAGATCCATACTCAGGCGGGTCTCGCAGCAGTAGACCGACCAATCCTTGCCCGGCAGACTGCGGAACCACGCGATATTGCGATTCCGTTTCCGATCGTATATTTCGTACTGAGAAAAGATCCAGCTGTCGACGAGCGGTCCCATTTCACGCCCGTACACATCGCTGGCATTCGTGACGGTGATATGCACGCCGGGCACCGCGTCTTTCAGCTCGCGGCAGGCCCGGGTCAGCTCTTCGACGGAAAACTTCTTCAACTGCGGTTCATCCGCGATCTCGACCGTATAATCCTTGCGGCCGATCCCGTTGCGCACGAGGACATCGTCCATGGCCCGGCACCAGCTCCGCCAGGCGTTCCAGTACTCGGGTGTATCGAAGGCGATCTCCTTTTTCGGCCAATGCACATTCTTGAAATTGTCATACGTGCCGTAGGCCACCATGACTTTTTTCGCATTGGCCGGCATGGTTCCCGCATTCTTCGCGATCAGCCGGATATGCGGCTCCAGGAAGGACCGGAACTTTTCCCTGACGAGGGAGCCGTCCCTGCCGAACTCCACGCAGAAATACCACGGAGTCACCATGTACATGCAGGTATTGTACTGCTTCATGAAGTCGAAGTGATACTGATATATCCCGGTCCGGAATCCGTTCAGGGGCAGATCGTCGTCGGAAAGTTCGATGGGCAGGACTTCCAGCTCAAGCGGGATCCGTTTTGTAAGCGTGTCCCGCACCTGCAGACCGCCCGGGACATGCTTGTAGCCGAGAAAACGGCCGGACGAAAGCGGCGTGATGTCCAGCGTACCATGGTAAATGCCGGGTTCGACGCCGTGACAGTCGAAATCGATCCAGATCAATCCGCTTTGCCGGGACGGGACCGGAACCGGAGCCGCGCCGTCGATCCGGGTCAGGATATCGAACCTCTTGCCGTGGATCTCCGCATCGGAATCCCGTCCCTGGACGCCCCGCCGGATCGTGATCCGATTTTTCGGGAAAGGAACCCCGGCCGGGCTTTTCAGTCCGGCCTGAGGATACCAGTACTCCACCTGCGGTTCGGCTCTTTCCCAGCCGCATGAAAGCGTCACCCGGTACTCTTCGAAATCGGCGGTCATATTTGCCAGGGCAAGAACCAGAGGCGCATGTTCGTTGACCGCCGCGCGTATCCGGTACCGCTCCTGCGGCTGATTCAGCGCTTCCGGCATGAACGGGACGGCGGGATCGGCCGAGGGAGAGATACGGGCCGCAATGAACGGTTCCTTCGAGAGTTTCAGCATACGGTCTTCTTCCCGCAGTTTTTTCAGCTGATTCCACGCAAGGCCGGGCGAATTCCGGTCGATCTTTTCCTTTATCGAGCTCAATTCCGGCGAAACGATCTCCTTCAGTTCCGCCTCGATGTAAGGCTCCATCGTCCCGAAGAACAGGATCCCGAATTTCGATTCATCCCCGTACCCGAACGACCATGAGGAATGATCGTACATGCGCCCATAGGCCCAGCGGTTTCCACGGCTGAAATCCGGCTTGTCCGGGCACCTGACCGGATCGATATGCTGTCGTCCTACATTGAATGCGAGAAAACTTCCGTCGGCCGGAGCCGCATCGTATCCCAGCAGCCGGAACGGGATCTCCGCCTGCACGCGCCAGCCGTCCTCCCCGGTTGAAACCGAGGCTTTCCACTCGTCGTAACGCTTGACTTCCGCCGACCCGTTGCCCTGCCAGCGTCTTCCGTCCGCGGCGATCACGAACTGGGAGAGCCGCCGGTCCGCCTTGACCGGAGCGAAGAAGATCTCCGCGGCGTCATTTGCCCAAAGCGAATCGTCCGGAGCGATCTCCGGCTTTGCACCCTTGAAATGCAGGTCGAAGTACAGGGAATCGCGGTCCATCCGGATCTCGCCTTCGCTGGGCAGACGCGCGGGCTTGTCCGCCTTCAGATCCCGGAATCCGTTCAGCTTTGCAGGCGTTTCGGAAACGATGCAGACGGAGGCCGGCCGGATCCCCTCCGGCAGATTTTCCCCGATGCCGGACGAACGCCCCGGTCCCGCCGCGGTGATGGTGCCTTCCTTGACCTCTTCGATGCGGATCCTGTCGATCAGGATATACTGTCCGACCCGGTCCGGCATGTCATTGGCCGCCTCGCTTCCCCAGAATCCGATGGCGAGGGCGGCGCGCTTCGCATCCGGACCCGTCCGGAATGTTCCCTGATAACGGGTCCATTCCTTCTGCGGGGTGAATGTGTGGATCCCGGTCCGTTTCATGGTGTATCCGCGCCAGTTGTCCGCGGAGTCCGTCCATTGGCAGAAATTGAAGATGGCGCGCGGGGCGTCGCCCCGGATCTCGACCGAAAAGCGGTAGGTCGTTTCAGGCTTGCACGGGAATCCGAAGATCCGGCGCGTCCCGCCGATCCGGACAAAGGTGTTGACGAAGCGTTTGCCGTTCTTGTCCGTCTGATATTTGAGAAGTTCGAACTTCAGGCACTTGTTCCAGGTCAGATCCTCCGTGAACGGAAGCAGCCTCGACTGATCCGGTGCGCCGGACAGGCCGAATTCTTCCGACAGCGGATCCGATTCGCAGTCGCTGTCCTGGATCAGATTCTGCCCGAAGACCTGCGACAAGGCAAGAAGAAAAAACAGGGCCGAAAATTTCAGCTTCATACCCCGCCCCTTCACGGAATGGCCACGGTCGGTGTGGTATCGATCTGTCCGAACTCGGGACGGTTGGTAAGGATGTCCCGCTTGACCTGGGAGACATGGCCGTCCGCAAAGGCGGCGTTGACGGCCTGAAAATGCGGGTACGTGAACCGTCCCCAGGCCGCAGTGAGGCTGAAACTGGCATTGGAGAAAGATTGAGAGCAGATCTTCTCCTTCAGTGTGGAGTTATCGTACCTCTGCAGTCCGTCGGTAAAGAGCAGCTTCTGCCCGGGATACTTGATACGGGTCGTCTTGACGCAGGAAATTACGCTGCCATGGTTGTCCGGGCCGCCCGCGTACGTCGGCATGAAATTCTGATTCGTCGAGTAGTTGTTGTTTTTGTGAAACGGATCGGCATCGTTGCCGTTCAGGGAATATTCGTTATCCGGAATATTCTCCTGGCCGGGACAGAAAAACACGCTCTTCGGACTCCCCGGCTCCGGCAGATATCCGGCATTCCAGAGAAATACGCTCCAGCCGACCGCCAGATTGATCTTCTTGCTGATCTTGTTCAGGTAGATCCCGTACATCGCCCAGCCGTGATACTGATCCTGATATTCCGTCGTGTACATGGATTCCGCCAGGCCGATCTGCCTCAGATTATTCAGACAGGAAGTGCTGGTGCCCCGTGCCTTCACCGAACTCAGCGCCGGAAGAAGCATCCCCGCGAGAATGGCGATGATGGCAATGACCACGAGAAGCTCGATCAGGGTGAATCGCTTCAGGTATGAGGTATGAAGTATGAGGTATGAGGTTCTTAATGCAGATCCCCGGTTCGTCATCATGATTACAGCCCTTTCTGAAGTTTTGTTCTCATTGTAAGTTGTGCGGATCCCAGTATTCGAATCAGTTCTTCACAATCTGCGTGAAGACTGTTAAACTGCCGTTCCGTAAGGTATTTTGAGGCGAAGAGAAGACGCAGCCAGTAAGATGTCTCTCGTGCTTCCTTGTATGCAATGGAAATCTTTGCCTGAAAATCCGGGGATGACT